>JBGPIX010000039.1:0-21650 GCA_041485085.1 Candidatus Acidiferrum sp.
GGAAGATTTTGCGGGAATCGACGAGAGCTGCCGGATCGATCAAACGCTGCATTCGCTGTTTGGCGCTTCGAAGGCGGCGGCGGATCTCGTTGCGCAAGAGTATGGGCGCTACTTCAACATGAAGGTGGGAATCTTTCGAGGCGGCTGTCTGACGGGGCCATCGCACTCGGGCGTTGAATTGCACGGCTTCTTGTCGTATTTGGTGAAGGTGACACTCAGCGGCGGCAAGTATACCGTTTTTGGCTATAAGGGGAAGCAGGTGCGCGACAATATTCACAGTCATGACGTGGTTCGCGCCATCGAGGAGTTTGCTGCAAATCCGCGGCCCGGCCAGGTGTACAACATGGGCGGAGGCCGCGCGAACAGCATTTCGATGCTGGAGGCGATCGAGCGGATCGAGCAGATGACCGGGCGCAAACTGGATTGGCGTTACGTGGACGAAGCGCGAAAAGGCGATCACATCTGCTACATCTCGAACCTTGGGAAATTTCAGAGCCACTATCCGAATTGGAAGATTACGCGGGGATTGGACGCGATCCTCGAGGAAATTATCGCCTCGCAGCGCGCGCAGTCGGCGCAGGCCACGGCGCGATGAGCCGAATCAGGTAAGAATGAAAGCCCCTTTCTTCACGGTCCTGATCGATACCTACAATTATGGGGAATACATCGAAGAAGCGGTTGCGAGCGCTCTGGGACAGGATTTTCCGGCTGAGGAGCGGGAAATTCTAGTCGTGGACGATGGTTCGACTGACAACACGGAAGAACGCTTGCGCAAATTCGGGGAGGCGATCCGTTATTTTAAGAAGCCGAATGGAGGACAAGCTTCGGCGTTCAACTTCGGTTTTGCGCATGCGCGCGGAGAAGTGATGGCGCTGCTGGATGCAGATGATGTCTGGCTTCCAGAAAAATTAGGGCACGTCTACGAAGTATTCGAACGGCATCCCGGAGCGGGGATGGTGTACCACCGGGTGCACTTGTGGGATGGCACGTGCGATATTTCCGAGGACACCTATTTCATACCTGTTTCGGGACGCGTACCGGAAAACAGGCGGGCGTTGCTGCAATATCCGATGGTGGGAACGTCGTGCCTGGCGTTCCGCCGGGAAGCGTTGCAGAAATTGTTGCCGGTGCCGGAGACGCTGAGATTTCAGGCCGATGCTTATTTGACGGCACTGATCATATTTGTCGCACCCGTTGTAGCCGTGCCGGAGTTCCTGGGGAAATACCGGTTGCATGGAGCGAATCTGTTTCAGGCAAACGCGGAGGGAGTGTCACGACGGCAGATCGAGCGCAGGATGGCCGTGCGCGAAGCGCTCCTCAGTGAGATAGAGAATTGGCTGAAAAAGCATGGCGAGGACGTGAACTCCCCGAAAATTCGCGCGTACCTGAAACAATGGATAAAAGCGCAGCAGAGCGACGGATACGCGGTGCGAGCGCCGGGGCGTTGGAAATACTTTCAGCACTTGATTGATTTCCCGCGAACCTACGGCGAGATCATGACTCCACGGCATCGGGCTTACTCCTATCTGCGCGCCATCGCGGCCCTATTCTTGGGCTATCATCATCTGCATGTTCTGGACGACGTGCGAACGAAGCGCAAGCAGATGTTTGCTTCCCCTGTAGAGAAGAAGGCGGAAAGGGAAAAAGCTTTGGCCGCAAAGAGCTGAAATGAACTGATGGCATCGCAAGGGACAGTGGGAGCCGGGACAGTGGCTGCTTCGAGCCGTGGCGGTTTCTCGCAAGCGGTGAGTGCTTTTGTCTGTCCGGGGTGCGGTGAAGCATCCCGTGCTCCTGCTATCGAACAGTATGGAAGATACAAGCTCTTTGAATGCGAGGCGTGCGGGCTACAGGCTTGGGAACCACGGGAAATGCCCGACGCGCGTTGGTACGAACAGATGTACGGTGGCCGGGATGAAAAGCTGCTACCGCTGGAGCCCGGACACAAGTATTTTCTGGCAGATGCGCTTGCTCCCTGCGGCGGCGAGTTGCTGGACATCGGCTGTGGCACCGGGAATTTTTTGGCGGCGGCACGCAAAGCCGGCTATGAAGTGACCGGCATCGAACTGGACCGCAACGCAGCGCGCTTTGCAAAAGAGCGGCTCGGTTTGCAAAGCATTCTTCCTTTGACGATTTCCGAATTTGCGGAGCGATACGCGGAAAAACGGTTTGATGTGGTGACATTTTTTGAAGTGTTGGAGCATCAAGCCGCACCGGTGGAATTCCTTCAAAAGGTAAGAGCATGCGTGAAGCCGGGCGGGATGATCGCGCTGAGCGTGCCGAATCGCGAACGGTGGCTGACGGGGCCGGACGTTCTGGACTTTCCGCCGAATCATTTCCTGCGGTGGAATGAAGGGGCGCTCAGAAAGTGTTTGAGTGCGCAGGGTTTTGATGTTTTATCCATCCGTGAGCAGCCAGTTGGCCTCTCGCACGCGGCGCAGATGATTAACATGGCCTTCCGAACGGGGATTTCGCAAGCGGCGGCGGGAGATGCCTCGAAGAGTTTTCGCGACGTGATGCAAATGGCGCCGGATCAGGCAGAGGCGGTTTTGCGGGCAACACCAACCGCACGGCAGCGTGTAGTGGAAATGCTGCGTCGGATCAAGTATGCAGCGTGCTTTCCTCTGGCGATAGTTGCATATCCATACGTTCGAATGCGCGGGTTCAAAGGGACGTATTTGTATTGTTTGGCGCGAAAGCGCGATTGAGAATTCTTGGGGGAGCCGTAATTTGGCGAGAAATTTTGTCAGCGTTCTCATTGATACGTACAACCACGAGCGCTTTATCGAAAAGGCGATCGTGAGCGTGCTGGAGCAGGATTTTCCCAGTTCCGAGCGTGAAGTCATCGTTGTAGACGACGGCTCGACGGATCGCACTCCGGAGATCGTGAAGAAATTCGAGCCGCGTGTGCGGCTGTTGCGCAAAGAGAATGGTGGACAAGCTTCAGCGTTCAATGCCGGTATTCCGGAATGCAAGGGAGAAATTGTAGCGTTCCTCGACGGCGACGACTGGTGGGCCCAACAGAAGTTAGCGCGCGTATCGCAAGCTATGGCTGCGGACCCATCGGTGGGAATTGTCGGGCACGGCATCGTCAACGTTCAGCGCGACGGACGCGAGCAGGCCGAGACTCTCCGCGAAGGGTTCCATTTCCAGGCCAATACCATCGAGGGTGCGCGCTTGTTACGACGGCGAGGCTCTTTTCTCGGGACGAGCCGCATGACGGTCCGCACCGATTTGCTCCGGAAGATTGGACCAGTTCCGGATGCAATAGAAGTTCAAGCAGATGAGTTTTTGTCTACGCTCGCGGCAGTGTCAACGGGCGTACAGATTTTGCCGGAAGCGCTCACCTACTATCGCCTTCATGACGCGAACAGCTATCAACTCGCTGGCCATGACCCGCAAAAACTGCGCCGCAAGCAAAAATCACTCGCCATTCTTGCAAGTAGTCTGTCAACACGGCTTGAGATGCTCGGTATCGACGCTCGAATACGCGGCGCCGTGACCGAGTATACGCAAGCTAGTGCGGACCAGCTTCGACTCGGGCTCGATGGCGGGTGGCCGTGGGAAACAGTAAGGACCGAATGGAAGATCTACAAAATATTGCATCCTGAGGCGCCGTTTTCTCACCGCGTTTTCAAATCTGCAATCCTCATGGCAGCATTATTTACGACCCCGAGGAACTTCTACAGTGTTCAAAGGAAACTAGCCCAGAGTGGCTTCTATCGGCGCGCTCGCTCGCGTTGGCTTCCGGTTCCCGAGATGGAGCACATCCAAAAGGATTGGCGTGCTGGACTATGATCAAGACTGTAATTCACAAGACCTTCAGGCTATTCGGAGTCGACATCATTCGCTACCCCCCCCGCGATCAACTGTGTCCTCCCGATTTTCGGAAGGATGAAGCTGATCTTGTCCGCGAAGTTCGCCCTTGGACGATGACGAGCGCGGAGAGGATCTACTCGCTCATCCAAGCAGTCCGGTATGTGAGCACAAACAGCATTCCGGGAGCATTCGTCGAATGCGGAGTGTGGAAGGGGGGCAGCATGGCCGCTATCGCCAGGACGCTTCTCGAAGTACAAGATATTCGCCGCGAGCTGTATCTGTTCGATACATTTGAAGGCATGACCGAGCCCACGGCGAAAGATGTTGATTACGCAGGCAAAAGAGCCTCGCAGGCTCTGCTAGACAGCCCGGGTGACAGGTGTGACGACGCCCCACTGGAGCAGGTAAAAGAAGTTTTGTATGGGACCGGCTATCCCAGGGAAAAAATCCATTTTGTACAAGGTAAAGTTGAGGACACTCTCCTGCGTAGCGCGCCGGATTTGATCGCCCTGCTGCGGCTGGATACCGACTGGTATGATTCCACCAGGCACGAGTTGGTTCATCTCTTCCCGCGATTATCGAAAGCGGGTGTGATCATTATCGACGACTACGGGCATTGGCAAGGTTCGCGGCAAGCCTGCGATGAGTATTTCACTCAGAATCACATTCCCATTCTCCTCAACCGAATCGATTACACGGGCCGGATCGCGGTGAAAATGTGAAATTTACCTCTCAAGCGAAGGATACCAATAATGTCTTCATTGAGTAGGTATTGGGGATCGGCAAAGAGAGAGGCAGCACCTAGATGAGGATTCTGATGATTTCGGGAGTGCCGGGGAAGGCCGAGGCCGGAGTTGCGGGAATTGTCTACAATCTGGCGAAGGAACTTGGCGCCTTGGGGCACGCTGTAAAGCCCATTTTTTTCGAAGACTTGCTTCCTCAGCAAGAATGGCCAAACCGCTTTCGCACCATCGAATTCGCGAAAAAGATCTCTGAATATGTCAGGGAAGTGCGAACCGAATATGACGTTGTCAACATCCATGCGCCTTTTGGTTTTTGGTACGGGTCGCAAAGGCGTCGAAGTTCACGGGCCGGTCCACCGTACGTGATGACCATGCACGGCCTGGAGGAGCGCCGGAACTATGCGATGGGCAGGGAGGCAAAGAAAGGGCGCGCAGATTATTTCCAATGGAAGAATCGCGTGTGGCAGCACTTCTATCATATGCGTACCTATCGCTGGTCTTTTGAGACCGCCGACCAATGCATCGTGACGAACCGCGAATCATTGCTTTTTCTTCAGCTCCGCTACAATTTGCCTCCAGACCGCGTTTGGTTCATACCGAACGGTGTGGGACCGGAGTTTTTCCACGCCCGGGCTTTCTCCCAGGGAATTGCGACAAGGCTCCTGTTCGTAGGAACCTGGATCGACCACAAGGGAATTTACTACCTGGCAGAAGCGTTTGAGAAAGTACTCCGTCAAGTTCCCGAAGCTCGACTAACAATCGCCGGCTGTGGCGAGCCGGAAGAACGCGTGCGCCGGAGCTTTCCACCGGCCGCTCAAGCGGCGCTGGACGTTTGGCCGTTCGTTTCGCGCGCAGAGATTTCAAGTTTGTATGCAGAGCATGAAATCTTCGTACTGCCTTCTCTGATGGAGGGAATGCCGCTGGTCGTGCTCGAAGCCATGGCCAGCGGAATGCCTGTGGTTACGACGGAGTCGAGCGGCATGACCGATTTGATTGAGGATTCGCACGACGGGCTGTTCGCCATTCCCGGAGACGGGGACTCGCTTGCGTCAGCAATCACTAAACTTTGCCTGGACGATGGCCTGCGTCAACGGCTCGGGAGTGCGGCCCAGGAGAAAATGAAACGCTATACTTGGAGTGCGTCCGCGCGGCGGCACGAAAAGGTTTTTAACCGGGCAATGGGAATCAATCCAGACTTTGCGACAGTGACGAAGCCAAAAAATCCCAGCGAAGAAGATGTTCGAGTTGGGCGTTGAGCCAAATCGGCGATACTCCTGCAATGCCTTGGAATACTGTGACCACACCGGGGATTCAGTTTGCCCGGGATCGTTATTGATGCCCAGAAGGGAACGCGGCGAAGCATGATTACGCTGGGGATTAATTATTCGCAGATGCATGACTCGTCGGCGTGCATCGTGCGCGACGGCGAGCTGCTGTTTGCCGTAGCGGAAGAGCGCATCAGCCGGCTGAAGCACGATGCCGGTTTTCCAAAAAACGCGATTCGCGCGTGTCTGGACTTCGCGAAGGTGCGTGCGGAGCAGTTGGATGAAGTGTGTTTCGGCTGGCAGACCGCGGGGCCGGTCTTCCGGCACGATTTGAAGTGCTATGCCACGGGGAAAATACCGCTGACGTATCTCAATGGACTGAATTCGACGCTGCACTTCCTGAGCATGTGGCATCAGGAAAGCGGAGCGAAGAAATTCGCCCAGCAGTTCGGGCCAACGAAAGCGAGAATGCGGTTTGTCGACCATCACCTTGCGCACGCCATCAGCGCCTATGCGTACTCGGGGTATGACGATGCGGCCGCTGTGGTCATGGATGGGCGCGGGGCGTGGGAAGCGACTACGATCTGGCGCGGGCACAACGGGAGGCTTGATCCGGTCCTGATGATTCCATTTCCGGATTCGGTTGGATATTTCTACAGCGCATTCACTGAGTTTCTCGGTTTTCAGCCTAACAGTGACGAGTGGAAAGTCATGGGGCTGGCGCCGTACGGGAAGCCGGGCGTGAATTTGTCTGCCTTCATTGATTTGAAGGCGGTGCCGTACCGCGTACACACGAAGCAACTGATCTCTAACGGCGCGAGCTCGTCTGTCGGCATTGCGGCGCTTCTCGGCCCCGCTCGGGTTGCAGAGAGCGATATCGACGACCGGCACAAGAACATTGCTTATGCCGTTCAGGATGCTTGTGAAATCGCGATGATGAACGTGGTGCGGATGGCAATTGAGAAAACCGGGTCGCGGAATGTTTGCCTCGCGGGAGGTGTAGCGCTGAACTCCAAAGCCAATGGGAAGATTGTGGCGTCCGGCCTTGTGGACAAGTTGTTCGTGCAGCCCGCGGCATCGGATGATGGCGTGGCGCTGGGAGCGGCGCTTGCGCCGTATCTTGACGGGAATGGAAAATTGCCAAACAAGCCGATGCGGCACGGATATTGGGGGCCAAGTTTTGACGACGAGGCGATCGAAAATGCTCTGCGCACGTATAAGTTGCGTTACCAGAAACTGGCGGACTCCGCCCTGACTGCAGCCGAGTTGCTCTCGCAGGGGAAAATTCTCGGATGGTTCCAGGGACGCATGGAATTTGGCCCGCGCGCTCTCGGGAACCGCTCGATTCTCGCCGATCCGCGCGATCCGGAAATGAACGCCAAGGTCAATAATGCGGTGAAATTCCGGGAGTGGTGGCGGCCGTTTGCACCATCGTTCAAGAAAGAAGCGGCGGGCGAATACCTGGAGAGCGCCACGGATTCACCGTTTATGATTTTGACGGCGCAAGTGCGTGCGGAAAAACGAAGCGTAATACCGTCTGTTACGCACGTGGACGGCAGCGCCAGGCCACAAACGGTCGAGAAAGAAATCAATCCACTCTATTGGCGGCTGATCGATGAATTCGGAAAACGCACGGGCGTGCCGGTCATTATGAATACGTCATTCAATCTGCGCGGTGAAGCCATCGTGCACACTCCGACCGACGCGATACGTACATTTTTCAGTTCGGGGATGGACGCACTGGTGATCGGAAGCTTCCTCGTTGAAAAATGAGTATCCCAAAATGAGCGGGCAGCGTGTCATCGCGTTACTTGGACGGCGCGATGCGCCTACGGACGCGGTCGAGGAGTATTGCCGCTACCTCGGCGAAGCTCTGCTTCCGGAGGACTTCGAATTGATCATCGAGCGCGTCGCGTGGCGCGAAAGCGGGTGGAGGCGCGCCGCAAGTTCGCTTCGGCATCGGGCACAAGGGTGGCGTGGAGCGTGGGTGATGGTGCAATACACGGCGCTGTCATGGTCCGCGCGCGGCTTCCCGCTGCGATTTCTCCAAGTCTTAAAAATTCTGAGAGCGGCCGGTGTTCGCTTAGGCGTAGTGTTTCACGACGTGGAACCCTATAGCGGAAAGCGCGTGATTGACACATTGCGGCGCCGCGCGCAGCTGCAGGTCATGCTCAAATCGCTGCGATTCTGCGACGAGGCCGTTTTTACGGTTCCACTGCAGAAAATTTCCTGGACCAAACACGAACATGGCAAAGGACGCTTTATTCCTGTCGGAGCAAATCTGCCTACATCCGGAGAAGCCAACTCGAGACAGGGCATTTCGACAGGAGGGAAATTAAGCGTTGCGGTTTTCAGCATCACCGGGGGCGAATCGGGACGATGGGAAATCGATAACATCGTCGAAGCTGTTCGGTTTGCCGCTGCGCGCGCCGGCAATTTGCGACTGATAGTTTTTGGCCGAAACGCGCAAAGTGCGGAAGCGGAGTTGACGAACCGTTTCCGCGATAGCGGGGTTGAACTCCACGTGCTGGGAGTCCTACCTCCAGAAGATGTAGTGCGCAGTCTCTCCATTTCCGACGTTTTGCTCTTTGTGCGCGGGCCAATTTCTTCGCGGCGAGGCAGTGCCATCGCGGGGATTGCCTGCGGTTTGCCGGTGATTGCGTTCGAGGGCTCGGAAACGGCGGCGCCGATTACCGAAGCGGGCCTGGCGCTTTTTTCGCCTCAGAGGAAAGGCGATCTTGGGGACGTGCTGCTCCGTGTTTTGGAGGACGAGCACTACCGCGCCTCACTGGCGCAACGAAGCTTGCTGGCCCAGCGGCAATATTTTTCGTGGCACGCGATTGCCGCGCGCTACGCCGAATTCATGCGGAAAGAGAAATAGCACGCGCGGCCTTGCGCGCATCGAGACTAACGTAAAGGGTCACCGGCACAATGCTTCGATCAAGGCTTCCTTCTTCTTCTCCGCAAGTTTCGTGAAGGCATCCAGCGACGCGAAGTAGCCTGCAACTGCCGCCGCGGCCAAGAACATGAAGGCTTCCGTAGGAAGCCAGGGATTACCCGTCCAATTTCCGGTGAAAAGAATCACCGCGGAAATCCCACCCATCAAAATCTGCGCGCCAAACGCAACGAGCACGGCCATACCGGATTGCCGCTGGCCATGCATCCGGCCGAATTCCATCTTGCGCGGAAAAGTGATCGAGGACCAATTGGCGATGGTGAGCTGGCCCACGATGGTGAAAACAATGGCCGCGCAGGTGGCCACAAGCATGTGGGCCGAAGGAAGGCCAACGCGCCATGCGAGCATTCCCATCGAAAGCGCGATTTCTATCGAGAGCACGAAGACGAGCATCAGATTCTTGCCAAGCATTACGTCGCGAAAGCGCAGCGGGGCGGTGAAATAGGTCTGAATGCCGCGACCTTCGTAGGCAAAGCTGTTGTAGGCTGGCGCCATCAAAATGAGGATGAGGTACGCCATCATGCCGGGGAAAAAGATCTCCGCGGAGACGCCCCTGCCACCCCTAGTCAGATGCCACCCGGCAGAATTCATGCTGAAAATCCCCAGGATCAGCAGCGGGGGCATCAGCAGCGTGAGATACGCGAAACCGTTGCGAGTAAGATAGCGGAACTCTTTGCGCACGATCGCCGCCACCTGAGGCGAAAGCAAACTCAATCGATCGGGACCATCATCTTTCGCTGGGATCGGACGGACTGCCGCGCGGGCAGGCGCTGCGGTTTCACTGAGTTCTTCGCCGCGATACTGCGCGGCAAAGCGGCGCCACAATAGAAAGCTGAACAAAACTAAATAGAGCACAAGGATCGCGAAACTTAGCAGAAACGCAGCGGGCTGCAGCTGCATAACTGCAGCGAGGGCCCGGCCCGCAAGCGAAGGCGGAAGCCATGCAAAGTAGGGTATGAGGCGCAAGAATATCGGCCGCGCCCACGCCCCGTAACGCTGCATGAGGGGCGTAATAAAATTCAGAGAAACCATAGAAAGGACAAAAAGACCAAGGAAAAGTTCCCTGGTCCGCCGGCGTGCGAGCAAGCGCTCCAGCCAGGAACCAATGAGGCGTTCAATCGTTACATTCATCAGCATGAAAACAGCGACGATCACCAACATGGCTGGCAGCACGCCTGGTTTGGCAGCCGTAGCTCCTGCGGTCATCGCCAGCAACCAGCACACTGACGCTAGCGCCGAGAAATCGGCAAAGCCATAAGCCAACCCAATGGCGTAGAACGCGCGCAGGCTCAGCGGAAACCGAAGCAGAGTGCGGAATTCAAAGTTCGCACCGAAGCCCGCCACAAAAACGGGAAAAGCCTGCCAGAAAAGAAAAATACCCCAGAAAAGCAAAGCCATCCACCCCAGGTGCCCTCCCGATAGAAAGGCGTAGGCGCCCGCGTAGAAAGCAAAGCTCAATCCGATCACCAAGATGCTCCCGAAGAGCCCCGTGAAGATCAGACCGATCAGGTCAAGGCGATTATTTTTCTTGCGCAGTCTATTCCGCAGGATACGCCAGCGCAGTCCAGCAACCAGGCGGATCTGCTCGAAGACATTGACGGACTGCGTCACATCAGCCATGAAAGCTCCTCAAGCTGCGGGCGCTCCGTGCCGTCCTGTCCAACGATGGAGAGGAAAATCTCCTCGAGTGTGGTCGTGCTTCCGGCTTCACCTGAAATCCCCGCCCGCAATTCTTCCAGAGATCCCTGCGCGACGAGCCGCCCCTTGTGAATGATGGCTACATGGCTGCACAGCCGTTCGACGATTTCCAAGACGTGGGACGTCAGAAAAATGGTTGTACCGCGTTCCGTCATGCGCGCCAGGAGCGCTTTCAGCGCACCTGCCGCAAGCGCGTCCACACCCTCAAATGGTTCATCGAGGAAGAGAATTCGCGGTCCGTGAATCACCGCGGCCGCAAGAGCAAGCTTTTTCTGCATCCCATGGGAGTAATCCGCGATCATGGTCTTGGGCCGATCGGCGAGCTGCATGAATTCAAGCAGCTCCTCCGAGCGGCGTTGCGTTGTGACACGGTCCAGGCCATACATCCGGCCGACGAATTTCAGATACTCGGCGCCCGTCAAGCGCTCGAAAAGTCCCATGCCTTCCGGCACAACGCCAATCTGGCGTTTCACGTCGACCGGGTCCACCGCAAAGTCCACGCCAAGAAGCTGGATGCTGCCGGAGGTCGGCGCAAGCAAACCCGTCAAAATTTTGATGGTCGTCGATTTACCCGCGCCGTTCGGTCCAAGAAAACCGAAGAATTGTCCGGCCGTCACCTGAAGATCGATGCTGTCGACGGCAGTGAGGTTCCCGAACCTCCGCGTAAGCTTCTGCGTTTGAATGGCTATTTCCGGCATCGGGACTCCCCCTGCGCAGCGTCGAGAGTGGAATGCAAAACTCTAACATGAGTCGTGTTGAACGTCGGGCATAGGGCGAATAGATGCCAGGTTGCTGGAGGGCTTTCAGGATGGTTTTTGAGGAGACGTCGAGGCAGTGCTGAGATGCAATTCCTTTGCTGGCAGTGCTGCGAGGACCGCAGGCAATTCCACGCGGAAGACAGCCCCGCCTTCCTGCCGGTTGTAAGAAAGGATCTTTCCGCCGTGCTCCTGGACGATGCCGAAGCAAATGCTAAGTCCCAAGCCCGTGCCTTTGCCCACCGGCTTCGTCGTATAGAAAGGATCGAACACGCGCTGTGGGTCCTTGAGACCGGGCCCGGTATCAGAGAAGAGGATGACGACGTTGCCCCGGTCGCGGATCGTTTTGATGGTCAGAACACCGCCGCTGGCTGCTTCCATGGCTTCCAAGGCGTTGCTGATGATGTTGAAAAAAACCTGCATCAATTGATTTCCATCGCCGCGAACGCCGGGGAGGACGGACTCCAACTGCAACTCGATGCGCGTGGTCCCGGAGCGCAGGTCGAGCGCACGAAGCTGCACCGCGTTGTTCACCACCGTGTTTATGTCGAGGAGGGTGCGTTCGGCCGGTACCTGGCGCGCGAAACTCAAAAGATTGCCGACCAGAGTTTTTGTGCGGCGCGCCTGATCGCGTATTTTTGACGCCGTCGCGCGCGCTTTCTCCGGAACCGTTGGATCATCGGCGAGCAGATCGGAAAAACCGAGGATCGCCGCGAGCGGGTTGTTGATTTCGTGAGCCGCGCCGGCGGCAAGCTGGCCCAGGGAAACAAGTTTCTCCGATTGCACGATCTGCGCCTGCAGCCGTTTCAGGTTCTCGATGGATTGTTCCGACCGGGCGAGAAGCCGCGAACGGTCTCGGTCCGCCAGGTGTGTTCGCAGGAAGATCAAGAATGCGAGCGGGACGGAGGCAATTAGAGTGGCCATCAAACGAAAATCACGAACGGCGGGATCGTCGTGGCTAAACCGCAACGTATAAATCGCAAACACCGGAAGCGAAATCACCGCGACCATCGCCATGCGAGCCGGCCAGACATTTTCTTCCGAAGTTGATTCAGGATCCGAGTCGTAAGCGTTTTCGGAGAGAGCATCCAACCTGTCTCGATTGTCATAAGCGATGACGCCGGCCAGGGCAAACCAGAGGAAGTGCGAAAGCAGAGGAAGGTCATACAGACTTCCCGTGTAGTAAGCCTTAGCTGGAATGGCGACGTTAATCACCAGGGAGGTGAGCATGTAAAGAGTTGCGCCACCAAAGAGATTGGCGTACACAGTCCGCCAGACTCCGCTGGACGTCAGCCACAAAGCCGCCAGTCCGCCCACGATCACCATGCTCTGGATGTTGGTCAGCAGATTGTAGTTGTAATTGTATTGGGCGACTATCGGCGACGCATAAATCCATGGCAAGACGGCAAAGGCATAGAGGAAAGTCCACCACGTAAATAAAAGCACAAAATCCAGATACCCAAACCGCAGTTGGATTTCTCCACGCCGGCGGTGCGGCCGCAACGCAAGCGCCGCCATCATCGGAATGCCGCGCAGAAAGAAGAGGATATCTCCCCCGTTTAGATCGGGAAGCGGGTTGTGCAGGTAGACCTCGTGGTAAGTCCACTGGAACTGCCCGATCATCCAAAGTGTGCAGCTCATGGCGATCAGCATCCAGAAGAGGTTCCTCCGCCAATTCGGCGTGCCTGCATTCAGCAACAGGCCCGCATTGGCCAGGAGCGGCACAATGCACTGCACAAGGTTGCCGAAGGTGATCAGCGGCTCCGAGCCGCGCTTCAACAACAGCGACGCGGCGGTGTAGACGACAAGGATGAAAATCCAAGTTCCGACTACCCAGGCGATTCTGCGGGATGAAGACATACTATTGGTATTTCTAGTGTAAGCGCGCAGGGCAGGGATGCGTGCCGGCGATCACTCCAGCTTGGCCTAAAAATAAACGAAAGGCGCGGCAATCCCTCCAAGGCGTGGCTCGCAAACTTTGCCTCATGGCGGAGGAGGAGGGATTCGAACCCCCGAGACCCTTTCGAGCCTAACGGTTTTCAAGACCGCCGGTTTCAACCGCTCACCCACTCCTCCGTTTTTAATTCTAACGTATTCTGTGAGTTAGCGGCCAGTTTGCTACACTTTGGATTCGAACTGCTGCATTTTGGTGCAGGGGTGTAGCAAGAATGTAGCTGAAATCGAGATCCGGGTGAGCTGGAGCGTATGTTTTATCGAAACAGTTCTGAAGGTTCTTGTGCAAACAATGGACTTACAAATGCCAGAGGTGCGGTTTCTATTTCCAGACGAGGTTTTGAGAATCAGAGAGACCGCCGGTTTCAACCGCTCCGCCACTTTTGGGCTATGAGCGGAAAAGAGTCGGCAAGAATCTGTCGGGAGAGCGCCAACGGATATCCGGCATTCGCGTGTTGACCGAAGGACCGTTGCACCAATTGTCTTGGTCAGGAGCCGTTCCGATGGTGAATTCAGGCCAATCGATAGGTTCGTCTAATATATATTTTCTCTCCATATTCTCGCCACAATCTCGCCATTGTCTTGCCACTTCAATTCCTCTTGCGCGAAGGCAAGAGGATTGTCCCGAGTTCGAGGTATATGGATAATCTGAATCTTGCAAGCCGGCACCTTAGGATAATCGCCGCCTTGGTGCTGCACTAACTTTGCAATAGGCCGTGCGGCCCGGCGCGAGAGCTTGACGGGCTTGAATTATGTGATTTGCGTAAATATTTACGCAGCCTGCGTAAATCGTTTGCTTTGGCCGCACTTTTCCCATGAGCCGACAAATCTCGCTTTCTGCCATTCATCAGAAACCTTCTTCGGCTAGCGAGCTTCTGGGAATTGAACGGGCCAATATTCCTGAAGTTCCGCTTGGCTCAAGGCGGCCCTTGGAATCGCCGCGCCTCCTTTTGCCTCCAGATCGGCCAATGTGCGTCTCCTCGTTTCCTGAGGAACGTCCAGGTCGCTGAGGAACGCATCTAGCGATTCCCGATCGGCAAATAATTTCGGCTCCATTGCTCCGCCGCCAAAACTGGGAGAGAACATCACGGTGAATCCGTCTTCACCGCTTGCGGATCGTTTGATCAAGAGACTTCCCTCCTGCTTCCGGTCAAGCATGTCCAACAC
Organism: Candidatus Acidiferrum sp.; assembly: GCA_041485085.1. Lineage (GTDB taxonomy): Bacteria > Acidobacteriota > Terriglobia > Acidiferrales > UBA7541 > Acidiferrum. The sequence continues at coordinate 14,354 of JBGPIX010000039.1, forward strand.
TCCAAGAATCCTCAGAACCGAGGAAAGTGTCACGTTGCCTTTCTTGTTCTCGAACCGGAGCAAAGTCGAGCGGCCAACCTTTGCCAGCGCAGCGAGATGCTGCTGCGTCAGGCCTCGCTCCTTGCGGCGCTTGCGCGCTTCCCGGACGATCACCTCCCAATTGAGTCGAATGTTCCGTTCCATCGTTTCCTCAGAAGCTCAGCCAGTCTTTTCTTCCACGGCGAACTACCAACTGGCGATGCCTTGATCGCAGTTTCCGCGGCCGGCAATCGGCGTCGCAAGCTGTTCACTGCAACTTGCAGCGCGGCCTCGTTCAGCCCGAACGAACGTGCTAGGAGTGACAGGTGCTTTGGCCCGATGTCGCTTAGAGAATGTGGGTTGGTTCCCCCAACCAAGCGCAGCGCCATGCCCGAACTCTTGAAACGTGGATACAACGTTGCGGCTACGATGTCGTAGAATGGCGCTAACCGAAATCCTTCCCGGGTATACAGCAAAGCAAAGTTCTTGGCGTGCGCGTCGTTGTTACCAAGGAGAATGCACGTCAATACCCTGCGAAACAGCCGATCAATGTCTTGTTCCCGTTGCTGCGATTGATTTGCCGAGATGAACGCAGCCATCTCGCCGTACGAACCTTCGTACTTTGCTTCCGACGGCCGTCCCAACAATTGATTGAACTCCTCAAAGTGGATCTTCGCTCCCTCAGAAGTTCGATCAAACCGTTGCACCAAAAGACATAATCCGTGGACTTTCTCAACGGTGGCAACTTCCACGGACACAACGTCGTCATCCGGTAAGAGTGCAGCAGCCGCGGTTGTCGTCAGATATTCTAGTTCCACCACACCATCGAGTTCGGGGGAGGGAAGTTTCGCAATGTGCGTGCCCGGTTCTCCTTGTTGGGCTGGACGAAACCCGTCCCCTTTTCGCACCGCGAACAGCTTGGGCTGAACGCCGGAAATCGAAGCGCGATTCGCGAGCGCCGCCATCTCCTCTCCGCTCCCAACTGTCAAATCCGGCGAGCGCTCCGGCCGAGGATCGATGACCGAGACCGCACCGGGACAATCCATCCCGAAAGCCAGTAGACGGGCGAAACGATCGTCGGCCTGAATACCCAAGGCCCGAGCCTGCGCACGGGCCAACCATCCTTCAGCCACCAGATTGTCGAAGAACGGGGTGAGACCAAAGCTGTAGTGGGGCTCTTCCTGCCGGGGCAACGTGTACGCGATTGGTGTGCCGCCACTGGCTAAATAGCTGAGTGCGTAGGTAAACGCGTAGCGTCCGTCCGGAACCTGCTCGAGTGTTCCGGCGATGTCCTTCTGATAGAAGATCGTTCCGTACAGCCGGGTGGCCATGTTTGCTATATGCGACACCATGCACTGCGCTGAAGTATGTATCACATATATGAATCATATCATGGAATGTGGTTTGGATGTGTTATATACAATACATTCTTGAGAGAGGAAGGCTGCGCCTGCGCATGCTCGCAGGAACCAGCAATTGTGAGCCCTTCCATTCATTCGGCCACAACTTTCCGACGCTCCCCAATTTATGGGACATGGTCGAATAGGTTTTGGACGCCCTCTGGACAGGAGAAACGAGTAATTTTAGGCTAAGTAGAATCTGTAACGGAGGTCAGCAATGCAGGCAGGCGAGCTACCGACGCGTATCAAGAAAATATTTCGCCCTATCATTGCAGCCGCACACGAAGCTGAGCTCAGGCGAGCTCTCGAAAGCCTGAGATCCGAAGTTGGAGAATGGCGGGCGGGGAAAATCGACTCATTCGAACTAGCCAATCGAATCCATGCGTTTCACAACGGACCGAACCGGGACATCCACGTTCGCTTCACGAGCCGACTCGACCCTCGCGTATTGGTCCAGCATGCTCTGGAGGAGGGACTGATCAGGAAGGCATCTGTACCGAAAGAGATCTGGCCATATCTCGATGGATTCACTTCTGTGCATCGTTGCTCTGAGAGTTGACGCGTGGGACTCATGAGCGATTTCGCAAATCTTCTGAACGAAGAATCGCTATTGCGGCTCGCCGGAGAGCGGACGTTCGAGCGCGGCGAGGAGTATTTCGCGGACGGGCATGTCATCGGTCTGAAAGAGGAGACCGGCACGATATCAGCAGCGGTGCGCGGCACCTACTACTACCGCGTGAAACTTTGGGCGAAGGACGAAGATCTGGCGTTCCACTGCAACTGCCCTGTCGGACAAGACCAGGCCTTCTGCAAGCATTGCGTCGCAGTGGGATTGGCCTGGCTCGACCGGCGAAACCGGAAAGGTGAAGTCTCGGATCAGCTGGCAAAGCGGGAGATGACCGACGAAGAAATCCGCGAGCATCTGATGGAACAAGACAAGAAGGCGCTGGTCAGGCTGTTGATGCATCAGGCGGAGTGGAACTCTGAGTTTCGCGACCGGCTGGTTCTGGAGATGGCGCACAAAGGCGCGAAGCCGCCCGACCTTGCCATTTTTCGCACAGCAATTGACAAAGCGATTCGCAATCGCGGCTCTGTAGCCTACGCGCGGATGCCGGAATACGCGCGCGGGATCGAGGCCGTCATCGACTCCCTCGACAGTTTGCTGGAGCGCGGCCATGCAACCGAAGTCCGCGAACTGGTCGAGCGGGCGCTAGAACGGCTGGAATCCGCGATGGACCAAGTGGATGATTCGGACGGTTTCATGGGCGGAATCCTCGAGCGCTTACAAGAATTACATCTCTCCGCTTGCTGTGTGGCCAAGCCAGATCCCTCGGCCCTCGCACAATTCCTCTTCGAGTGGGAAGTCACCAGCGACTGGGAAATCTTTCTTGGGGCTGCCAGAGACTATGCAGACGTACTGGGCAATACTGGGCTTGCGCGATATCGCAAGCTCGCCGAGGCGAAGTGGACAAGAGTACCTTCCCTGGCTCCAGGGGAGAAAGACCCGGAGCGTTATGCTGGGCGCTGGCGAATCACTCACATTATGGAGACGCTTGCCAAGCAATCAGACGATATTGAGGCGCTCGTGGCGGTCAAGTCGCGGAATCTGTCCGAAGCCTTCAGCTTTCTCGATATCGCACTAATCTACAGGGCAGCAGGGAACGATGAGGCTGCCTTGGAATGGGCAGAGCGAGGCGCGCGCGCATTTCCAGCAAATACGGATAGTCGGCTGCGCGAGTTCCTTATCGAGGAGTATCACAAGCGGAAGCGGCACAGCGAAGCCATCACGATCACCTGGACAAGTTTTCGCGAACGGCCCAGGCTCGACGCCTATCAGGTCCTCCACAAGAGCGCCTGCCATGCAAAGCAATGGCCCGAATGGCGCGAAAAGGCCATCGCGCTATTGCGAGAAAAGATCGTGGCGAGAAAGGAGCAACCTCCAAGGAGCGAATGGGGCTCACCCGCCCGAGCGGATCATTCCGACTTGGTACAGATTTATCTCTGGGAAGCCGATGTCGAAACTGCTTGGCAAGAAGCGAAGATCGGAGGTTGCCGCGACGCTCTATGGTTTCGGCTTGCCGAAGCACGCGAGAAAGAACACCCTGCCGACGCCATAGCCGTCTACACAGAACAACTCAAACCTATACTTCAACTCGCCGAGCGATCTGCGTATGAAAATGCGATCGAAATCCTGCGTAAGATTCGGAAATTGATGGGGCAAGTAGGCAAAGAGCGCGAATTCGTTGCCCTCGTCCAGTCAATCCGCGCACAGCACAAACCTCGCCGCAATCTTATGAAACTCCTGGATGTTGAGGGGTGGTAGCTTCGCAGTATCCGATCTGAGGAATTGTCCTGCCGCGGCCAACTCTACTCATCTTCGAACAGATCAAAGGAATACTTGGGCGGTTAGTCTACGGCCTGCGTTTTACCATTTCTTTCGAAGACTTCGTCCTCGGAAATGTAGCAATGGAGCGCGTGTCCAACACCAACTGGTTTCTATCGGAAAGTCTCCAATTCGTGTTGCATCAATCGTCAATCCATTCCAGGGGCGCGTCTGTAAACTATTGCCGGACAGTCGCTTATCTCGGAATTAGACGGTAGCTGGGGCAAACTTGCTACACTTCTATTTAAGAAACAGTAAATAGAGGCCGAGTGTAGCAGATTTGTAGCAGTAGACCGCGTAAAATGACCAAAAACGAGGCAAATCCAAAAGATTGGAAATCGCGCTATCTTGCAGCTGGCAAAGGGATTAGGTGAATTTTCAACAAGATAGCGAACAACCGTTTTCATTTTTCAAGACCGCCGGTTTCAACCGCTCACCACTCCTCCACTCCTCCACCAATAATTCTAGCGCACTCCGCGGGTTGGAGGGGCAGCCGAGCTCGTGTGGCGTAGCTAGAGTGTGCCCGGATGGGCACAAAGAGCCGCACCGCCGGCGATTCCTGCGTATTCGCCGTAGCGCGCCGCCACCAGGGGTATCTCCAAACACCGCGAATTCAAGCACCAGTTCGGCAGTCGCTTGCGGATTTCATCGAAGAGAGGACTCAACATGGTGGCCACGCCGCCACCCATAATCATGACGTCGGGTTCCAGTAGGTCAATCATATTCCCGAGCCAGACGGTGAGGACTTCGACCGTTTCCAGCAAAATTTCGTTGGCCAGAGCATCCCCCGCGGCATGGGCTCGTGCGACTGTCTCGCTAGTCACGGCGTTGATATCTCCTCCTGCTAAATCGAGCATCACTGATTTGCAGCCTATGTTTTCCGCGAGTTTAGCTCGCGCCTTTTTGCCGATTGCTGTGCCGGACGCCAGCGCTTCAATGCAGCCTTTCTTCCCGCAACCGCAGCGAGGTCCATGGTAATCAATGGTGACGTGTCCGCCTTCCGCTGCCGCCCCAGTTCGTCCGTGGTAGATGCGCCGGTCAATTAAGATTCCCGCCCCAATGCCGGTTCCTATGCAGGTGTAGAAAACATGCCTGTAGCCACGGCCCGCGCCCCACAAGGCTTCGGCGAGCCCCGCTGCCTTGGCGTCGTTTTCGACCTTTACAGAACACCCGTAGCGGCGCGCGATTTCAGCCGCCAGTGGAAAATTTCTCCAGCACGGCACGTTGGGAGGGTTCAGCACCACCCCGGTGTGGGGATCGAGCGGTCCGGGAGAGCAAATCCCAATCCGCATTGCAGCTCCCGCCGTCCCCGGCGCAAGCTTCCGCAATTCGTCGATCGCGGCCGTCACCGCAGCGAATCCTTCCGCCGCTGTGCTGTGCGAATTCATTGGCACCCGCGTGTGCTGATGGATTTCTCCCTGCGGATCAACAAAGCCCGCGGCTACTTTTGTGCCGCCGACGTCAACCCCAATCACGCACTCGTTTTCCGGAATCTGGGTCATGACCAAGCTCAGGTGGTTTTTAATCTACGATTGGGCAGTCCGCTCGCTATTTGGCTTCGATCCGCTGACCGCAAAGAACAGGATGTAGAGGTAACAGATCACGGGCAAGAAGAAAGCGTGATGAATCCCGATCTTGTCTGCGATCCAGCCTTGTGCCAGCGGAATAATGGCGCCGCCAACGATAGCCATGATCATGATTCCCGAGCCATCCCCAGTGAGAGGTCCGAGCTCCGCCACACCCAGCGTGAAAATACTCGGAAACATGATGGAGTTGAAAAAGCCGACCAGAATGATACTCCACATGGCAACGTGCCCCGTGGTCAGCATGGAGATCGCGACCAGACCCGCGGTGCAGATTGCGCAAATCCCGAGCAACTTTCCGGTTTTGACTTTTTGCAGCAGACCAGAACCGATGAAACGACCGACCATCGCACCACCCCAGTAGAAGGCTACAAAACTAGCCGCAACCCTTTCTGTCAACCCGCCAATCTCGGGCTGGGTGAAGTAGTTCACCAAAAAGCTCCCGATAGAGACTTCCGCTCCGACATAAACGAAGATGGCGATCGCCCCAAAGACGAGGTTCGGATGATTCCAGATGGAGTCTTTCACCTTTTCGCCGACTTTGTGTTGGGCATGTTCGATTTTAGGCAACTTGAAACTGCCGATGGCGATGGCCAGCAGTACTAACGCAATGCCGAGGCCCACGTACGGAGTTTTGACCGTGGCCGCCTCGTGCAAGCGATAAGCCTGCAAGGCGTCCGGCGCCATTGCCCGTATCTCGTCCATGGCTTTGGGCGCGGCGCTTAGAATTAGCAGTCCGCCGAAGAACGGAGCCAGAAATGTGCCCAGGGAATTGAACGCCTGCGTCAGATTCAGGCGACTGGAAGCGGTCTCCGGCCTGCCCAGCACCGTCACGTAGGGATTAGCCGCCACTTGCAAGCAGGTGATGCCAGCGGCTAACACAATCAGCGCTCCCAGGAACAGCGGGTACGACGGGACACTCGCCGCTGGAACAAACAGGAATGCACCCAAGCCCATCATGAGCAAGCCGAGCACCATGGACCGCTGGTAACCAATCCAGTCGATGATCTTGGCGGAGGGTATAGAGAAAATGAAATATGCTCCAAAGAAGGCGAACTGGATCAGCATCACTCGCGCGTAGCTCAGGTCGAAAATTGATTTCAGGTGGGGAACGAGAATGTCGTTCAGGCAGGTTAGAAAGCCCCACATGAAGAACAAGCTGGTCACAATCGCCAGTGGGCCGGTATAACTGCCTGAGGTTTCGCTCGTTGTAGCAGAACTGCTAACGCTTACGTTTGCCATCGGCTATCACGTCCATCCTCCCGAGATGAGCCGCGGCGGCCTTCGGCCTATTCTCACATCCAGTGTGGCCCCACCCGCCGGGGAGCAATTCCCTCGGCTCAAGTCGCGGGCGATAATGACACAATTGGGTGCAATACGAAACCTCTAGCCGGCCGTACCCTAGCCAAAGGTGTAAGTGATATAAGAGCGAAGAGAATCGTTCTCCTAGCCGTGAATGGTGCGCAATGAAAACCTCTTGGAAGTTGTTGTTTGGAATTGTCTTCGCAGACTTCTTCTTCAGTGCGGGCCCGCTCTTGGCTCAAGAGATAAATCCCGTCGTGGTCTTCCGGGAAGCAGGACTTACGGCAGCGGATTCCCCAACTCCTTCACAGGAGCAATTGCAGAGGCTGCTGCCTTGGGCGCGCTTTGCCTCGGCCGCGCAACTCGGAGCTCTCCTCGGTGATCCCACCAGCCGATTGCTCGTCCTGCCGTACGGCTCATCATTTCCAGAAGAAGATTGGCCGGCCATCTACTCCTTCCTTCAAAGAGGTGGCAATCTTCTGGTTCTCGGCGGCAGGCCGTTCACACGCGCGGTCTTTCACGATGCTACCGGATGGCACCGCAGAGATTACGGAGTTCGCTTCATTCGGCGACTGGCCATCGACCAATACCAAACCACCCCGGGCTCGGAA
>JBGPIX010000040.1:0-21561 GCA_041485085.1 Candidatus Acidiferrum sp.
ACAAATTGCCGGTGCTTGAAATCCCCCAAGGTTCGCGTGACCGTCTCGCGGCTGGTGCCGATAAATTCAGCAATCTGTTCGTGGGTCAAAGGCATTCTGATTGATGTGCCATTCTTGCTGGCTTTTCCCGTCGCCGACCATTCCAGCAGTATTCGCGCCAGCTTTCCCGGCACTGAGGCAGTGAGCCCGACCGTGCGCAGTTGTTCGCAAGCGCCCAGATAAGACGAGCTTAATTGCCGGACCACCTCGGCGTTCGCTTCCGGGTGCTTTACGACGAAGCGCAGAAAATCTTCTCGGCGAACGAAAATGACCTGGCACGGATACAGCGTTTCCGCTGTCACCTCATAAGGACTGCCCGTGACCGTGGCCATCAGGCCGAGAATATCTCCTGGTTTGGCAATCTTCAAAATGAGAGTCTTACCCGCGCTGGAGCCGAAGGAAAGTTTTATCTCCCCCGAACACAGCACATATACCCCGCGCGGATCCTGCTTTTCGAGGAATAGCACGGCGCCCGCGGGATACACGGCCGTGTATTTCACGGCCTCAAAATCTTTCATTGCCGAGGGTGGCATCTTGCAGAAAAAGCCATTCACCTTCAGCTTGCAGTTCTGGCAGTGCTCGTTCGGTTCGAATCCATACGGCCCATGCATGTTAGGCTCCCTTCTTTCCGTTCCCTGTAAATCTGCTCATGGCCTGCTCGGTAAAATACTTCGCCAGTGGTGAATCAGCGATAAAGTCGGCGCGAGTCTTCTGGTGCATCTTCCAGAAAAGCTCTGCTCTACCCACGTCCACGAAATCCAAACCGGAGAGGTCCACGGATAGTCTTTTTGAACCCAGAGAGGTTTCCAAGTTCTGCCAAGTCCGGCCTAGTTCAACCGTCCATGGACCTGAAATCTTGCCCTCCAGCTTCATCGTCACTCTGTCCGGCCGCTCTTGGATGGAAATCCGCAACCTGCCCCCCTTACTAGGGCACCTTGCGAGCCAAACGGAACACTTTGCTAAAGAATGCGCGAAGTGTAAGAAAGTAAGCGGTTTAGTCTTGGGATGTATAAGCAAGCAAAGAATTTGTGGTCTTTGGCAACGGAGAGACGAGACGATATTTCGTCGCCAGGACTATATGTAGTCTTCCCGTTTTATGCCTAGCTTTTTCAGTTTGGAATTCAACGTCGTCCTCTTTACCCCGAGCTGCCTGGCGGCCCCTTTTGGGCCTCCGATCATTCCCTTGGCCTCGCGCAGCACTCGCAGGATGTGCTGGCGCTCGGTCACCTCGAGCGAGGGGTCCTGCTGGTCCTCGGATTCATCGAAAACCTCCAATTCTCCCAGCGGCGCGCGCAACACTCGTCCGCTCGTCAGGATCACCGCCCGCTCCAGGAAGTTCTTCAACTCCCTCACATTGCCCGGCCAGTACCATTCCTTCAGGGCCTGCATTACCTCGGTGGGGATCGTCTCGATTTGCCGGTTCATCCGACGGGAGTGTTTGGTCACGAAATAGTTGACCAACAGAGGAATATCCTCCCGCCGCTCGCGAAGCGGAGGCAGCTTGATGGGGAAAACTCTCAGCCGGTAATACAGATCGCTGCGGAACTGTCCATTCGGCCGCCAACTTGCCAACGTCCCGGTTCGTGGCGGCGGCTAGTCGGAAGTTAACGGGAATCGTCGCCGTTTGGAAAATGGACGAGTCAACTGGAAACGGATGAACTTCCTCCACTGCCACGAGGATGTGATCGCTGATTTACTGTCGTGCTTGGGAGGGAATGTCGTACACGTGGCGGATGACGCGCGGCGTATTGCTGCGGCCGGTGGTCATGTGCAGCGTCTCGTAGAGTTGCAAGCCATCGGAAGAAAGTTCGAACGTGCGGCTCATCTTGTTGCCGCGAGGATCCTTTTCATCGCTGACCAGGCGGTTGCCGTCCCACTTCGCGGCAATTTCCTGATAACTGGCATCCTTGGACTTCTGCAATTTTCTCCCATCGGTCATAAACGCCAGTTTGCGTTCCTGGTCATCCACCAGATCGACTTCCGCGCCCGTCATCGAAAGCTTGAGGGACCTTGCCGGCCTTAAGAGATTTTGCATTTTCTCGCGCTGTTCATCGCTTTCTCCGCCGCGGCGCCCCCCATAGCCGCCGTGGCCACCACCCGGATAGCCGCCACCCATGCGGCCCCGCCCGCCGCCGTTGCCGCCATTCGAATCTTCAGAGCCTTGCCGCCTCTTGCTCGCGTCCTCGCTATCGTCGGGATTGAACTTCCACGCACCAAGAATGGTGGTGCGCGGCGTCGGCGCGGGCAATGGAGTTGGAGCACTTGCAACGGGAGCGGGCTGCGTCGGTGCCGCCGTTATAGGCCCCGATGGAGCTTGCGCGCGTGCTACCTCAGCGCTCAGCAGGCCAATCGCCGCAAATCCCGTCAACGCCGTTAGCTTGAAAAAACAAATGGCTTTCATGTTCGACTCCGAGTTCGCGAGACTGCCCTTTTAGAATTCCCTGCGTGAGTGGAAAGAGTTCCCCTCGTAAGATGAATCGAGTTCATCATAGGGCTGGCTGACCTTCACCGAGTCGCTGTATGCTGTCCGGCGAGAGTGAGCCGTTCCCACGGCTCCATGGAAAAATGTCCCTTCCCCGGATTCCATCCGATTCGCGCGTGCGTTCCCGCTTCAGAGGATGCTTGCTTGGCGGCGCTGTCGGCGACGCTCTCGGCGCTCCCGTTGAATTTCTGGACCTGGACGAAATTGTCAGCGCTTTTGGCGAAGCCGGAATCCGCGACTATGCCCCCGCGTACGGAAAATTAGGCGCCATCACTGACGACACCCAGATGACGCTCTTCACTGCCGAGGCTATGCTCTCCGCCCATGTCGCGTCGGCTTTGCAAGGCCGGGAGCCGGATTTTTTTCGCGCCGGTGCGGCTGCTTACGCGCGCTGGCTGATGACTCAGGAAAATTCCCGGTTGGTTTCCTCTGGAAACGCAAAATTAAGCTGGCTGCTGCAGCAGAAAAAACTTTTCAGCCGCCGCGCGCCTGGAACCACCTGCCTCTCCGCGCTGCAAACCAGCCGCGGCAAAGTGACGCGCGCCATGAACGACAGCAAAGGCTGCGGCGGCGTCATGCGCATAGCTCCCGTGGGTATGTATTTCGCGTGTTCCCTGAGCGGCGAGCGCAATCCAGGCCGCTTGCTTTCGAATATTTTTACCACCGGTTGCGATCTCGCGGCGCTCACTCATGGACATCCGAGCGGCTGCCTCAGCGCCGGCGCGCTTGCCGTCATCGTCAGTCTGTTGCTTGCGGGCAACTCGCTGACGGACGCCATTCATGCCGCGAAGGAAGAACTCCGCAAACATCCCTCCCATAAAGAAACGCTGGCAGCCATCGAAAAAGCGGAAAACTTGGCGAAATCTCGCCCACGCGAACGCAGCGCGTTGCGTGAACTTGGAAGAGGTTTTGTAGCCGAGGAAGCTCTCGCAATGGGATTATATAGCGCGCTCGGCGCGAAAGATTTTGAAGACGGAATCATTCTCGCCGTGAACCATAGCGGTGATAGCGATTCGACCGGTACAATCACCGGCAATCTCCTCGGTGCGGCTGCCGGAGTCGAAGCAATCCCCGGACGCTGGCTCGCCAAACTAGAATTGCGTTCTACCATTGAAGCCATCGCCGACGATCTTGCGGCGCTTCCCGAGTGGTGCCTCCGTGGCCCGGTCAATACGGAAGAATGCAAGTTCTATGCAACTCGCTATCCCGCCGGCTAGCTCGCTCCCATGATTTCTCGGAATTTTGACTTATTGTAAACGGACGGAACTTATTTATCCTGAGCGCAGTGGAAGGGCCACGCCAGTTCTATCAAATCTATTTCAAATTGCGGAACAATTCCGTCACTCGCGGAAGAAGCGTAAGCGCACCAAGTTCGCGAAAGCGTGCGGCGCGCTGGCGGTAACGATGTTCGCCGGGAGCGATGATGGCCATGAACGGAACATTGGCGTCGCGCGCCGCCAGCGCATCGTCAATGTTGTCGCCCAGATAGAGCGCCATCAATGGATCGCGGTCTCCAAGAATTTTCTGCAATCCCTCTGGGTGCGGCTTCCGCTTTGCATCATCCATCGTGATAATCGTTCGAAAGTGTTTGGTGGCCGGCCAATTCTCAAAGGTAAAAGAAAATTCCTGGCGCGTGCGTCCGGTGAAGAGATTCAGTTCGAAGCTCTTGGCCCATTTTTCAATTTGCCCCGGCATGACGATCAGTTTTTCGTTTCGAACGTTACCCGGCTTGCCGCCGCTGCCCCAGTAGAATTTTTCGAACGCCGCTCGTGCTTCTTCATAGGTCGCCGGATGACCCAGCGAACTTACCCACGCCGACACCATGTTCCAGTCATCGTTGAAGCCCGGCTTGCTTTTCCATTGGTGCAGCTCGGCGTAGGTCACGCGCTTGCCCGTAAGGTAGCGCACCGTTTCGAGCGCCGAGCGCCAATACGTGCCGCGAACATCCACGAGGACACCATCGACGTCGAAGATCAGGATTTGTGGTTTTGTTGGAAGAGCTTTGCTGCGGCGCGGCGCTCGCTTGGCGGACGCCAAAGTTTTTTTCGGCACGAAACCTCGTTCCAGATATTCTTGCGCGCTGCAAAATCAATCCGCAGGAACTTCAGCGGCAAGATAAAAGTGTCGCCGCTCGCCGCGCCTCGCGTCAAGCTTGTTGCGGTTGCTGGCGAATCCGGCGCGGCGCTACACTGGACGGGCGCGCTGCGCAAGGAGCGGAGAATGGCCAAGTATGGCGGAGTCGATTTTATTGAGTTTGATTCGCAGTTGAATGACGAAGAAAAACTGGTGCGGCAGACGGCGCGCGAATTCGTCGAGAACGAAATTATTCCTATCATCGAGAAACACAGCCGCGAAGCAACTTTCCCGAAACATTTGGTGCCGCAGCTCGGCGACCTGGGATTTTTTGGCGCGAACCTCCAAGGATACGGCTGCGCGGGAATGTCCAACGTCGCTTATGGATTGATGACGCAGGAATTGGAGCGGGGAGATTCCGGATTGCGCAGTTTTGTTTCCGTGCAGGGCGCGCTCGTGATGTATCCGATTTATTCGTACGGGAGCGACGCGCAGAAGGACAAATGGCTGCCGCTCTTGCAGCAGGGAAAAGCGATCGGATGTTTTGGTTTGACGGAACCGCAGTTCGGATCGAATCCGGGCGGCATGCTGACGCGCGCGGTGAAGAAGGGCAACAAATATATTTTGAATGGCGAAAAAATGTGGATCACCAGCGGATCGATCGCGGACGTGTCGGTGGTGTGGGCCAAAGCGGAGGACGACAAAGTTCGCGGATTTCTGGTGGAAAAAGGGGCGCCGGGATTCAAGGCGTGGGACGTGCATGGTAAGTGGTCGTTGCGCGCTTCCGTGACTTCAGGTTTGTCGTTCAGCGATTGCGAAATTCCGGAAGAAAATCTTTTGCCCGGCGTCGTGGGATTGAAAGGGCCGTTGAGCTGCTTGAACCAAGCGCGTTATGGAATCGGATGGGGCGCGCTGGGAGCGGCGATGGCGTGCTACGACACCGCACTGCAATATGCCAAGACGCGCAAACAGTTTGCAAACAAACCCATCGCTTCACATCAGTTGGTGCAGGAAAAGCTGGCGTGGATGATCACGGAAATTGTGAAAGGCCAATTGCTGGCGCTGCACGTCGGCCGTTTGAAGGACGACGGTAAAGTTCATCCGTCGCATATTTCGATGTTGAAAATGAACAACGTGGGCATTGCGCTGGATACCGCGCGCAAAGCGCGCGATATCCTCGGCGCGAACGGCATCGTGGACGATTACTGCATCATGCGCCACATGAACAATCTTGAAAGCGTGTTCACCTACGAAGGCACAAATGACATTCACAAGCTGGTGATCGGGGAACGCATCACTGGTATCGCCGCGTACGTGTAGAAGCAGATGTGACTTATGACTCACGAAAATCCTGACGAGGAGTAGTGTCCCAATGCGCCCTTTCAGATTTCAGAGTATCCCTTTTTCAATACTGAAAACTATTGCGTCCATTCTGCTGTTTTTTTCCGTCACAGGGCCGGTGGTAGCGCAGCAGAAAGCGCCGGCTGCGCAGGAGAAGCCGAAGATCCGGGCGATTACGGCGTTCATTAATTTGGACCGGGCGCAGTACAAGGAGCAGGTGGCGGATGCGCTGAAACTGTTGAGGCGCGCACAGACGACATTTGAATCGCGCGGATACCAAGTGCAAACCATCCGGATTGCGACGCAGCCGTTTCCGGAATACACGAAAGGATTGACGACGCAGCAGACGGTGGCGTTTTTTAAGGAATACGACGCGCTGGCGCAAAGAGAAAAGTTTGCGGCGGCTATCGGACCGGCGATGTTAAACGAGGGTGACAGCGCCGCGCAAGCTGAGCTGCTCGCGGAAATTTTGAGCTCGACGAAATCCCTGGATGCGAGCCTAGTGGTCGCGGGCGAGGACGGCGTGCGATGGAACGCAGTGGGCGCCGCGGCTCGCGTGATGAAAAAACTCGAGGAGACCGAGCACAGTCAGGGGAATTTTCGTTTTGCGGCAATTGCGATGGTGCAGCCGCTGACGCCGTTTTTTCCGGCGGCGTATCACACCGGCTTCGGGCATCAATTCGCGATTGCGCTGGAATCGGCGAACGTAGTGGCCGCGGCCTTCAAAGATGCGCCGGATTTGGCGACGGCGAAGCAGCGACTGACGGACTCGCTGGCCGCGAGTGCGTTTGACATTCAGCGGCATGCGGGACGCGTCGATCAAGAGACCGGGTGGACGTACATGGGAATCGATTTGTCGCCGGCACCGTCGGGAGATGTTTCCATTGGCGCGGCCATCGAGAATTTGACTACGCAGCCTGTGGGCATGAGCGGAACGCTGACGGCGGCAGCGATGATTACCGCGGCGGTGAAAGATGTGAAAGTAAAGCAAACAGGATATTCCGGTTTGATGCTGCCGATCCTGGAAGATACGCGACTGGCGCAACGCTGGAGCGAGGGACACCTTTCCATCGATGCGCTGCTGAGTTATTCAGCAGTGTGCGGGACGGGACTGGACACCGTTCCGCTGCCCGGCGACATCACCACGGATCAGCTCTCGCTCATTATTGGAGATATGGCGAGCCTGGCATTCAAGTGGCACAAACCGCTTTCGGCGCGGCTGCTGCCGGTGCTTGGCAAAGGCTGGGGCGAGATGACGGAGTTTGATGATCCATTCCTGGTGAATGCGAAGCTGCAGTCGTTGGACATCAAGTAGCATTGTCAGTTGTTAGTTGTAAGTTCTTAGTAAGAAGAGACAAATCTCCCCTGACGGGCCACGTTCAAAGATGCTCCGTGAAAGAGAAAGCGGCGGCAAGGTGCCGCACTCCAAAGGGAAGAGAGATCTTTTCCGACAAGGTCGGAACCTTTGGTCGTCGTCCGCCACGGCGGACTCCTCAGGACAGGAATCCTTTGTCGGGGTTGAAGAGAGGTCCTTCGTCGCGATGCTCCTCAGGACAGCTTATCCTCGTCGGATAAGCTGGTTAACAATAACTGGGTACCCCTCCCCGTGTTTATCAGAAGTGTTCATTCTAAAGGGAGTTAAAGTCGTTTGTTTTGATGCACTTTTGGAAGTGTTGATTTTAAAGAAGATAGGAAAGCGGGTGGTGGGTAGTGAATAGCAGGCGGAGTCGAGCGATTCATTCGAGGCGCCAGTGGCGGGAGAATCTGCGGCGGGGTTTGGGGGGAATCAGGGCGTGCCAGTTGGCGGGGGCACCAAAGCTGGGTGGCACAGGATGGGGAGTCGGCGGCGTTGGTGTTGGTAGCGAGTTGTTATGAGTGGGCCGTGTGCAGGGCGATGAAGCTGCGGGTTGCGCACAGGACGTTTGGGCCCGAGCAGAGTCGGAGGAAGGGGCAGGACCAGGGGAAGAGCTTGAAGAGCCGGTCTCCCGACCGGGCCCCGGCGGGGGCGAGATCTCCGATCGGCCGGCCATTACCTGCTGAGCGAATTCGGTGCTCGTGCCGGGTAAAGGAGTGTGCGGCGATGGGGCGGGTTGTGGGGGTTGAGGAAGTGGCGAGTGGTGAGTGGCGAGTGACGAGTTTGAGGAAGAAAGAGGTTCCTCCCGATAAGACTCGGGACTCGCGCCACTTGTCGGGCGCTCGTCGCTGCGCCCGCCAGGGCGGGCAGGCTCGGAATGACAATTCACCTGGGGTGGGGGCGTTGGTGATGAAGGTGGCTTAGCGGTAGGTGCAGAGGCCGAGGAAGCGGGTGGCTTAGGGGCGGGTCCCGACAAGGTCGGGATCTCCGATTGGGGAGCGGAGGTGTTGGCCTCGTCTTCCTGGCGGAAGGAGACGCGGACGGCGCTGCGCCAAGTATTGGTGTCGAAGGATTCGATGTATTCGTGCTGGGCGATGGGGATGGATTGGAGCATGGTCTGGGCGAGATAGGCGAGTGTAGAGGCGACTTTGGGCTTGATCTGACCCTGGGCGACGGCGCAAAAGAGCCGAGACATGGCGGCGCCGAGATCGCAAGCGGTCAGCAGTTTTGTGGGAAGGAAGCGAGAAATGTCTTCACCGACTTGTTGGGCGGCGAGGGATTGGGCTTCCTTTTGGGCGTGGAAGTAACAGAGATGCAGGTGGCCGGAGCAGCGCGGAGTGCGGCACTGGCGGCCATCAGCAAAGGTAAAAGCACACAAGTTGGGGGAACGGTCTTTCTTGCGGGTGGCCGCATAGCGACGTGTACCTTGTGTGGGCACACCAGGGCCAGCAGAGCGGTTCGTGGACATAGAAGTCTCCTGAAAAAAGTTTTTAGTCTTAAGTTTTAAGGGGAGTCTCGCGGAAGGCGAGGCGCACTACTTTACGGGAGTAATGTAACAGAGTCGTGAACGGGTTGTCAATGGCGATTTGCGAAGAATGTCCCACCCTTGCATAGAGCAAAACTGCAAGGGTAGGCCACCCCGGTCGTCGGAACGGACAAGGGCTGACCCACCCGCCTGCACCCGGGCAGGTTTCTTCACAGCTTCAAACCGAGGGCAGGGCACTCGGCACCTGGCTTCCCCAAAACCTTACTGAAAGTGTGCCTTTCCGGACAGATTGGTATTCGTTCAGGTGTTCTATTGTAGGAGTCGCCGTGTGGGCCGATTGCCGGTGATGGAGGAATAAGCATGCCTGTACTAATGACGAACCGTGAAGTAGGTGGTGTGTCGGTGGTGGACCTGGACGGCCGAATTGTGCTGGGTGAGGAGAGCAATGCTCTCCGTGAGAAACTCAAGAGCCTGATCGCCGAAGGAAAAAAGAAAATCGTCCTGAACATGGCCAACATCAAATACATTGACAGCGCGGGCCTGGGAACTTTGGTCGCGGGGCATGTCAGCGCCAAGTCTCAGGGCGCATCCGTGCGCCTCTGCCATCTGGGCCAGAAATTCCACGAAGTTTTGCAAATCACCAAACTGTTGACCGTTTTCGATGTTTACGACACGGAAACAGCCGCAGTCAGCAGTTTCCAAAGCTCTATGGCCGCGAGCAAATAGCTGCGAACGGTATCAAAGTATTTGTAGAGGCTTGCACTGCCCCGCATGAGATCTAAATGCCGAGGCAGTTAGATTCATCAGTGCGGTAACAGCAGCGGACTCGATGGGTCGGCGCAACATCAACTCGAAGTCCGTTTGTCGGGGGGAGAGCCCTAAACACAGGCAAGAACTGCAGCAACACTAGAGGTCAAGCGGAACCTTTGGCTTGTAAGGGTAGCCTCTCGTACTTGGAGCGTGAGAGCTGCGGTAGTCGTCCAGGTCGGTCTCACTTATACGATAAGTTGCCTGCGGAGGATGATCTCCGAAAACAGCCAGCTCGCGATGGAGCCGGAGAGAGCAGATCTCGGGAGCGTCTTGAAAGCGGACACGCCGGGAACCAAAGGCCTCGTTGCCGATGGTCATTGTAAATTCACTGGTCTCGTCCAGTGCTCGCCGCACGATAAAGCTATACTCACGCACAAGCGCTTTCGCTTTGAAACCAACATATTGCACCTTGATGTTCTCGGTCATCCGAACCCTTTCGTTCCAGCCGGCGAAACTTCCAACAGATTGGCGACACTCGTATCGTTGTAACTGGCCGGCGGGATGTATGTCTTGCGGCACAGGGACCGTCGCTCTTTAAGGAAAGTGGCGGAAGTTGTGTGACTTGACTCTTCAACTATACTCTTTTATTTCGTTGACTGCTCAATAATCGGGCCTCGATTCAGACGACCGAACCTACGCGTGACACAGTTAAGCGAGGGGGAGTATTGCCGCTCCTGCCGTCTTCGGCGGGTTCCCTTCTATATGGACCAGCCTTGGCGGTAGTCGCGGCGGAGGAAGTCGTTGGCGGCGAGGTTGTTGGTGACGCGCATGTTGGGGCCGTCGTAGTAGATCTTTTTTCCGGCGCGGAGGGCTACTACGCCGAGGAGCATGACTTCGGTCAGGCGAGCGGCGTAGTCGAAGGGGCAGGAGGCTTCGGCTTTGCCCTTGGCGGCGTCGACCCAATTTAGTTCGTGGTGCTCGTTGGCGATGCGGGGGAGTTTCTTCGCGGGCTTGCCGAAGGAGTCGTGGAGCGACTTGGGCAAGAGGCGCGGCCGGTAACCGTAGGTGTCATAGAGGAGCTTGCCTTTGCTGCCGATGAGCAGCGCGCCGCCTTCTTGTTTCAGTTCTTCGTCGCCGAGTTCTTCGGGCTTGTTAGGCTTGAGGCCGCCGTCGTACCAGGTCAACTTCACAGGTGGCATGTGACCGCGAGCGGGGAAGTTGTAGAAGGTGAGTGTGGCGGTCGGATAAGAGGCGCCGTTGAAGGGAGTCGAGATGGTTTCGACGCTGGTGGGAAAGCCGAGGTTGAGCGCCCACATGGTGTGGTCGATCAAGTGAGCGCCCATGTCGCCGATGGCGCCGACACCCCAATCGGTCCAGCCGCGCCAGTTGAAGGGGTGGTAGATGGGGTGGTAGTCCACGTTGGAGGCGCAGGTGCCTTGGAAAAGATCCCAGGCGAGGCCGTCGGGGACGGCGTAGTCACCGCAGATGGCGGCGGCGAGGCGAGTGTTGACGTCGCGGCCGCTCCACTTAAGAGGTTCGGGGCCGGCTTTCAGCGGCGCGGGGCGCGGGACGCCTTGGGGCCAGAAGCCTAGGGGACGATTGGTCCAGATATGCACTTCGCGGACGTCGCCGATCGCACCAGCCCAGATGTACTCGACGGCGGTGCGGCCATCGTCCGAGGAGTGACCCTGGTTGCCCATTTGGGTGGCGACTTTGGTTTCTTTGGCGCGCTGGGAAAGTTTGCGGGCTTCTTCGACGGACCAGCACAGGGGCTTCTGAACGTAGACGTGTTTGCCGAGGTCCATGGCGGCGAGGGCGATGGAGGCGTGCATGTGGTCGGGAGTGGCGACGACGACGGCGTCGATGTCTTTCTGGCGGTCGAGCATCTCGCGATAGTCGGTGTAGCGAGTGGCTTTCGGCAGGTGCGTGGACTTCAGCTTGAGCATGCCATCAACTCGCGCCTGGGCTCTGACGGGATCAAATCCGGCGGAAGGATCGCCGGGAGCGGGAGCAGAAAGCTCGATGCGTTTCTTCAGGCGCTCGATATCGATGTCGAGGTGGTCGAAACCTTTGTCGGCGTAACGCCAGTCGATGTCGCAGAGGGCCACGATGTTCTGGCTGGCGAGGTTGATCAAATTGGCGCGGCCCATGCCGCCGACACCAACGGCGGCGATGTTGAGCGTATCGCTCGGGGGAGTGAAGCCGCGGCCGAGGACATTTCTAGGAACGATAGTAAGTGCGGCGCCACCGGCAGCGGCGCTGGCCAGAAAGGCGCGGCGCGAAATTTCTTTCTTTTTGCTCATGGGCATTTCACCTGGGCCGACATTATTGCGCGGTCGGGAAGCTTTTGCTAAGGCAAGTTTTGGGATACACAAGGCTCAGAATGAGAGCGGGCGCTCGGCGGCTACGGCGAAGGCGCGCTCGAGGGCGATGCCGACGCGGCCGAGAGTGCCTTCTTCGAAGAGGCGGCCGATCAGGGTGATGCCGTGGGGCACGCGGCGCGGGGTGGAAAATTTTGGGAGAGGATTTTGGGGATCGGGGGCCCAGTCGGAACGCGCTTGAGAAACTTCGACGAAGCCGGCGCGCAGAGTGAGCGAAGGGTGGCCGGTGTGATTGCTGATGGTGAGCATTTCATCGCGAAGTGAGGGGACGAGCAAGAGATCGACTTGCGAAAAGAGGCGCGCCATCTCCTGCGCGACTTTGCGGCGAAAGCGATCAGCCTGGACGAAATCCACGGCGGAGAGGAAACGAGCCGAGCGGAAAAGATTCGGCCAGGCGTCGTAGGTCTGGACTTTGAGCTGGTCGATGCCGTGAGAAAGGGTGAGCTCTTCGAAAGCGGCGGCGCCTTCGGAGAACAGAACAATGTTCAGGGAGTCGTAGGGCCAGTTGGGAAGAGAGACTTCGACGGGAACCAGGCCGAGCTTCGGGAGAGCGGCAAGAGCAGCGCGATCCACTTCGGTGGAAGGAGCTTGATTCATCCACGCGGGGAAGTAGCCGACGCGGAGGCCCTTGATGCTGGCGTTCGAATCAAAATCGAGCTGGCTGGGGACGCTGGAAAGATCGCCGGGATCGGGCCCGGAGATGGCCTGCAGAACCAGCAAGGCATCTTCGACGGTACGGGTCATGGCGCCGAGTTTGTCGAGAGACCAGCAGAGGGTCATGGCGCCCGTGCGCGGGACGCGGCCGTAGGTGGGGCGCAGACCGGTGATGCCGCAGCGCATGCTGGGGCTAATAATGCTGCCCCCGGTTTCGCTGCCAATCGAGAAGCCGACGAGGCCGGCAGCGGTGGCTGCGCCGGGACCGGCGCTGGAGCCGGAGGCGCCTTCTTCAAGGAGCCACGGATTGACCGTTTGTCCGCCGAACCAAATGTCGTTTAGGGCGAGAGCGCCGAGGCTGAGTTTGGCAAGGAGCACGGCGCCGGCGGCGTGGAGGCGCTTCACAACAGCGGCATCGTCCTTGGGAATGCGATTGCGAAAAGGCTCAGCGCCGTAGGTGGTTGGAATTCCGGCGGTGTCGAGAAGGTCCTTGCCGCCCCAGGGAATGCCGTGCAGCGGACCGCGGTATTTGCCGGCGGCGATTTCTTCGTCGGCTTTTTTGGCTTGAGCGAGCGCGAGATCGCGCGTGAGGGTGATGATGCAGCGGAGCTTGGGATCGAATTGCTCAATGCGCTTCAGGTAGATTTGCGTGAGGCGCTCGGAGGTGAGTTTGCGCTGCTCGATCCAACGGGAGAGTTGCGTTACCGGTGCGAAGGCGATGTCGGCGTCGTTGGATGGTAGAGGGCCGGGGTCGGTCTTGGTGCGGATGAATTGGTCGCGCTGTGGGCCGCTGGACTGACCGGGGAGAACAGAGTGATAGCGCGAGAAGGGAGCTAGAGTGGGTTCGAGAGCGACGGCGCGGGGACCGGTGCGGCGCTCGTAGACGGAAGCGAGGTTGACGCGCCAGGATGCCGCGGCTTGAGCGCGGTCCGCGGCGGTCAAATTTATTTGCACGAGCTTTTCGGCTTCGGCGAAGGTCGCAGGCGAGACTTCCGGGCCGACAGCGGGGCCGGTTCCGAAAGCGGGAGGCGCGCCGGGAGGAAGCTGGGCGGGGTCCTGGGACAGCTCGTCGGCATGGAGTTGCACCGCGGAGTTTGAGGCAACGGCTGCGCCGATCAGACCGAGTGAGGTGTTGGTTAGGAAATTTCTGCGGGATTGGGACATGGATCCTCCGGGGAGCATTGTAGCTGAGTCTTGCGCGAAGGAAGAAAGTGGCAAAGCGGAGACAAGGAAATGGGGACAGGTGCAGGACCGGGGGCCGGCAGGACAGGAGGAAACGAACTGGCGGCTGTCCTGAAACTGGACCTGTGGCCAGATGACAGCTTGTGACGCGCGGGATAGCCTGCGATATGGCCAATCCTGGGGGGAAAGCGCCACGCAGCTACTATGCAAGACCGGGCGAGATGGATCTTTCCATTCTCGAGGCGGCACAGGAGCGTTCAAAACCCAGGCCGAACCCCTACGTCAAAGAAGCACTCCTCACTCCGCCGAGCAAGACCTCTGAATCAGAGCCACAAACTTCCAAACCGAATGCAAAGCCGGAGCTTGAAACAAAATCGACGTACAGCGGAGCGTTTGAAGAGGAAACGCTGACTGCGACACCGTATGCGGAGCTGTGGGGGAACGGGGAAAGAAAAAGCGCTCCTGCCGTGGCCATGGTGGTGGAAGAAAAGCACGTGCCGGTGCGGTCGGTGATAAAGGCAGAGGCGAGGCGCGAGAGTTTAATCAGTGGGATAGATACGCCGCAAAAAAGACCAGTGCCATCGCTGGACGAGGCGGCGAAGCTGTGGCCAAACAGCCGAATCAAGAGCGCCTCGACGCCCGCGATTTTGCCGGAAGCGAAACTCCCGGCAACGCGGACAGAAGCAAGAGCGGTCGCGGCGCGACCTGAAATGAAGCCGGTGCCAGCGTCGGAGGTGAAACCTCTCACACGATGCGAAGAAGCGCGGCCACAGGTTCCCGCCCCGATATTTTCGGCGATGCCTGCTCCCAGCATGCCCATAGGCATGGTGGAGCCGAAGAGTTCGCAATTGCGCGTGGGCGCAGGGATGAACCTCAACTTGAAGAGCGCGCCGCTCGCGTTGGGCAATCAGGCGGCCGCAGGGAGGAGAGTTTCCGCGCGATTCGAGATGTTGCCGGACCACAAGCCGCAGTGGGGCCGCATGGGAGCGAGCGCGGCGGGGCAACTGGCGGTACTGGGATTCCTGCTGATGACGCCGATGCTTTTTCCCCAAGAGATGCATACGGCGCTGAAATTCGACGTGGTGCAGTTGATGATGCCGGTGACGGAGATTCCCGTGCCGAAGCAAGCGCCGCCGCCACCGCCGCCGAAGATCAAACACAACGTGAAGCCGCCGGAACTGAAGCCGGAGCCCCCGCCGATGCCGGAACCGCCTAAGCTGAATCCGAAGCAGCCGCATGTGTTTTTGATGAAAAAGCCGGAGCTGCCGCAGAATCACCTTCTGGATACGAAGGCTTTAGAACTGAAGCCGAAGCTGGAAAAATCCGCGATTGTGGTGGAGGCAGCAGGACCAAAGGAGCCGCCGAAACCGGCGCCGGCAGTGGCGACGGTGAAAGCGCCGGCAAATCAGGTGCAGACTGGCGGGCATGGCGATCCGAATGGAATCGCGGGACCGGCGAATGCAAACAAGGCGGGCAACATCGGCCAAAAGGGCTTAGCGAATCTGCCCGGCGGGGCAGGATTTGGAAATGGATTGGGCGGAGCAAAGGGAATTCGCGGGACGGTAGCCGGTGGCGGTGGCAAGGGCGGCGGGCGAAGCGGCGGCGCGGTGACTTCCACGGTGCAGATTTTGTCGAAGCCAACGCCGACGTATTCGGCGGAAGCGCGCGATTTGAGGACGCAGGGCGACGTGGTGCTGGAAGTGGTGTTCCGCGCGGACGGTTTTGTAGACGTACTGAAAGTGTTGAGCGGGCTGGGCCACGGTTTGGATGAAGCGGCAATCGCCGCGGCGAAACGGATTCGTTTTGAGCCAGCCAGGAGCGATGAACAGGCCGTGGATTTTCCGGCGCGCTTGCGAATTGAATTCCGGCTGATAGACTAAGCTCGCCGAACCTTCCGACAAGCAGGCATCTTCCTGGACAGATTTCTGCTGCCGCGTTTTTTCCGTTAATCCTCGTCGTTGTCGCCGCTGACGGAGGAGTTGGCCGGTGACGCCGGCGCGAATGATTTCGCGCCGGCGTCGAGGTGGTCGAAGTTGAGCATGGCGTTGAAGACGAGGAAATAGCTGCCCATGGTTTCGCCGCGCCACATGGGATTGTTGGCGAAGAGGACGACGTGGCCTTTGCCGTGGGGAACGTCGACGACCGCGGGCTTTTCGGCGATCTCGTTGCCGCCGGTGATCATGCCGCTGAGAAGCAAATCTTTTTCTGCGGCGAAACGGAGAACTACGCGCGGCTGCTGGTCCTTGGGAGGAATCGCAAAGCGGGCAAAGTCCGGCAGGTCTTCGGGGACGTAAAGCTCTTGCTCGTGGGGAGTACGCTTCACGGGTTTTTCGGGAGCTTCGTAGGTGCGGGCCTGAATGATATCCGGATCGGTGGCCGTACCGCGTCCACTGGAACGCGCGGAACCGCCCGCGCCTTCATCGGGCCCACCACCGGGGCCACCGAAATTACCGCCGACGGTGATGACAGGACCGGCGCGGAAATACACATAAAGCTTGTCGTCGTAGCCGTAGGTGATGGGACTCTTTTTGTCATCGATGGTGGAAAGCACGACGCTGCCGGGCGCTTGCATCGTGCGGGCGTCAGAAACGTTCACCATTTCGGTCATGCCGCCGGCCACGGGGAGAGCTGCGCTGGTCTGCACGGCGATGAGCAAGCCGCCTTCGCGAACGAAGCGCTCGAGATTGCCAAGGCCTTGATAGCCGAGGCCGCCACGAATGTCGTCGGTGGAGTCTAGACCGGGAGAGACAAAGTTGGGAGTTTCGGCGGAATTTTTCCACGGGCGCGGATCGCCGCGCATCGGCAAGCCGCGGAGCATCGCGCTCAGGCCCGCGGGGCCGCCGCCACCCATAGGAGGAAGGATGATGACGTCGAACTTTTCGCGGAGATTCTGGTTTTCGCGCAGCCAGGTATCGGCGACGTAGGTGTAGGGGACTTTCAGTTCTTCCATGGGAATGCGGAACCAGCCGTCGTTCTGGGTATTCTGCCAATTGTGGACGAGGGCGACACGCGGTGCGGCGAGCGAATGCGTCTTGACGCTCAGCGTGGCGTTGGTGGAATGGATTTTGATTCCGAGATCTTTGGCGGTTTTTTCGAGTTGGGCACGGTCGGCGTTTCGAATGATGAAGGAACCGGCTTTGAACTTGATGCCGTCGGCTTCGAAAGAGTCTTCGGCGGCTTCCATGGCGACACTGGAGAGGCGGAAGCGAAGTGAGGCGAGAGTATTGTCGGTGTTGTGCTGGATGAGGAAGACTTTACCAGAGCCTTCGATTCCGCCAGAGGGCTCGATCTTGCTCATTTTTTGCATGGCGGCGCTGAGAATGGAGAGATCGGTGACGCGCGTGGTTTTTACATTGCGCAAAGCGCCGATGGTCCAGCCGGTGTCGTCGTAAGAGCGAGGATCGCGGGGGCTGTAGAACTGAGTGTCGAGAGCCATATCGGCGAGGCGGCTGTAGGGCTGGTCCATGCGGATGACGTAGCTGCCTGCGGGGATGACGGTTTCAGCAGGCTTCTTTTCTTCTTTGGGCTTGGCCGCAGCATCGGGCTTCTCCGCTAATTTTTCCTTACCTTTTTCGTTGTCGCCGGCAGGTTCCGCTACGCTCGGAGCGGCCGGGACGCGCAATTCTTTTTCGAGGCGGTGAACTTCAACACCCTGAAGCTGAAGAAGATTGAGGAGGCTAGCCTGTTCGGCGGGACGCGGGTCGTCAGCGGGAAAGACCCAGGCAGCGGGACCCTCGGTGCGGGCTTTCGCAACAGCACGTTTGCTCTTCAAATAAAAATTGTTGAGAAACTTCTGACCGTTGGAGGCGAGATTGTTCATGCCAAAAAGAATGGCGCTCTCTTGCATGTTGATATTGTCGCGGGCGGACCATTTCACTTTAGGGAGAGGCGGATTGGGGCGATACCATTCGCGACTGGTGTCGGGCGGACGAAGGGTGCGGACGCGCGTATCGGCGCCGCCGTTGCCAAAGGTCTCGTAGAAGCGGCCAATGGAATTGTGATTGTTCGCGATCGATAGCAGATAGTTAGGGGCCCAGCCGTCGTAAAAGCCGTGGGTCCAGACGCCAATGACGCCGCGCTTGGTCATCTCTTCAATCTCGTGATAGGCCATCTCCTGCCACTCGCTGATGACGATGGGATCGAGCCAGGCATTGTAAGGACCGGTGCCGGTCATGATGTAGAGATACGGGACGGACTCGTGGAGATCGTGCATGACGGTGGGATGCCAGTCGAGATAGGTTTTGAGCATGTTGCGGGAGAGAGCGAGGCTGACGCCCATATTGTCGCGATTGTTGTCGTGAGAAACGTAATGTCCCCACCAGATGAGGGGATAGGGCGGCTGGTCAGGATGTTTTTTGTGCTGCATATAAACGTCCACCATGCGGTCGTGGCCATCAACTTCGACGATGGGAGTGATGAGCACGATGGCATCACGGCGGATTTTCTGGATGAAAGGCGTATCTTCGACAGCAAGACGGTAGGCGAGTTCCATGAGCATCTCCGGGGCGCCGGTTTCGGGAGAGTGGATGCTGCCGTCGGCCCAATAGATGGGCTTGCCTTCGGCGATGAGTTTTTGCGCTTCGGCTTCGCTGAGGCCGCGGGGATCGGAGAGGCGCGCGGTGATTTCTTTGTAGCGATCGAGTTTCGCGAGGTTGGCTTCGTCGGAAACGGCGGCGACGAGCATCTCGCGGCCTTCTTCGGAAGTACCAATGCTCCAGACTTTGACGCGGGGGCTCTTGCCGGCGAGGAGGCGGAGATAGGCGTTGATGTCCTTGGTGTAGTCGAGAACATCGGGCGCGCCCACAATATGGTGAAGAAAGGTATCGGGCGCGGGAACACAAGAGCTAAGAGGAAGATGATCGACGAGTTCGGTGCTGAAGAAGGATTCGGTCGTGAACTCCTTGATTTTCTTGGTGTACTCGGCGTGGTCGGAAAGCGTGCAAGGACCGGACTGGGCAGAACTGGTGGTGGCGAAGAAACACAGCGACAGACAGACTCCGAGCAAGCTGCGGATCATGAAGCACCTCAGGGCAAAGCGATCGTGGAGGATTATATAGGCTATTCGGCACAGGGATGCAACCCGAAGGTCGACGATGCGAGGGCATTTGGCCTATGATTGGCCGCCGGCGGTAGTGGAGATTGAGGAGAGGGACGGATGGAAGAACAACTTAGCCTGGATTTTTTGCGCGTGGTGGAAAACGCGGCGATTGCGGCGGCGCGCACGATGGGTTTCGGTGACCGGCACCATGCCGATGAAGTGGCTGTGGAAGCGATGCGGAAGACGATGGACTCGGTGGAGATTGACGGGACGATCGTGATCGGCGAAGGCGAGCGGGATGAAGCGCCGATGCTGTATATCGGCGAAAAAGTGGGACTGGCGACGCACGCTCCGAAAGCATTGTTTCCGCAAGTGGATATCGCCGTGGATCCGCTGGAAGGAACAAATCTTTGCGCGACGGGCGCGGCGAATGCCATTGCGGTGCTGGCGGCGAGCGAGCGCGGCGGATTGCTGCACGCGCCGGACTTGTACATGGAAAAACTGGTAGTGGGGCCGGCTTGCAAAGGCGCGGTGGACCTGGATGCTCCGGTGGCCGACAACTTGAAGGCGATTGCGAAGCGACTGGATCGCGACGTGGAGGATCTCGTGGTCATTGTGCTGGACCGGCCACGGCACGAAAAGCTGATTGAAGAGATACGCACGGCGGGTGCGCGCATCCGGCTGATTGGCGATGGCGACCTCTCGGCGGGAATTTCCGCGGCGGTGGTAGGCACAAGCGTGCACGCGGTGATGGGCACGGGTGGCGCGCCGGAGGGCGTGCTGACGGCTGCGGCGCTGCGCTGTTTGAACGGGCAGATTCTCGCGCGGCTGGTGGTCAGCAAACCAGAGCATGCGGAACGACTGGCAAAAATGGGCGTGACGGATCTGAAGCGCATTTACGATACGGAAGATCTGGCGCCGGGGAAGAAAATGATTTTCGCGTGCACCGGCGTGACGGACGGCAACTTGCTGAAGGGCGTACGGTTTTTCGGCGAAGGCGTGCGTACAAGCTCGATGATATTGACGCTGGATGAACGGCAGGTGCGATTCATCGATTCGGTGCATCTGGAAAAGCGGCCGGATATCCGCGTGCGGTTCAACTAATCGCAGCACAACCAAGAGAAAATTGACGTCGAGTTACAGGACATGCGAGCAGCTGGCCTGAATCTGGCCGTGTAGCCAGTAGTGCGAAACAGTCAACCCCCGTAGGCTTCTCAAACCAGTCCCACCGCAGGAAATACTTTGCCGGAAGCAATCCGCCACACGGGTGTATGCAGCGGCGGCGAAGCATGCGGTGACCGAGGACGGAGGAGAGACCGTGAAGCGCTCCGCAGTGATTCTCGTATCCGTGCTGGCGGTATTTCTGAGCGGTTGCGCTCAATACATAGGTTCCAGCGGCGGCGGAAGCGGGCCGCTGCCCTTCACGCTCACGGTGACACCGGCAAACGCGACGGTCGCGGGGCTGAATCAGCAGCAGTTCACAGCAAAGACAAACAATGGCACAAAGCCCGCATTGACCTGGTCGGTTAACGGAGTAGCTGGAGGTAGCGCGACGCTGGGCACAATCAACGCCACGGGCCTGTACACCGCGTCGGAATTTCCACCGACACCGAACGCCATCACGATCAGCGCGGTAGAGACTGCCGACAGCAGCAAATCCGGAAAAACCGGAGTGACGCTGGTCAATCCAACTCCGGAACTGGACGCGGTTTTGCCGATGTCCATTCCGGTGGGCGCCTTCTCGCTGACGTTGAGCGGCAAGCACTTTGTGCCGGGCGCAACGGTCTATCTGGGCACAACCGCATTGACGACAACACTGGATTCCTCGACGCAGCTGACGGCAACGGGAATGGCCACCACGGCGCAGGTGGGAACCTTGGCGGTCTCCGTAACGAATCCCAAACCCGGCGCGGCAACGTCCGGAAAAATCAACATTCAAATCCTGCAGCCGAATTCGAACATCCAGATTTCCATCACACCGCCCTCGGCGACGGTCGGGGCGGGGAACCAAACGCAGTTTGTGGCCACGGTTACGGGGACGATGAACACGGGAGCGAACTGGGCGGTGAACGCGGTGCCCTATGGCAATGACACCGTCGGGACCATGGACAGCAACGGAAACTATACGGCGCCAGCCACTCTGGGCAATCTGACGAAAGTGAACATCACGGCGACGAGCCAGGCAGATACCACCAAGCAGGCGAGCGCCACGGTCACCTTCGAGAATCCGGTGCCCACGCTGACGTCGATAACACCAGGAACGCTGGCACTGGGGGCGTTCCAACTGACGCTGTATGGCACAGGTTTCGTCAGCACTTCGGTGGTGAACTTTGGCGGGCAATCGTTAAAAACGACGTACGCAACGGCGACGATGATCACGGCGATCGGGACGGCGTCGAATGCTGGCCAAGTGAGCGTGTCAGTGACAAACCCTGCGCCCGGCGGCGGCACCTCCAATAGTTTGAGTGTGACCGTGACGACGGCGGGAACGCCGGTGTCTTCCGCGGCGGCGGTGCGCTTCCTGGAACAGTCTTCCTTCGGGCCTGACACGGAAACCGTCAATCAGTTGCAGCAACTGGGTTTCGATACGTACCTCCAGAACCAGTTCGCGGCGACCGTCACGCCGTATGCTGATCCGCGATTGAAAGACGGCGTGTTCGACGTGGGACAGAGGTTTTACTTGAATGCGGACGCCGGCGGTGACCAGGTGCGCGAACGCGCGACATTTGCGCTGAATGAGCTATGGGTGGTCGCGGGAGACAAAATCAGCGACCCGCTGGG
>JBGPIX010000041.1:0-21471 GCA_041485085.1 Candidatus Acidiferrum sp.
ACGTGCCACTCCTGACATTTCGCGCCATCGATCGTCTGGAGCTCCCCTTTGACGATGCTCCCGGCTTTTCTACGCGGCAACTCGTAGATGGCATTGACCACCGTTGCTTGTACAAGCCCAGGCCCCTTTCCACATTCCTTTAGGGCCGGTGAATCGCCGACAGTAGCGCTTTTCGCCCAGGTTCCATCGGCGTTTTCAATATAGGTTACGCCATTCGTATGTATGGTGGATTGTTCTCTGATCACGTTGTCCGTGGTCCGGCTTCTGTAGGCATACTCGTAGTCATCGGGGCAGCTGATTTTGTTCCGAGTCGTAGCGGTCACTAAGCTCGTGCTGTACTGCTGCGTGCTCTCGACGGTCCAGCTTTTGGCCTGACTGACGGCGACCTTGCAGCGCTCCAAGGCTATCGGGCCGGCTTCCGACTCGAGCCGGAAAAAGACCAGCACCAGGACAAGGATGGCGGCGGAAATGGCGATAACGATCTTCACGATTGGGGCGCGCCCCGAGGGCAGAATAACCCGAGGATGCTGGAATAGAGTGAATGTTCCGGTCGGATTGCGCTAGGCGTAACCGTGGCCCAGAAACGAACGTCCTGCAGACAAGATCGACGAGGGCGGTCCTGGTTAGCGGTAAGGTAACGCCTTCGACCGCTATGGGTTGGCGCCGCAGGAGGGAATCCGCTAGGAAAATGGCGACAATTTGTCTATAATTTACGATTGTCTCTAATGAGCTGGCCCCGCCTGAGTGGGTCTAGAAGGAAACAGGAACATGAATCCGGTAATTCGTAAACTCCATGAAGCGCAATTGCGCAAAGACCTCCCCGAGTTCCGCCCGGGCGACACCGTGCGCGTCAACGTCCGCCTGCAGGAAGGCGAAGGCGAAAAGGTGAAGGAACGCCTCCAGGCATTCGAGGGCGTGGTGATTTCCAAGAAGGGCCGGGCGTCCAGCGCGACTTTTACGGTGCGGCGAGTCAGCTTTGGCGTCGGTATTGAGCGCATTTTCCCACTGCACTCGCCGACCATCAGCTCGATTGAAGTAGTCGGCAAGGGCAAAGTTCGCCGTGCACGGCTGTATTATTTGCGTGATTTGAAGGGCAAGGCGGCCCGCATCAAGCGCGCGGGACGCGAGGAAGTGGCTGCTGTGGCGGTCGCGGGAACCGAAGCGAAGGCTTAAGCCACTCTTCTC
The DNA here is from genome assembly GCA_041485085.1 of Candidatus Acidiferrum sp. Lineage (GTDB taxonomy): Bacteria > Acidobacteriota > Terriglobia > Acidiferrales > UBA7541 > Acidiferrum. The sequence continues at coordinate 1,186 of JBGPIX010000041.1, forward strand.
AATTTCAGACGGATTGAAGAAAAAGCCCCGGACAACCGGGGCTTTTTCATTTCCATCACGGCTGAACGTTGGTGACGCCTTCCGCGCCGGGTTTGGGGAAATGCTTTTCATACCAGGCGATGCAGCGGTCGGTGGAATCGATGACGTGTTTAGTCTCCGAGAGACCGTGGCCTTCCCGCGGATAGCGCACGAAGATGGCCTCGGTACCCACATCCTTCAAGGCGATAAAGAACTGCTCGGCTTCGGCGATGGGCACATCGTTGTCGTTTTCGCCGTGCATTAACATTGCGGGCGTGTGCGCGGCAGCCACGTGCTTCAGCGCGGATCGTTCCCACGCGACGTCCATCATGTTGCCCTGATGCAGGAACTGGCCGAATTCCATTTCTTCATACTGGTTGTAATAGGTCATGTAGTTGTAGCTGACTAGGTTAGCAATTCCGGCGATGGGAACGGCGGCCTTGAATTCATTCGTCTGCGTAATGAGCCAGTCTGTGAGTTGCCCCCCGTAGCTCACGCCCTCGATGCCCATGCGCTCGCGATCGATCCAGAGGTAACGGCGCACCGCAGCGCTCACCGCGTACAAAACATCCTGGCCTTCGTTTCCGTCCTGATCGCCAAAAACGGCGTCGGCGAACTTTTGTCCATAGCCAGTGGAACCGCGATAGTTGACGTTTAGTGTGGCCCAGCCGCGCGCGGCGTAAACCTGATTCTTGAAATTGAACGCCGGGCCATTCTGTCCGTGCGGCCCGCCGTGGATATTAACGATCAGAGGATGTTTCGACGTGGCCGTCATCCCCAGCGGCTTGGTGAGAAACGCTTCCACTTCAAACTTGTTGTCATTGCTGACGAACGTGAAGGACTCGACTTCAGCAATCTGCTTCCCCGCGAAAAGTTGCGCATTCAAGTCCGTCAACTTGCGCGTCGCACCATTGCCGCCTTTGAGATAGAGCTCTGCCGCGTCTTGTGGCGATGCAAAACTGTACGCCACCGTCCCGTCCTTCCCCACGGACCACGCGCCCACGCCTCCCGTGTCCTTCACCACGTATTCCGGCTTGCCACCAGAAATCGGCAGCCGCACTAAATGGTTGCTTCCGCGCTCTTGAATAGTGAAGTAGACGGCACTGCCGTCCGGCGCCCATCGCGGAACGCCCTGGCGGTCGTCCAAAACGGCGCCGATTTCCCGGCGCTCGCTGCCATCGGCATTCATGATCCAAACGTGGGTGTCTTCCATGGTCGTCTCGCGGTCCGTGAGACCGCGGCGAGTACCGCGAAAGACGATGTGCTTGCCGTCGGGCGACCACAGCGGTTCGTACTCGTTGTATTCCGTTGCCGTCAAGCGGCGAATGCCGTTGTCCGAAACTTTCAAAGCGAAAATGTCGTAATTAAAAAACTCATCTTGATTCGGCTCGCGATTCGAAGCGAAAAGAATCTCCTTGCCGTCGGGCGACCAATCGATGGAGTGCTCGTCGAAATTTCCCTGCGTGAGTTGCCGCACCTGCTTGGTGGTCAAGTCCACCACAAAGATGTGCAGGCGCAGATTGTCGTTGAAGCGCGTCATTCCTTCGCCAGCGTCGGGCTTATATAAGTAGCGCGTGATGACCATCGGATCGCCGCTCGCTTCCGCGGCTTCTGCACCGGGAGTCGAGGAGATGAATGCGAGCTGCTTGCCATCGGGCGACCAGGTGAAATCTTTGCCCGTGCCAGGCAATGGACTGTTGGTGCCCTCTGGAGAGGCCAAAAATGTGACATCAGAGCCATCCAGCCGCGCGACGAACAAGCCGCCCTTATCACCCTGATGCCCCTGAAACGCAAACCACTTGCCATCCGGCGACCACAGTGGACCGCCGCCGGAGTCTTTTTCGCCGCCCACACGGACGGATTTCTTCGTGTCGACGTCCATGATCCAAAGCTGACCGTAGGGGCGGCCAGGTCGATCGCGCATCACCACGCCATACGCGATGCGTCGGCCGTCCGGTGAAAGCTCGACGCTTCCGACCGAGCGCAAGCGTGAAAGGTCACTACTGCTCAGACCTTGGGCGTCGCCGAATGGCGCGCAGATGAGCAGACCTAACGCACAAAAGAAGCAGAAGCTAACGCTGCGAAAAATCGATTGTTTTTGCAGACGCATCCAGTTCTCCTGATGAACCTTAGATAGACGACTATCGCCGTCAGTGGGTCTTATGCGGTGCCAGGCTAGGCAGAATTCTTCTTACTTCAAGTATTGGTCCATCCATTCGACCCAGCGCCGATCGACATCCATGGCCCGCACGGGATCTCCTGGAAAATGGCCCGCGACGGGGTAGGCGATAAACTTGACCGGCACGCCATTGTCCTTGAGGGCGTGGTACAGCGAGTAGCCCTGGGTGATGGTGACGCGTGCGTCACCGGTGTCATGCATGATGAGCGTTGGCGTTTTCATCTGCGCGGCGTAGGCGATGGGCGACTGCGCGCGGTAGTCCTTGAGATTTTCTCCCACGTACGGCGAGCCCTTGAAGCTGTAGCGGCCGGTCACGTTTCCGTCCGAGAGATTGTACTCGTCGTAGATGTCCGTCACTGGCGCTCCGGCCATCGCCGCTTTCCAGATTTGATAGTGGCCGATGAGCCACGACGTCATGTATCCGCCGTAGGACCATCCCGTCACGCCGATTTTGTTTGCGTCGACGAAACCCAGCTTCTTGACTGCATCAATTCCTGCCATGACGTCGCGCCCCGGACCGTCTCCGGCGTCGTTCCAGATGGCGCGCTGGTAGGCGTTTCCCAGATTGTCGCTGCCGCGATAATTCGGGGAGAACACCACGTACCCGTGCGTGACCATGAGTTGCGGGAGAAAACTGAATTGCGTGGTGGTGGAAGCTTGCGGGCCGCCATGGATGATCAGCACCAGCGGGTACTTGTGGTCCTTCTGAAAATCGGGCGGATAGAAGAGCACGCCGTCTTCCTGGAAACCGTCCGGTCCTTTCCACTCGAATTTTTCAGCTTTGCCGAGCGCCAGCGAGGCAATCTCATGATTGAAATCCGTCAGGCGCCGCGGCGTGTCATTGGTGGACGCCATGTAGTACAGCTCCGAAGGCTGCGTTGGCGTGCTGCCGGTGAACGCGATGTCGCCTTTGCGGCCGACGAAGGCATCCACCCAGAACAACCACGAGGGGCTTATGTCGCCAAGTTGGAGTTTCTTTGCGGCGCCCGCAAGTGGCTGCAACCAGAGCGAAGTCTTAACGCCGTCGTGGCCGCCGACCAGCAGCGAATTGCCATCGGGCATCCACATCGCGCGCAGGAGGTCGCGGTCGATGGCTCGCGTGGCATCCGAACCGTCGCCGCCGGTCGTCTCGGCAACAAAAATCTCAACTTCGTTGTTCGGATCGCCGTCGCGCGGGTACCAGTAAGCCACGCGTGAACCATCCGGAGAAAATAGTCCGAAGCTTTCAAATCTTTCGTGCTTGGTGAGCTTGCGGATCTCTCCGGTTTCCACGTTGAGCAGTTGCAGAGTCGTGAGGTCGCTGTCGCCCTGGTGAGGATGCTCTTGCCTGGTGAACAGCAGCCACTTTCCATCGGGGGACCAGGAAATGGGAGATGCCGGGGAACTGGGCGGCGCGCTCTTGGGAAGGCTCCAGGTACCCGAGGTCAGCCGCTTTGCTTTTCCGCCCTCTGCCGGAAGTATCCAGATGTGAGACGGCAGCGCCGCTTCGGTTGCCAGGAAATCGTTGTCACCGACTTCGAAAGCATCATGATGTTTCTCGATTTCCTTTTTGTTCTCCGGCTCGTCGGAAGTGACGTAAGCAATCTCTTGCCCGTTGGGCCGCCAGGCAAACTGTTCGATACCATCCGGCGCGTCGGTAATTTTGCGGGCTTCGCCGCCGGCCATGGGGAGAATGAAGACTTGTGGCTTCGCGTCTTTTCCTATCCCGTCCACGGCGACAAACGCCAGGCGGTCGCCGCTCGGCGACCAGCGCGGTGAGCCGACGGCCTTGCGTTCGTAGGTCAGAACGTGTTGAGCACCCGAAGTAATATCAATCAGGACAAGTTGGCGATCGCCGCGGTCTTGTTCGAGGTTCGGGCGTGAGACTACGAAAACAATGTTCTTGCCGTCGGGGGAGATCTGAGGATCGGAAACGGATGTGATTTTCGCGTAGTCGTTCAATTCCAGGTGCCGCGTTTGCGCAGGAGCGGGCCGGCTTGCGAACGGAGCCAGAAGCAACAGAACGGAAACGAGGAGCCGAGAAAAAGGAAGTGGGCGTGCGTATGGATTCGTCATCATCGCTGAGTTGCTCCTTGAAGAGAAAACGCCGTCAAGAATTTCGCAGGTTGAACGCTTGTAGCAAGCGTATGCTGCCACGTCCCCAGAATGTTCGTCAATCCGAATACGGGAGAGACCGCCGGCTGCCGTATTGAAATGTCCGGAAAAGGGTAGCCCCCGCAAATCCGATGGAAAATCCGCCCTGTTGACATTCAACAGGAAAAAGTCTATGCTCCTGTCGTTTGTCAACAGGAGAAAACATGGCTCCTCCGCGCGGGGAAGTTCTGCAAGGCACGCTTGACTTGATCGTTCTGCAAACTCTTCATGCCATGGGCTCGTTGCACGGCTACGGCATCGCTCAGCGCGTCAAACAGGTTTCCGAGGATCTGCTCAAGCTGAATCAGGGCACGCTGTATCCCGCGCTACTGCGACTCGATCAGCGCGGCTGGATCTCTTCCAAATGGGGCGCTTCCGAAAACAACCGCAAAGCAAAGTTCTATTCGCTCACGCGCGCCGGCCGCAAACAATTACTCGCGGAAACCGAGAGTTGGGAGCGCATGACCGCGCTTATGTCACGCCTTCTCGGCGGTACGGAAGGAGCCTGAAATGGAATGGCTTCGCATTTTTGCCATTCGTTTGCGTGGTCTATTTCGCAGACGGCAACAAGACGAGGACCTTAATGCCGAACTCCGTGCGCACCTCGAGATGCTCACGGAGGAAAATATCCGCCGGGGCATGAGTCCGGCGGAAGCGCGTCATGCCGCGCGGCGTGAGTTCGGTGGCGTCGAACAAGCCAAAATGTTGTACCGCGAGCAGCACAGCATCCAGCTCATCGACTCGCTGCTGCAAGATCTGCGGTTTGCTCTCCGAGGGTTGAGGAATCGCCCGGGATTCGCGCTTGTCGCCATCCTTACTCTCGCGCTGGGAATTGGTTCTACTACGGCGGTCTTCAGCGTTGTCGACCGCATCCTTTTCCGAAGTTTGCCTTATCCCCATGATGACCGCCTGGTCAGTTTTGGCGACAAAGCACCTTTCGAAGCGAATGAGTTCGTCCTCGGTCCCGACTACGCCGACTGGAAAAAAGCGCAAACTCCGTTCGAATCCGTAACCTCATTTGTCCCCGGAGGAGCGGATTGCGATCTCACGGAGCAGAATGCGGTCCGCCTCAAATGCGCTCTCGTCGAATCGACTTTTCTGCCGACCTTCGGCATTCAACCTTTTCTCGGCCGCAATTTCTCGAGCGATGAAGACCGCCCCAACGCGCCACGCGTCGCGCTCATCACGTACGGTCTGTGGCGTTCGCGCTTCGCCAGTCACCGCAATCTTCCCGGGCGCGCGATTTCGCTCGACGGGCGGCCCACCGTCGTCGTCGGCGTTCTCCCGGAACAATTCGAAATGCCAAATCTCGGCCACGACGACATTCTTATTCCCGCTGCTCTCGATGGATCCACCGATCGTGGGCCCAACGCCCGGCAAATCATTTTGCGCGCTTTTGCGCGGCTCAAACCCGGCGTAACCATCCAGCAAGCAGCGGCCGCGATGGAACCGCTCTTTCAGCAATCCTTGAATTACGTTCCACCCCAGTTTCGTCGCGAGGTGTCCTTCCGTGTGCGCTCCCTCCGCGAACGCCAAATCCAGGACGCACGGGTCGCCTCCTGGGTTCTGCTCGGCGCGGTTCTTGCTGTGCTGCTGGTCGCGTGTACCAACGTCGCGAATCTGCTCCTCGCGCGCGCCACCAGCCGCATGCGCGAGTTGGCCGTTCGCACCGCCCTCGGCGCAACGCGCGGGCGCCTTGCGCGTCAATCGCTCACGGAGAGTTTGCTTCTTGGAGTTTTAGGAGGGCTCGCGGGTTGCTGGATTGCCCAACTCCTGCTTCGCCTCTTTGTCTCCATTGCACCGGACGGTATCCCGCGGCTGGAACAAGCCACCATCGACGTTCGCGTGTTGCTCTTCGCGCTCGGCGTTTCTCTCGTGTCAGGCGTTTTCTTTGGACTCACCTCCGCATTGCGCCGGCCCGCGCCCGAACTGCTCACCGGAAAAGAAAATCGCGCGACGTCACGTGGCATGCTTCGCCAGGTCTTGGTCACCGTGCAGATTGCGGTCTCGTTGATACTTCTTGCCGGAGCCGGCCTGCTCCTGCGCAGCTTGTGGAAACTCGAAACCGTCGCGCTTGGAATGGATACGAAAAGCGTCATCACCGCGGGAATCGATCTCGTCGAATACCGCTATCCCGACTCCGCGAAACAACTCGCCTTTTTCAATCAGCTCGAAGCCCGACTGAAGCAAATGCCGGGCGTCACTTCGCTGGCCTTGAGCGACACGCTGCCCCCTTCCGGCGGGAGCCAAGCCACTTTTCTTTCGTCCCTCGAAATTCCGGGACATACGAAATTCAGCGCCGGCACCGGCGGAATGATTAGCTATCGTTTCGTCACTCCCGGTTATTATCCTGCGCTGGGGATACCCATCCTGCACGGCCGCGGTTTTCGCGAAGAGGATCGCTCGTCCGCGGAACGTCCCGTGATCCTCAGTGAGAGCCTCGCGAGAAAGCTCTTCCCCAACGGAGAAGATCCCCTCGGAGAATCTTTTCGTTTTGGTGCCCAGAATGAGTGGCGCACTATCGTTGGCGTTGCGGGAGACGTAAAGAACAACGGCCTCGCCGCGCCTGCCGACCCTGAGTTTTACCTTCCTTGGAAGAATGAGCCCACTGGCTACTACCGCTCCGCTCATCTGACCGTGCAGAGCGCCATCAATCCGCAGGCCATTGCTAAGTGGATCCGTTCGGAAACCGCGGCTATCGATCCAACCGTTCCTGTGACCATCGAGGGCATGCAGACGCGAATTGGAAAGCTGGCGCAGCGGCCCCGCTTCACGGCCGTGCTGCTGTCTTTATTTGCGGGCATGGGCGTCCTACTGGCAGGAATCGGAATCTACGGCGTCGTCGGATTTCTGGTCGCACAACAAACTCGCGAAATCGGCATTCGAATTGCGCTCGGCGTTACTCCCCGCAGTGTTCTGAAGTTGGTTCTTTCAAACATGTTGCGCTGGACCGTTGCTGGCGCGGTGCTTGGTCTTTTGGGAGCCTGGCTCTGCTCGCGTCTCCTGGAGTCCCTCCTATTCGAGGTCCGCGCGCACGATCCGTTCCTGCTTGTTTCGGCTCTGTTTCTCTTGCTCGCTGTGGCCTTCCTGGCGGCCTGGATTCCCGCTCGGCGCGCCATGCGCGTCGACCCGGTAGTAGCTCTGCGGTACGAGTAAACTATTTTTCCTCCACTCGGCCGTTCACAATTTACACGCCGTGCTAAAATTCCCCGCGTAATGAGCCGACTCTGCTCCTCCCGTTTCGAGCGAGCGGCGCGCCAACTGGGCTGGATGCGCATCGCCGGCATTGATGAAGCCGGGCGCGGCGCACTGTTTGGCCCCGTCGTGGCCGCCGCGGTGATTCTCAATCCCAAGCGGCGCATCGTCGGCCTCGATGATTCCAAAAAACTTTCCGCCGAGCGGCGCGCCGAGCTTGCCGTGCGCATCAAGGAGCACTCTCTGGCCTGGGCTGTCGCCGAAATAGACGCCCAACGCATCGACGCGTGGAACATTTACCAGGCCTCGCGCCAGGCGATGACCGCCGCGCTCCAGCAACTCACGATTCCGCCCGACTATTTGCTCATTGACGCCATGCAGCTCGACGTCTTGATCGAGCAGAAATCCCTGATTAAAGGCGACGCCCGCAGCATCTCCATCGCTGCCGCCTCGATCCTCGCGAAAACGCATCGCGACACGCGCATGGAAGAGTGGGACGCCGTATATCCGCAGTACGGTTTGGCGCGCCACAAGGGCTACGGCACGCCCGATCATCTCGAAGCCTTGCGCCAGCATGGCCCGTCGCCCCTTCATCGTTATTCTTTTGCGCCAGTGCGCGAATCTGCCTGCTGGGCCGCCGGCGCTACACAGACTTCGCTTCCGATTTTTTGACGGCGCGATAAACTTTGCCGCGATCTTTTCGTTCCTCACGAGACCTCATCGAAAATCGCGGGAGGAGCAGCCGGATGCGTTTTTCCAGGCGGTTAGTCATCATCGTCCTTGTCTGTGCAGCCTCGGTCCTGCTGAAGGCGAAATCCGCAACCCCTGATTCGCCGTCTACGCTGGCACCGACTCCGCCGATGGGCTGGAATAGCTGGGATTCCTTCGGCGAATCCGTCAGCGAAGCCGATGTCCGCGCGAATGCGAAGTGGATGGCCGAGCACCTGAAAAGCTCCGGCTGGCAATTCGTCGTCGTGGATATGGGCTGGTATGTGACGAATCACTCCGCCGGTTCGAATGCCGAGAACGCGCAGTTCAGCCTGGATGAATTCGGCCGCTTCACTCCCGCCGTGAACAGTATTCCTTCGGCGGCAAAAGGCGCGAGCTTCAAGCCGCTGGCAGACTACATTCATTCACTGGGCTTGAAATTCGGCATTCATATCTTGCGCGGCATTCCTAAAGAGGCAGTTCGAAAGAATCTGCCGATCGCCGGATCTCCTTTTCACGCCGCCGATGCTGCCAACACCTCCGACACTTGTCCATGGAATCCTTTTAATTACGGGCTCGACTCCAGCAAGCCCGCCGCACAAGCCTATTACGATTCGATCGCCCAGCAGTACGCCGCTTGGGGTGTGGACTTTCTGAAGGTTGATTGCATCGCCGATCATCCCTACAAGGGAGACGAGATTCGCATGCTCAGCCAGGCGCTCCGCAAAACGGGCCGCCCGATTGTCCTGAGTCTTTCTCCAGGGCCCGCGGCCTTCGAGAACGCCGGGGAGCTCAGCAAGTACGGTCAGATGTGGCGCATCTCTGATGACGTTTGGGATCTCTGGCACAGCGACAAACAGTTTCCGTCCGGCATCGAGAATCAGTTTGCTCGCGCCGCGAAGTGGGCCGCCATTTCCGGACCCGGCCATTGGCCTGACGCCGACATGCTTCCCCTCGGCCGCCTCGAACCGGTCGCCGGCTGGGAAAACCCGCGCGGCACTCGTCTGACTCACGACGAGCAGCGCACGCAGCTCACGCTTTGGTCCATCTTTCGTTCGCCGCTGATGATGGGTGGAAACCTGACGCTCTGCGACAAGTGGACTACGTCGCTGCTGACCAACGAAGAAGTGCTCGCGGTGGACCAGCACTCCACCGGCAATCACCCGGTTATCACAACGGACAAAGCGGTCGTCTGGCTGGCACGTCCAGCATCGGGCAACGGCTATTACCTTGCCGTCTTCAATCTGGACAGCGCGGCGCAGACCATGCGCTATTCGTGGAAGGATGTCGGGTTGCCCGCGGGAAGTTACCGTCTGCGCGATCTCTGGGCGCACAAGGACCTTGCGCCCGTGGATTCGCTCACAGTAACGCTCGCTCCCCACGCCTCCGCTATGTACAGGGTTTCAAGCCGATGACGGCCTGCTGAACAAAAGAGTCCGGCTAAGCCTTTGCGCCCGCCTGTGCACCCACGATCACTTCCTGCTTGGCATCGTCGAAGCCCACTCGTTGCCCGGTCTGGATCGCTGCGATGGTCATGCACAACGCTATAGAATGGCTGTAACCGGCCTCGATGCTGGCGTTCGGCGTTTTCCGGCTGCGCACGCACTCCATCCAATTGCGCATGTTCGCGGAGGTCGCTTCGTCCACGCCCGCGTCAGCGCTTCTGTCCACGGCACTCGCTGTATCGGCCAGTGCACGCTGCGGCAGAAGATTAGTCTTCATTCCCATTTCTTTGGCGTATTTCTCTTCCAGTCCGCCTTCGGAAGAAATCGTATTTTTGTCCAGGTCCAGCGAACCGCCGTTGGAATAGTAAATTTCCTTTACGTCGCTCGCCGCATTGGTCTGCCGCGAGGAGTAAACTACCTGGAAGCCTTTGGACGAATCATCCAACGGGCCGTAGTCAAAAACAGCCGTCATGGTGTCCCAGTTTTTCCGCCCGTCGTGCCACAGATAGATTCCGCCGTTCGCCACCACACTCCGGGGGCGCGGCAACCCGGTGAACCAATGCACCGTATCAATCTGATGGACCAGCCATTGATCCGGAATTCCCGACGAGTACGGCCAGAACAAACGGAATTCCAAGTACTTGCGCGCGTCAAAGGCCGCGGCAGGCCGATTGATCAGAAATCGCTTCCAATCCGTATCCTCCTCGCGGAGTGAAGCCACCAGACTGGGACGCCGCCAACGCCCGGGCTGGTTGACGTTCCAGGTCATTTCCACGCTCACGATCTCACCGAATTGCCCCGAGCGAATGAATTCATAGGCGCGCTGGTAGTTCGCCGCGCTGCGGCGTTGCGTTCCGATTTGCACGATTTTGCCGGTGCTCCGCACAGCCTCTCGAATGGCCCGGGCATCGGCCATGGTATTCGCCAGTGGCTTTTCGACATAAGCATCGCGCCCTGCCGTCACGGCTTGCACGCCGTGCTGTGCATGTTGAAAGTCTGCCGTGGCCACAATCACGGCATCTACATCTTTGCGCTCGTAGAGTTCCTCGTTGTTTCGTGCCGTTGCGATGGGTTTGCCGCTGACTTGCTGCAGGTGTGCGGAACCTTCTTCCCGGCGTCGCTTCCAAATATCCGAGACGGCGGCAAATTCGAAGTTTAGTTCCTTAGCGTGCGTCTGAAACGCGGGGACCAGTGCGGAACGAAACCGGTCGGAGAACCCCACCACGCCCACTCGCACGCGGTCATTCGCGCCGATGATCTTCGCGTAGCTGAAGGCGCTGCTGCCAAAAGCAGCGCCTGCCAAGCCTGCACCCGCGCCTTTCAAAAAAGTACGCCGCGAATTGTCTGCCATGGCCATGCCTGCCTCCGCCTGTGAAGCGCGCCTAAAGGGCGCCCGCCTTCTTCAGGAGCTCCTTCATTCCCGCCATGCTCTGCCGCGAAGATTCTTCCTCCGTGCCTGCGCCTTTCCAGTGCGTTTCGAGACTCATCGTTCCCGAGTATCCCGCTTGCGCCATCGCCCGGAACTGCCCAACGTAATCGATGATGCCCCGCCCCATCGCCGCCCATTCGAATGTGCCGTCCGCTTTTCGCGCCACATCTTTGCAATGCATGTGTCCGATGCGTTCTTTCGGAATGTTTGCAAACCCGTCCGGAAAGGGGATCTCGCCGCGATAAGCGGCATTACCGGGATCCCAGTTCAATTTGAAATTTGGCGATTGGACTGCCTGCAGAGTCCGCACCGATTCGGCGCCCGTCGCGGTGTTGCACGCGAATTCGTTCTCTAGCAGTAAAGTGATCTTCTGCGATGCAACTTGAGCAGCGGTGTCCCGAAGCTTACTGTCCATCGCCTCGCGGAACGGCTTTGGATCGTCCAGCCTCCAGAAATCGAAGCATCGAACGCGGTTCGTACCTAGCGCCTTGGCGATCGCGATGGACCGTTCCAGAACCTCTCCCTGTTGCGTGAAACTGTAGTCCGCGCCGAACTGCGGCGTTTTTGGGCTATAACTCGAACTGGGCGCCCCCGGCCAGTCCGTTTTGAAGAGCGGGCTGCCTATGTCCGTTACCTGAAGGCCAAACTTTTGCAAAAGCCGCCGCACTTCCGCGGTTTCCTTTTCATCCAGGTTGATAATGTTCTTGTTCCACAGGCTTCGGATCTCGACGTACCCCAGTCCAAACTCTTTGGCGGCAATCTCCACCGCGTGACCAAAATCCTGCGTGATTTCATCGGTGATCACCGAAAGCTTGAAGCGGCTACTCATCGCAGGCAGAGGCGAAGCATCCGAGCCGGACCGGCAAATAAGCGAGGCCGCAGCTGCTCCACCCAAGGCGGCGAGAAAATTCCGTCGGGATTCGAACGGATACATAGGCTGTTCTCTCCCCTTCCGCTACCAGGATTATTCCGCGATGGTATCACTTTCTCTCACCGGAGAGGCTTATTGCCGGCCCTGGGTCGTGAGTCAGCTCCGGTAAGAGCGTTGATCAGGACTTGGCTAGAATTTGGTGACGGTTATCACTTCTTCGTAGAATGGTGAAACGTGATGAGAGGGGTTGCATCGGAGCACTCATCTTCTGAGCGATTTGGCCCGAATACACGACAAAGCGCCAAACTAATTCTGCAAAATCGCCCGCTGCGCCTCTGTAATCTCGGATCTTCCAGGCTTGTCGGCGCGACCACAAACCCTCAACACCTCGCGAAAATATCTCTGACTCGTATCGCGATCTCCGCTGAGCTGCGCCGCGTGCGCCGCTCCATATAATGCGCGCAAGCGCCCGGGCTCCTTCTTCAGCGTCGCTTCGAATTGCTGGAGTGCCTGTGCAGGTTCATTCAACTCCAACAACATCTCGCCCAGCAACTCGCGCGCCGGGGCCAGCGGCCCAGGCGTCACCGCGCTTTTCTCTGTCCCATCTTCCAATTCCGCCGCTGACTTCATCTGCCGCAGCGCTTCCTCTTTTTTTCCCTCCGCGAGCGCGGCCCATGCCCGGACCTCTAGCTGCTGGATTTCCACCTGCCCTGTCCAGTAGTTTTCGCTGGCCTTCGAGAGCCGCTCACGAATTTGTTGCAGCTTTGTCGCTGACTCGTTCGCCGCCGCCGTTTGCCCTAGTCGTGCCGCACCCAATCCGCGTGCGAACCACGTCATAGCATCCGTATAAGGAAACGGTGTCTCCCGCAGCGGCAGCTGCACGGCCTGCTTCCAGTCCCGCCGTTCCAGCGCGTAGCGTGCCGGGATCGCCGCCAGCGCAAAATATCCCGTTGCGGGACTGGCGGCACCGCTTATCACCGCCTTTGGATCGAAGCGGGATGCTATCTCCCGCAAGGAATTCAGTACTCGCCGCGCCGCGTCGTCCTGCCCCGTTTGCAGGTAGGCATAAATTTCGTAATCGCTGTCGTGCAACTCTTCTGCTGTCTGGCCCTCGCGCCGCGCCGCTGCTGCCGCCGCTATGTTGGTGTCGATGGACTCTTGCCAGTAGCCCGTGAGAGTGAAAGTATGCGATGGCATGTGCAGCGCATGTGGCGCATCTGGCGCAATTTCCGAGTAACGCCGCGCGGCCACAAGCGCCCGCCCAGCCAGCGCCGGGACGTCGTATGTATGGATAATGTAATGCGCCAGCCCTGGATGCGCCGGCTCCTCCTCGAACAATTTCTCTAGAATCGCTCCTGCCTGGAGCCGCCCCGCGTACGTCTTGTCCGCGGGATCTTCCGAAGCCGCCAGCGCCAGTGCATAGAAGATTTGCGCCTCATGGTCTTGGGGATATTTCGCCGCGACTTCCCCCATGGCGTCGCGATAAGCGATCAAGCGCGCTCGCTGTGGCTTGCTCTCGAAGTCATCGTACAACTTGCTGACGGCCGCCAGATAAGCCCGTTCGCGCTCCGTCTTTGCACCCACAGTGTTGCCGCGTTCCACGCTCTCATGGCCCGCCTGCAACTGGCCCTTGTCTTTCATTCCAGCCGCGAAAGGGTTGCTCCAATCGCTCAGCGCGATTCCCCAGTAGGCAATTCCGCACGCCGCGTCCTCTCCTAGCACTGCGTTGAATCCTTCGATGGCTCGGCTGAACTGGAAGGAATGCAGCAGCGCTACTGCCCGGTCGAACTCCTTCTTTGCCACTTCGTTGCACGATGTGGCAAAGTGCACTGTTCCCAATTTCTCGCCGTTCGCATGGAGATGCTCCTGCGCTCCGCTGCTCGCCGCCACCAAGGTCAAGAGCATTGCCGCAATGGGTCTCACTCTGATCATTTCCCTCCTCCTGCCTCGAATAGTATAGGGGCCTTCCAGGATGTGCGAAAGATCCAGGTCCGCGGGTCGCCATACCGGAAACTGGCCACCTTGAATTGACGAATCGCCGCGGAAAAACAGCCCTCCATTCTTCGCCTGGCCTTCGCCCGCAAATGTCCTGAGCGCAAAGGGGATAACTGCCTGCTCACAAGGGATTCTGCCTTCGTTGACTTGTCTTTTTCCGGCCTGTTAGCGTAACCAAGTAGCGTTATGCGCCGTTTCGCTACCGCTGCAACTTGAGGAGAACGTGCGGGGCAAACTCCTAGGGGAGATTTGTCCCTGTTCGCGCATGGCCTATAACAAGAGCAAGAACGTCGAAGCCGCACAAAAGCTGCTAAACCAGGGCAAGGTCGCCCAAGCCATTGCGGAATACCAGAATATCCTGAAGTACGAACCGCGCGATCAAGTCACCCTGATGACCATCGGCGAGCTGTACATCCGCCAGGGCGAAACCTTCCAGGCCATCGACTACTTCGAACGCCTGGCTCAGATTTTTGTCGGCGATGGATTCCTCACAAAAGCCATCGCCGTATACAAACGCATCGCCAAACTCGCTCCCGAAGAAATCCGTCCACTCGAAAAGCTCGCCGACCTCTACGTTCAACAGGGCGTAATGAGCGAGGCCCGTCCCCTGTTTCTTCAACTGGCCGAAATTCACCTGAAGAACAATCGCCAGCCCGAAGCCGTGGGCCTGTTGAAAAAGCTTTTGCAGGCGGAACCCGACAATCTCCGCATCCAGATCCGCCTCGCCGATTTGTACCAGGCCATGGGCCAGACCCGTGAAGCCATCGAAGCCTACATCTCCGCTTCGCAGCGGGCGCTCGCTCGCGGTGACCAGGGAGAAAGCGAAAAACTCGCGGACAAGGCGCTGAAACTCGAGCCGGCCAATCTGGCAGCGGCCATCGTCAAAGCGCGCTCTTACTCTTCCCAGGGCAATCTCGCCAAGGCCGCGCAACTCCTCGAACAGGTGGCCGATCTCGAAAAGGGCGGCGAGCAGACCGAACTCCTGCTCGATCTCTACATCAAAAATTCCGACTGGGACCAGGCCTCGGCTCTCGCGCATCGCGTGTTCGAAGCGGACGAGAAAAATTTTGGGCCCATGCAAAAGGTTGTCGAATCGCTGTTGCAATCCGGGAATGGTGAAAAAGCCATGGAAATCCTGGAAAAGTCGCGGCTGCCCATGATCGACGCCGGCGAGCACGAAGTCGTCGGGAAACTGCTCAACGAGCTCGCCGCCAGCATGCCGGGCGTTGTTGAACCATTGCAATGGCTCGTCGAGCTTTACGGCCGCACCAGTGATTCCTTCCATATGGCCGATGCGCTCGCCCACCTGGGTGACGCCCTGGTTGCCGATCAGCAGTACGATCGCGCAAAGGCGATTTTCGAACAGCTCGTCGATAAAGAACCGGAAAGCGATTCGGCCAAACGCAAGCTCAATCACGTGCTCCGCAAGTTGGGACTTCTGGAAGGCGGAGAACCGGAGGATTTGCCCGCAGAGAACTTGCGGGCGGAAATTCCGCAACCGCCAGCCGCCAAGCTGCGCGTTGACGAAGAAGAAACCGCTCGCGGAGTACCCGTTACGCCCGTGGTCACATCCAGCGAACCCGCGCTCGATGATGAGACGCAAAAATTCATCGCCCAGTCGCTCACGGACGTGGATCTCTTCGCCAGCTACGGACTCACCCAGAAAGCTATTGGATTGCTGGAAGCCATTCTGCGCCGCGCGCCGCGCCACACGCCTACACTCGAGAAATTGCTAGACTTTGTTCTCGGCGCAGGCGATGACCGCCGCACCGCCGAACTCGCCGCGCAGTTGGAACAGATCCATGGCGAAACTGGCGACAAGCGCAGCTCCGAACGATTCGGGGAATTGCGCCGCCGCTTCCAGCGTGCCGCTGGTTTGACGGATGCGGAATTGGCCATCGCCGTTCCCCCCGCAAAAGCTGCGGTACCACCGATCGCCGAACCGGAGCCGCAGGATGTTTCGATTCCCGAAATCGCCGCGGTACCCGCGCCGAAAGAACCTCCTCCCGTGCCGGAGCCTGTCCAGGCCGCTCCCGTCGAAAAAACGCCCCCTGCGCCAGCCGAAGTGAGCGCAGCTCCCCCGCAGGCGGAAGTGCAGGAAGTCGATTTGTCCGACGAATGGGATACTCTTCTGGAAGAGTCGCGCCCCGCCGAGCCGGCTGTGGAAGCGCCTGCACCAGTCTCAGCGAAGCCTTCGAGCGCACCTGCGCCTCCTATCAAACCAGGGGACGTCGAAGAGTTTCAGATCGGCGAAGAGCCCGCGATCGTTCCGCCGGACGATGTGCCGGCGGCCGCCGCATTCGAATTATCAAACGCAGCTCCCGCAATTCCGCTCGAGCCGGAACCCGTCGCCGGAAAACCGGCCGAAAAATCCACGCCTGCGAAGCCTAAGGAAGCACCTGCGGCCAAAGCTCCTGCACCATCCCCGGCGCCCGAGCCCGAATTCGAATTGGATCAGGAATATGAACTCGTACTCGAACAAGAACCTCTCGTACCGGCCTACGATCAACGGCCGCCCGAGACGCCCGTTGCTCCGCCAGCCCCAGAGCCGGTCGCGCAAAAAAACGCCGCCCCCGCGCCACCCACGGGCAGCGGTTTTGCCTCCGATCAATTTCTTGCCGACCTTGCCAACGAAATCGATCAGCTCGGCATCGGTGGGCTTTCACCCGGATTCTCAGGAACGATGCCGAATGCTCAACCGCCGTCTGCTGCGAAGCCGCCGGCACCAGCGACGCCTTCCGCGCCGTCCGGCGAGTCTGGCCCGCTCAAGGAAGTGTTCGACGAATTTCGCGCCGAACTCGGCGAAATGGGCGCGGAGGACGAAGACCTCGAAACGCACTACAACTTGGGTATCGCGTTCCGCGAAATGGGACTCCTCGAGGAAGCCATCAGCGAATTCCAAAAAGTCGCCAAAGCCAGCGATCGCGGCCGCCCCTTCCGTTACACCATGCAGTGTTGCACGCTGCTCGGCCTGGCGTTTATGGAAAAGGGCCAGCCGGCCATCGCCGCGATCTGGTATGAGCGCGCCTTGCTGACTCCCGGCAATGATCCGGAAAGCACGCTCGCCTTGCGGTATGATTTGGGCGTAGCTCAGGAATCGGCGGGCGAGCCTGAAGCGGCGCTGAAAAGTTTCTCCCAGGTCTACGCGATGAATATCGACTACCGTGGAGTGGCCGAACGCATCGCTGCCCTTCAAAAGCCCGCGCGCCGATCCTGAACGTTTCCTGACGAGACGGGGATCCGCTTACCCATGAACCGGGTTTATCGCGCATTGCAGGTCGTGCTTGCGTTCGAGATGGGAGCAATGCTCCTTTATTTGCCATGGACTCTCTATTGGGAACAGAATTTTTTTCTCAGCCACTTTCCATCGCTCATGCCGATTGTGTTGCATCCGTCGTTTCGCGGCGCGGTGAGCGGCGTCGGAGTTTTGGATATTCTTCTGGCAATCGGCTGGATCGGTTCGCGCACAGGGCCTGAACGTGTCCCGCCTCAATAACGCATCCTGCAGCCCGCTGCTTTGCTATGTAACGGATCGGCACAGCCTCTCCGAAGTCGCACCCACGGAACAACTAGACAATCTGTTGAGCAAAATCGCAGCCGCAGCCGCAGCGGAAGCTGGCATCGATTGGATCCAGATTCGCGAGAAAGATCTTTCTGGCAAAGAATGCAGTTCCCTGACGCGCGAAGCTTTGGTGCGAACCGCCAAATCCTCTTCGAACAAAACGTCGCCAACGCGCATCATCGTGAACGACCGGCTGGATGTTGCACTCGCGAAGCGCGCCGGGGGCGTGCACCTTGGCGAACAAAGTTTGCCGCTGGCGGAAGCCCAACGGCTTGTCGAGAATCGCGACGAAGGGAAAGACTTCGTCATTGGCGTTTCCTGCCATTCGCTCGAAGCGGCGCGAGCGGCGGCGAGCGGCGGCGCAGACTATCTTTTTTTTGGTCCCGTTTTCGCCACGCCATCGAAAGCGGCGTTTGGCGCGCCGCAAGGACTTGAACGGCTTGGCGAGGTTTGCCGCGCGGTCTCAATCCCCGTGCTTGCGATCGGCGGAATTACGCTGGCGAACGCTTCCGATTGTCTTGCCGCCAGCGCGTCGGGGATTGCCGCCATTCGTCTTTTTCAGGACGCCCGAGATATCTCCTCTCTTGTACAATCCCTGCGAAAACTGAAGAAGTAATCAGCGCTCCATCAGCCGGCGAAGCAGGCGAATCTGTCCGGCGTGATAGATGTCGTGAAACGCGATGCCGTAGAGCTGGTTCACGAATTTTGCGCCCCGCGGCGTGCACAACAGTTTGGCTACCGCCAAGCGCAAAGCGCGGTGCTCCTGCTCCAGTAACCTCTTGTCCGCGCTCCAGGCCGCCTCGTTCAATTGTCCTTTCTCGGGTCGGGCAAAAAAATTGCTGCCCTTGAGCGCGAACGAGCCGCGCTTCCCTCCTTCAATCTTTCGTCGCAGCGCATATTTCCAGTACGCGGCATGAAGCGTCACTTCCCAAATGTTGTGCCGGCCGGGTCCGGGGCGCCACGCGGCTTGCTTCGCGGTGACTCCTTTGATGGATTGCCGGAGGTTCGGTCCGTGCCAGGTCTTTTTCTCGTAGGCTTCGTCGAGCAGCGCGAGCACCAGCTTTGCGGAATCCATGGTGGCCTCCTCACGGGAACGAAGGTGAGCGAGAATCCCTCAAAGAATGGCGCGCCCGCTTCCTTGAGTCAACGCGCGGCTCGTTTGGTGTTGAGATCGCGTGCTGTGGCGGGAACCGTGCGGCGATTCTCGGTGCGTTTGTATTTGTACAGTTGCTGGTCGGCGGCTTCGATGAGTTCGGGGGCGGTGCGGCCATCTTCGGGGTAGACGCCGACGCCGATACTGACGCTGATGGCCGGCTTGCCTTGGTCGGTGCGCAGGCCGTTCTCGATGCGGTGGGCGACCTGCTCGGCCATGCCTTTGTCCGAGTCAATCATGACGAGAGCGAATTCATCGCCGCCGTAGCGCACGGCCAAGTCGGTGGAACGGCAATGCTCGTTCATGACCGCGGCGAGACGCTGGAGGGCGCGGTTGCCGGTCAGGTGGCCGTGTAGATCGTTGATGCGTTTCAATCCGTCGAGGTCCAGCAGCAGGATGGTGAAGGAGTGATGGCTGCGCTCGGCGCGGCGGACTTCCTGCTCGAGGCGGTCCATGAATTCGCGGTAGTTGGCCAAGCCGGTGAGGGCGTCATGGCGGGCCTGAAAGTGGGCCTGCTCTTCGTTTTTCTTGCGGGTGGTGATGTCCATTCCCGAGCCGAGGCAGCCGGTGATTTCACCGGAAGGCGAGCGCAGCGGCTGAAGGCGAATTTCCCAGAAGCGGTTCTTCCAGTTGTATTCGAATTGCGACGAGAATCCGCGCAAGGCCTCGTAGTGTTCCGCAATCGGGGTGGTGTGCCGGTCAGCACAACTAAGAAATTCGCACACGCTGCGGCCCACGAGCGCATCGGGAAGGATCTTTGAAGATGCCAAATCTTTGCCCCAATTTGCGGTGATGCGCAAATTCAGATCCGTTGTCCAATGGAGTCCAGGCATCTGCTCGATGATGGAACGGAGAGGCGCTTCGGCGAGCGGATCGGCGCCGGAGGAGTTGAGCGCTCTCGCGCGCTCGAGAAATCCCGTGACAGCCCCTTGCTCATCGCGAATGAGCAGGCGTTTTATCTTCAAGAAGATTCTCGACCCATCTTTGTGGAGACGTTCGGTTGTCTCCGAGCGCCCCGACCCATTGCGTCCTATTTCGGCGAAGATGTTCTTCAGCCCCGGCCACTCATGGAGCGGTACGAGACGACTCATGGGCTGCCCCGCCATCTCTTGAGCCGTGTAACCGTAGATGCACTCCGCCCCGCGACTCCAGGTGTCGATACTGCCATCGCGGGAGACGCTGAGAATGACGTCTTCCGGGGATTCGAGAAGAGCTGCGAGCAACTGCTCGCGGACCTGAAGATGCGACATGGAAATCTGACCGGCTTTCAGAAGGGGGAAATCGTTCGTACTGAGAGGAAGTTTCCCGTGGGCGAGAGGGTCGGGCCGCCGGGCAGTTCAGGGCTGCGGACACAGCCGCAGCTTTAACTCCCCAATTCTACACCTTGAAACGCCATACGCAATGGCCCGGCCGTATCGACTACACCAGTTGGTAATCTTGATCGAGGTACGTCCTGCCAGTGAGGAAAAGTACGGGCAAGCAGGGCAATTTTCAGATGAAAATGATTTGCAAATGATATAGGACTAAGTTAGTCTGAATTAATAGTTGCAAATCACTTGCAAGGAGATCCCGTGTCCTCGATCCTTAAGTTTGTTTTG
>JBGPIX010000042.1:0-21432 GCA_041485085.1 Candidatus Acidiferrum sp.
GGCTTTGCGGCTGAGGCAGAAGCGGTTACGTTTAGCGTTGCGTCGAGAGTCAGTGTCACCGGAGGCAGGCAAAGTTCGTTGCTGCAAGCCTGGTAGCGGAGCTTCAGCGGAATGTGCTGTTCGCCGAGCGGCGCGCTGGCGAGCGCCGTCACGGGCATGCGCAGAATCACGGTGTCCTGGTACACGTTCAGCGGAATCTTGGAAAAAGAGAATTTCTCCAGTTTGCCCTTGGGGTAGGAAACTTCGCCGCTGTTGAAGCCCGCCGGGAGTACAGTCTTGAGGTCGGTGGCGATAAGATAGTCTTCCGATTTCTCGCGGGCGTTGACGTGGAAGCCCGGGCGAATTTTCATCACCACGGCAATTTGAAACGAACTGCCACGGCCGACAGGATCGAGCGAGGCATAGATTTCCGGCTTGACCACATCACGGCCGGAAGGAACTTGCGATGGCAGCGCCATGCACAGAGCTAGTAAGCCGATCAAAAGGATAGCTGCTTTGGTTTTCATAAGGTGACCAGGGCGCCGATTTGCTGGGAGATAACCCGGCTCATGACCGCATGGAGATCCTCGCCGGATTTCTCGTGGACGAAAGCGTTGCGCGATTCGTTCCAGCCGAGCTTGAAACTGGTGGATAGGGCGGAGACCCAGATTTCCCGGACCGGCGTGTTGGGCGAAATCACGAACTTGGCCTCCTCGGGCTCCTCGAAGAGAACTTCGAGCTTTCCGGATTCGCCTTCCACGTCGAAACCATGCTCATCCCCCGCCGTGAGCATGCGGCGTTTGAGATCCTCGAACGCGGCGTCCGCCTTTCGCTGAAAGTCTTTTTCGTCGAGCATGCAATTAGCGTACATGAAGAGAGTGCGCAGTGGGTAGTGGGCAGTAGAAGAACAGAAGCACCGCTGAAAGCCACGGCCATAGTGCCCTCTTCGCAAGTGGGACTATGGTCCTATTGCTGGGTGGGGAGGGTAAAGAGAGAGTGGAGGTAGCGTCCAGTGAACCTCGATTTGCAATGCCTCAGCGCTGGGACCTGCGCCGGCCTAAAATTGTTCTTGAACGGATTTTTGATGAGTTTATTTATGAA
The DNA here is from genome assembly GCA_041485085.1 of Candidatus Acidiferrum sp. Classification (GTDB taxonomy): domain Bacteria; phylum Acidobacteriota; class Terriglobia; order Acidiferrales; family UBA7541; genus Acidiferrum. The sequence goes on from JBGPIX010000042.1 coordinate 1,081, forward strand.
GAATAGGTTGCACTCGTCTGCCTCGCGCGCGTTTCGCGGTGCACGATGCGGCATGAGTGAACGGCGATGAAGATGAAGCGGCTGGAGCATTGGCAAATTGCTGTGGTGGCCGGGTTCCTGCTGCTGTACACCATCGTTTCGCTGACGGCGCCGCGTGGTTTTGCGCTGACGGCGTTTTCCGATATCAGCGGCGCGGGCTTGTGGTTGATCGCCGTCGCGGTGATGCTGTGGGCGGCGTTCAGCAACCGGGGACGAACGCGGTGGTTCTGGATCCTGATGGCGACGGGCGGGGCGATGGTTGGCAGCAACTTTGTCGCGTGGTTTTACTACGAAGTGGTTGCCGGACGCAGCCCACCGGAACCGTTCTGGGCCGACATTCCGCTTTTTCTGCAACCGGTTCCGATGATGGCCGCGGCGGCGTTGCGGCCGGGATCCCGGCAGCAAGAACAGAAATTCCATCTCAGCTCGCTGAATCTTCTGATTCTGCTGCTGTGGTGGATTTACATTTACATGTTTCTGGTTTATCCCAATGAATACATCCTGCCGAACAAAGCCTCCTTCGATCGTTACTACTACGTGTTGTTCGTCCTGGAGTTTGCGGTGCTGCAGGCGGTTCTGGGCGGCATGGCGATGGTGGCGCAGGGAGCCTGGCGGAAGATTTACTGGCATCTCTTTTTCGCCGGGGCGCTCTACCTGCTTGCTTACCAGTGGCTGAACGCGGCCCTGGGGCGCGAGCAGTACTACAGCGGGAGCATCTACGACGTTCCGGACTACGCGGCGATCTGCTGGTTCATTTTGATTGCGTTGCGCGCGAGGAATGTGCCGTCGGAACCGTTGGCAGGTGAGGAACGGGAACACTGGGCGGATGTGCCGGGATTTTTGGCCGTACTGGCGGTGCTTTCCTTGCCGGTGATTGGTTTGGGCGAGCTCTTTCTGGACCCGCAGGCCGGTCAACTGCGCCCGTATCGCGTGGTGGTGACGCTGATCGGGATTCTGCTATTAGGCGTGTGCGTTTTTCTGCGGCAAATCCTGCTGGCGCGGGAAATGACGCGGCTGCTGCTGGACTCCAAGCAGAATCTGGAGCAACTGCAAAGGGCACAAAGCCAGTTGGTGCAGAAGGAGAGGCTGGCGGGAGTGGGCCAGTTGGTGGCCGGCGTGGCGCACGAGCTGAACAACCCGCTGACCGCAGTGATGGGTTACTCCGATTTGTTGATGGAACAGGCTGGGGAGGGCACGGCTCGCCCAAAGCTGGAAAAACTAAGAACGGAAGCGCAGCGCATGAAGCGGATCATCCAGAACTTGCTGACCTTCGCGCAACCACAACATGAAGGACGGAAGCTGCTGGACATTGCGGTGGTGGTGCGAGAGTCGTTGATGCTGCTGGACTATCAATTGCGGAATTCCGGCATCAGCGTGGAACTGAACTTTGCGCCCAATCTGCCGAAAATTGCCTGCAATGAAGGACAATTCAAACAGGTATTCGTGAACCTATTCAGCAACTCCGCGCAGGCCCTGGAACAAGCGCAAGTAAAGAAAATCTCCGTGGATGGGTACTTGGAGGGCAAAAAAGTCATCCTTCGATTTGCCGATTCGGGGCCGGGATTCACTGATGTTAGCCGGGCGTTCGATCCTTTTTACACCACAAGGCCCGTTGGTCAGGGAACAGGCCTTGGCTTGAGCATTTGTTATGGCACGGTGCGGGAACATAACGGCAACATCTATGCGCAAAACCTGGAGCCTAATGGAGCAGCCGTAACCATCGAGCTTCCTGTTGGATGAGATTGGCAAGAGTCCACTCGGCCGCAGGAGTTTCCGCGGAGGGTTTCGCTCTGGAAGTCCGGTATTCAACGAGCTTCAAGAATCTTTGATTTCGCGGAGTTGGCCGCTGGAAACGTCGTAGACGAAGCCGCGGACGGTGACGGTTTTGGGAATCCAAGGGTGGGTGCGGAGCTTCTGCAATTGATGGCGAACATTTTCATCGATGTTCTGGAAGGCGTAGAAGAAGGCGGGCGCAACAGCGGCGGTTCCGGTGCGATTCTGGATTCGGTTGCGCAAATCGTTTTCGGTCGTGTGCATCAACCCGCAATCGGTGTGATTGATGACCATAAACTCCTCTGTGCCAAGCAGATGATGCGAGACGACCAGGGAGCGCAGCGTGTCGTCGGTGACGATGCCGCCAGCGTTACGGATGATGTGGGCATCGCCTTCTTTCAGTCCCAGCGTGCGAGTCGATAGACGCGTATCCATGCACGTGAGGACGGCGAGCTTGCGCTCCGGACGCGGCGTCAATCGGCGCAATTCATGGGTACGCGCGTAGATTTCGTTGGCGGCGAGTACTTCGTCGATGACACTCATGGATTTACAACTGAGCTTCGATTGCTTTGGTAAGTTCTTCGTAGCTAATCAGGCCCTGGACTTTTTTCACGATCTTCCCGTCTTTGGAGATCAGGAAGCTGGTGGGATAGCCGAGTAGGCCGCCGAATTTGTCAGCGACGTCGTCGTTCCCGATGACGATGGGATAATTCATAGGGAGTTTCTGGCCGTTGACGTTGAAGCGTTCCTTGGCGAGGAAGGGAACGACGGCGGCTTTGCCTTCTTCATCCATGGAGACGCCCAGAATGGTGAAACCTTTAGCGGCATATTTCTGCTGCATTTCGATGAGCCAGGGGATTTCGACGTAGCAGGGATCGCACCAGGTGGCCCAGAAATTGACCAGCACGACAGTGCCTTTGTACTGGGCGAGCGTGACGTCCGCGCCGTCCAGATTTTTGAAGGTGACGGCGGGAGCGAGTTGGCCTTTGTCGCTGGCTTGTACGGTGCCGCTGTCAGTGCTTCTGGGTTTGACGCGAGTGGCCTTGTCTGCGTAGTAAGTGCCGATGATCAGCGCGATCACCGTGATTATCGCAAAGATGGTTTTGTTGCCCCGCATCGAAGTGATTTTCTCCCAGCGCCTGACGACGGCGAACAATAAAATTGCCAGAACGGCCACGCCGGTCGCAAGCAAGAACGTCCTGCCTCCCGTTCCGGTGGTTAGGGCACGCTCGAGCCATAATACAAGGGCATTTAAGAAACTCAACTTGGCGGTGAGCCAGGTTAGTTTGTTGACAAAGATCAATCCTCCGACGAACAAAAGCAAAGCGCCGCTGAAGAGTTCGACGGCGTGAAGATATTTCCTGAAATTCTTATAAAACGTCATGAATTTGCCGATGCCAAGAGCCGTGAGCAGAAACGGGATGCCTAGGCCGGCGGAGTAGACGGCGAGAAGCAGAACGCCACGCCGAATATTGTCGCTGGCGGCAGCGAGCGCGAGCACGGACGTAAGGATGGGGCCAATACAGGGAGTCCAGCCGAAGGCGAAGGCGAAGCCCAGCATAAAAGCGCTCCACGCGCTGGGTTGTGCGACCGAGCTGCGGAGGTGGACGTCGCGGTTGAGCCAGCGGGCCAGGGCAGGACCGAAAAAGCCGATGATGGAGAGCGAGAAAAAGTGCAGCGCACCGAATCCGGCGAAAAGCGGTGCATGGCGGGCTAAAGAAGTAATGCCGAGGGCGACGAGGACGACGCCGAGAAGAATGCCTGCACGCGGATTGAGCTTGATGAGCAGGCCAAGAAGATGGAGACCGAAAAGAAGGATAAGCGCGCCGGCAATGGGCGTGAGGGTGTTGCGATTCTGTTTGAGGAAGACGCCGACAGCGCTGGCGGAAGCTCCAAAAGAGATGAAGACGACGGAAAAACCGGCGATGAAAGTGAGCGAAGAACCCAGCAAGCTGGAGCTCGGGACTTCGCCTTTGCGGAGTTGCTCCATGCCGATGCCGGAGAGCATGGAGATGTAGCCGGGAACCAGCGGCAAAACGCAGGGCGAAAGAAACGAAACCAGCCCGGCGAGAAAAGCTCCTGCTAGAGAAACGTCAGCATTCATCCTGATTCAATCCTCGGTAACAACTTGAGCGGGAGACAAAACCGCGCATCTGGCTAGACTTCAAAAGAGACCTTCCTATTCTCCCATAATTCCCGTTTTTGCTCGCGCTTACGTAAGGGACCCTCTGAGGAGCACTGCAATCAGCGATAAGCAAACCTCATTACCTCGCTTCAGAAGTACGTCGCGAAGGGCGGGCTCTCGGCAAACGTGAGATCCACTTATTAGACGCGCAAGACGAGGAAAGGAAACAGGGCCGAGGAGGGAGCAAATAAGCGACAACTGACGGATTTGGCTGGCGCGGATCGCACGCAGGCACGGCATGGCAGTCTGTAAGTGATTTAGAAGGAATATCTTGCGGGGAAAGGTGACTGGCATGGAGCTTGCCATTGTGGGATTGGACGCTGTCTCGCGTCTGGCAGGTGAGTATGCGATGGACGCCGAACAAAGTGACGTTTCTGCGAGTTGTGGTGGGATTCGCGGCCGTGTGCCTCTTCGGCCGCGGGCCCTGGGCAAACCTCACGGCCGTGGGTCTGACCGTGGCGGCGATCGGTCTGGATGCCCTCGACGGGCATATCGCGCGGAAGAAAAAGATGGCCACGCCGGTGGGCGCGCAACTGGACATTCTAGGCGACCGGATGATCGAAAACGTGTACTTCACGTATTTCGCGGTCGTCGGGATGGTGTCGCTGTGGCTGCCGGTTTTGTTTTTCGCGCGGGGGGCGGCGACGGATTTCTTGCGGGGTTTGGCGTTGAAAGCGGGGCATTCGGGTTGGGGAGCAAACGCCATGCTGCGGACTTGGTGGGGGCAGGCGCTGGTGGCGTCGCGCTGGAGCCGCGGGTTGTATGCGGCGATGAAATGCTTGTGCTTCTGCTATTTGGGATTGGAGCTGGCACTGACACGCGGGCCGGTGGCGCTGGTGGGGGACCTGGCCGCAAATGCACACGCAATGATTCGCGTGGGGGCGCATGTGTTGACGTGGATGACTGCAGCGTTTTGCGTGGTCCGCGGGTTGCCGGTGCTGGTGGAAGGGTGGAAATACATTGCGGGAAGCGTCGGGCCGGTGCGCGGAGCAAAGAGCGCAGCGCAGGAGGCGGCATGAATCGGCGAAAGGAGCTTGAAGAGCTAAAGGAAGCAAGAGAGGTAGAGGAGAAGAACGGAGGAGTGGCGGCGTTTTTTGATTTGGATGGAACGCTTGTAGAGTTTCCGTCGCTGGAGCGGAGATTCTTTCGAATGTTGCGGTACCGGAGAGAGATTTCTGCAAGAAACTACTTTTTGTGGTTGAAAGAAGCGATTCGGCTGATGCCGCACGGGATCAGCGCGATTTTGCATGGCAACAAAATGTATCTGCGCGGCGTGCAGATTTTTGACGAGCGTGGCGAGGGAGACGAAAAAGTCTTCTCTCGGCACAAGAACGGCCACCAGGCCGAGGGACAGGCGTCGGCTCCCCCTTCAAAAAGGGCGCGGCGCAATCCACGATTGCCTGTCCCGACCTTTTTTGAACAAGCCATCGAAAGAGTTGCCTGGCACGCGAAACAGGAGCACGAGATCGTGCTGCTGAGTGGGACGCTAGAGCCTTTAGCGCTGGACGCTGCACGCGCCCTGAGAGCCGAACTCGCGGCGCGCGGGATTACCGTGACGATTCGTGTGGTCGCAACGCGGCTGAAAGAAATGGACGGGAGATGGACTGGATGCATTTTGGGCGAGGCCATGTTTGGGGAAGCGAAAGCACGCGCGGCGCGGCGATTAGCTGCGGAGGTGCGACTCGACCTGAAGCGATGTTTCGCTTACGGCGACAGTTTGAACGATCGGTTGTTGATGGCGGCGGTTGGGCGACCGGCGGCTGTGAATCCGTCGAATGATCTTGCGAGCATCGCGCGAACGCGCGGTTGGCCGATTCTCAGTTGGAAAGAAGAAGAAAACATAACGCAGAGTCGCAGAGGAAACGCAGAGAAGAAAGTACCTCGCAGCGCGATCGCATAGAGGTCGGATTTTTGTGGGGCCGGAGAACCTTGAATGAACGATTTGCAGCGACAGCAGTATCGAGGAATTGAAGCAGCGCTCTCGTGGCGCGCTGAGGCAGGCATCGCGCGGAGTGACGAGCGAGCGGCTACTTTTGAAGCGGAGAACCAAGGGATTGCTGCGTGGATTATTAGGGAAGCGGCGGCGACTTGGGCGGCGTGTGGAGCATTCGAATGGGTCGCGCTGGCCTACCTGGCGGTATCGAGCGCGCTGATTGCGGTGTTTGCGGAAAACCTTGGGCATCCGGTGAAGTTGATCGGCGTGCAAGGGCTAGTGGCGGCGATGATCTTGGTTTTGTGCCGGGTGGAAGCACGCTCGGTAGGACGGGAAGCTTGGAACTATCAAGATCGAAAGGGGACAGACAGGAATGTCTGTCCTACTGGGATTCAAAAGTTCTGGCACTTCTGGCGGCATTGGTATCCGCACCTGTTTTTTCTGTTTTGCTTTGAGGAACTAGGAAAACTCATGCACCTGGTGTCACCCGGCTGGAAGGACGCCAAGCTGATCGCCGCCGACTACTGGCTGACAGGTGTGCATCCGACCGTATGGCTGGAGCAATTTGCAACGCCGGCGCGCAACGATTTCATGCAGTTCGCCTACCTCACGTACTTCACTTATCTGTTGGTTTTGGGCGGAGTCTTATATTACCGGCGCGATTGGCGCGGCTACTGGTCGGTGATGACGTATTCGGCCGCGGGATACGCGATTGGGTACGTCATCGCGATTTTCTTTCCGATCGAGAGTCCCTGGTTTTCGATGGCAGGAGTGTGGCACGGGCCGCTGCAAGGCGGACCATTCACCGCCGCGATCAACTTCATCGAGCACTTTGGGCGGGTGCGCGGCGCGGCATTTCCATCCGAGCATGTCGCAGGGTCGATTGCGGCATTGTGGGGCGCGTGGCGGCACCGGCGTTGGCTGTTCTGGGTGATGCTTCCCCTGGTGACGTGCATGTGCGTTTCAACCGTGTGGGGCCGGTATCACTACGTGGTGGACGTATTCGGCGGGATGCTCACGGGGACGCTGGGGTATGTGATTGGCGGTTGGATCATGAAAACGCGAGGCGCAGTTGCGACGGTAGCGCGCTAAATCGGTGGTCTACGAAATCGCGGTCGAGCCCCCTCGAAGATTTTGGCAATGCGCAGCAAGATGGCCTCGCTCGAGACGCCGCCCATGATTTGCAAACCAACTGGCAATCCAGAAGACGCGAAGCCGCAGGGAAGCGAGATGGCCGGGACTCCGGCAAGATTGGCGGGGCGATTGTGGCGCAAAAGAATAGCGCGAGTCGGATAGTCATGATTCCCGATGCGGGAAGATTCCTGGTTGATGAGCGGAGCCTCAATGGGGGTCGAGGGATAGACGATGGCATCGGCATCCGACTCCGCGAGCGCCATGTGGAATTGTATAGTGAACTGCTTCTGAATCTCCAAGGCCCGCAAATAATCGAGCGCGGAAACTTTTGCGCCCATTTCCACTCGCGCACGCACGTCTTCGCCGTACTCCGCAGCCCGCGCCGGAAAGTATCCCTGCTGCGAATGGAAAAGCATCGCCTCAACCCAGGCGATGTTATTCCCTGCGTCTTCGGTTTCATCCAGCAACGGGATCGAAATGTCGGTGGTTCGGACACCCGCTTTGCGGAGATCGCGCAGGGCGGAATCAAACGCCTTCCGCACATCCGTGGAGAGAGCGTCGAAGAAAAGCTGGCGCGGAATACCCAAACAAGACTTTCTCGGGTCAGCCCGTAAAGATCCGGGTTTCGCCAGATCTGGCTCACGGCCGACGCGGAAATAGATTGCGCCAGTCAAGATGGCCACATCGCGGACAGTACGCGCCAACGGGCCGGTGCAATCGAGCAGCGGTGAGAGCGGAACGGTGCCTTCACAAGAGATGCGGCCCCAAGTTGGCTTGAGGCCCACAACGCCACACAGGGAAGCCGGAATACGGATGGAGCCGCCGGTGTCCGTTCCAATGCTGCCGTAGCAGAGGCCGGCAGCTACCGCTGCGGCGGAACCACCGCTAGAGCCGCCGGGGATGCGTTCGAGATTCCAGGGATTGCGGACCGGGCCGTAGTGCGGGTTGTTCGATGTTACGCCGTAGGCGAACTCGTGCATGTTGGTCTTGCCGAGAATGACGGCACCCGCTTGTTTCAGTTGCGCGACGACCACGGCATCTTCCTTGGGAATAAAATCCTTCAGGATTTTCGAACCGGCCGTCGTTCGAATGCCCGCCGTGTTTATGTTGTCTTTCAGAGAAATCGGAATGCCGTGCAATGGACCGCGGTCGCGATGGCTTCTGCGGCCGCGCGGCGCGAAAAGTTCCGATTCGGCTTTTTTGGCCTGCGCGAGAGCGACTTCAGCGGTAACGGTGATGTAGGCGTTCAGTTTGGGATTGAGCTGCTCGATGCGGGCGAGCAGGAGCTTGGTGAGTTCGATGGGAGAAAGTTTGCGCTTTCGAAAGAGTTTTCCTATCTCTTCGATGGAAGCGAACGCGAGATCGTTGTCGTTCATGCTCAGAAAATCTTCTCCTGATGGCGCAGATTTCCGAAGGCGCCGATGTTCGCGATGATGAACGCGACACGGAACTGATTCTCCGCGCGCACCTGCCCGAGGTTGATACGGCGGTATTCGACGGCCAAACCGCAGCAGTTGCCGTTGTAACTGAGCTGGACGATCTGGTTTTGCAACGTTTTGTTCTCGAAGTCGTAGCCGGCGCCGGTGATGAGGTTAAAGCCTTTGCGGGTTTCGCTTCCGTAGCCTGCCAGCGCACGAATCTGGCTTGAAAGCGGCTGCTGGAAGAGCGGAAAAATCGGAGGAGGCTGAAGAGGAAGATCGCTGAGCGCCGGATTGTCATTGAGCCGGAAGAACGCGGTAGTGACAAAAAATTCCCGGTACGGCTTTACTTTCAGAAGCGTGCCGATGGTGACGAGTCTCTGAATTTGCGGATCGTACTGAAGAATCTGTTCCAGATCGTACGGGCCGCCGGGAGTGATCTTGAAATCGCTGACGATGGGAGACCAGTTGCGCGGACCGAAGGCGAACGCGAAGGGAGAGATGGAATCGAGCGCCTGGAAGACGTTGCGTTGCCCATTAACGATGGCGCCGCCAAAGGTGGGATCGAAGTAGTGCTTCTGGACGATGCGCCAGGAAATGAGTTCTTGAGGCTGGCCGTCACCGTCTTTGCGGAACAGGCGTTGCGTTATGCCGTACTCGACTTCGCTGGTGTTGGTGAGCGTGGCATCGGAATCGAAATGCACGAAATCGGCGAAGCGATTGACGCCGGTGACGTAGCGGTAGGTCAGGGCCGGTTCGATGGTGTGCTTGTAACGGTGGCGCGTCTTGTCCTTTCTCAAGGAGGTGCGGTCGAAGAATCGTTCCAGGGTGGGCGGGCGAAGCTCCACGGTGAATTCGCCGGTGTTGCGTTTTATGGAGGCGATGCTGACATTGCCAGCCGGATCGAGTGAATCGCCATAACTCGTCGTGCGGAAAGCGGCGGAAGTGGTAAGGCCGAGCCAATAACTCAGATGAAGCGGAATGGTAACGCGCGGGGCGAATTCGTAGCGATCCACGAAATTGGAAGTCTGATTCATCTGATCGCTGCGGTAAACGACGCCGGCAAAGGCGTCGAAACCGAAATAGACCGGGGCGTTTTTCCAGAGCGCTTGTTCCACGGAGCCCAATCGCGCTTCCGGCAGATTCCGAAGCGTCACGCTGGTGGCGGGGACGGTGGTGACAACCCCGGTGGACGAGGTCGTAGTCGTGGGCAGCGATAGGAAACTCTTGTCGTCGAGGCCCGCGAAATTCAGGCTGAAGCCGCCGAAATGGTTAGTCAGGAAGAAAGCGCTGCGCACTTCGGAGTTGATGGCTTCGCCGTAAGAGTCGGCGAAGGCAAGGCGGAAAGTCAGCGAAGAGAGATGGTTGAAGTCCGTGACGAAGCGCCAGCCACCGGGGAGTTGCGATTGAATTTCCAGGCGCTGCTGCTCGCCACCTTGAGGGCTGCGTGTTCCGTCAGGGTTGAGGAGACCGCGGTCGTTCACTCCGAAATAGGTGTACTCGATCGAAGTGTTCTCGAAGGGCTTGGCGCGGAATGATCCCCGTTCCATGAAGCCTCGGCGGCTCATGTACTGGGCGCCAAGAGTAGCGTCCATCCAGGAAGTGGGGGCCAGGTAAACAGCATCGCCAAAAATAAAGCCCTTGCGCGAACTTTGCCCGATGTCGGGAATTAGAATACCGGACGCCCGGACTCTGCGGCCCGCCGGTGCGGTCGCGTAAGGAAGCCAGATGAGGGGCACGCGGAAAAGGCGGAAGTTGGCGTTGATGAGCGCAACAGTTCTGTCGAGATGGATACGTGCGTTAGGAGCGTAGAACTGCCACTTGGGATGTGAAGGATCGCAGATGGTGATCCAGGCGCGGTGGATGAGGTACACGTCAGCGGGGAAGCGTTCCACGTCACGAGCTTCGAAGTAGAGCGGATTATCGGAAAGCAGGAGCGCGGGATTGGGACGCCGCTCAATTTTGACGATGCCGCGAACGTTATGGAAAAGGCCGTGACCGGTGCTGACGTTGTAGTGCGCTTCGTCAGCTTCGAGGTGCTCGCTGCCGTAATCGAGCAGAACGTGGCCGGTCGCGGCGGCTTCATAGGTTTTGCTGTTGTATTCGACGTGATCGGCCCGAAGCCGGGTGTCGCCGTAGTGGATGTCCACGTCGCCGTCGGCGGTGGTCAGGTCGCCTTTGCGGCTCTGCGTCTTCGCTTCTAAGTTTGCAACGCCACCTTTCGCGGTGGGAAAGCGAGTTTGTTGCGCGGGGGCGGTACGCGGCGCAGCACTTCCTAGCGCGAAAAGCAGCGCTGCCGGAAGTAGAAAACGGCGGAGCGCGGAATGAGCCCGTGCATGGGAATAGCGATTTACTCGGAACATGCGGTCAATGAAAACAGTTGGATAGCCTAGCATGCGGTTGTTGGGATTTGAAGGCAGGGACTGGCAAGGAGTTGCATGCCGAGAGGATGCGGCAATGGAGCCGAGTGGCCGGTGGAATGAAACGAAGCGGTCGCGCCGCGCGTCTTTCTCTTCAATGGGTTGGTTGGCCCTTTTAAAGCAATTGATGCGTGATGCGGCTCAGCGGGAGTAACATGCCGGGCCTTGCAAACAGGGAGATGGAAATGAAGCATACATGGAATGCTCTGCGGATGATTTTGGCTTGGGTCGCAGTTCTTGGCGCGTTGGCATTGAGCGCTAAGGCGGCCCCTGGCGATCAGCCGAACCCCACCGATAAATTTAAGAGCCTGGAATTTCGCGAGATTGGCCCCGCGACGATGGGCGGGCGAATCGATGATTTCGCAGTGGTAGAAAGCAATCCGAACATCGTGTATGTGGGCACGGCTTCGGGAGGCGTATGGAAAACAACCAACAACGGCACGACCTGGGAGCCGATTTTCGATAAGGAAAACGTCTCGACGATTGGCGACATCGCCATTGCACTGTCTGACCCCGCCGTGGTGTGGGTCGGCACCGGCGAGCCCAACAACCGGCAGAGTTCTTCCTGGGGCGATGGCGCGTACAAATCGCTCGACGGCGGGAAGACCTGGAAGAAGATGGGGTTGGAGGCCACTCGACACATTGGCCGCATTGTCATTCATCCGAAGAATCCGGATGTGGTCTACGTGGCGGCGCTGGGGCATTTGTGGGGCGCAAATCCGGAGCGCGGTGTTTACAAAACATCCGACGGCGGGAAAACGTGGTCGCAAGTTCTGAAGATCAATGACGACACAGGTGTGAGCGACATCGCCCTGGACCCGCAGAGCCCGGATACTTTGTATGCGGCGGCATACGAACGGCGACGAACGCCCTTTGGATTTAATGGCGGCGGACCTGATAGCGCGATCTACAAGACAACCGATGGTGGCGCAACCTGGAAGAAATTGACCAAAGGGCTGCCTTATGAGAGCGGCGGCGAGACCGGACGCATCGGACTCGATATTTACCGTAGGGATCCGAACATCGTCTACGCCATCGTGCAGCACGAAAAGGGCGGAACGTACCGCAGCGAAGACAAAGGCGAAACCTGGAAGAAAATGGGCGATACGAATCCGCGGCCGTCGTACTACAGCCAGATTCGCATCGACCCCAACAACGATCTGCGCATCTGGGAGCTTGGGGCGCCAATGTTTTATTCCGAGGACGGTGGAAAGACATTTTCAACGCAGCGCGTGCGAGGGATTCACGGTGACTATCACGCCATGTGGATCGATCCCGCGGATTCCAATCACATGCTCACGGGATCGGATGGCGGAATTCACTGGAGCTATGACGCGGGAAAAACGTGGGACTTCGTCAACACCATCGCCATCGGACAATTCTATGAGGTCGCCCTCGATAACGAGAAGCCGTACCACATTTGTGGCGGCCTACAGGACAACGGCAGTTGGTGCGGACCGGTCCAGACGCTGACGCGCGACGGCATCGTGAATGAAGACTGGCAGGTGATTCACGGCGGCGACGGTTTCTACGCCGCGATCGACAACGTCGAGCCGTGGATCGTCTACACCGAATCGCAGGACGGCTATATCGATCGCCGCGACATGCGAACGGGGCAGATGAGGTCTATCAAGCCGGAAGCGAAAGCGGGAGATCCGCACTATCGCTTCCAATGGAATTCACCGGTGGCGGTTTCTGCCCACGAACACACTACTATTTATTACGGCGGGAACTATCTCTTTAGATCGACGGACCGGGGGGACAACTGGACGCGGCTCGGCGGAGACTTGACCACGGGCGTGGACCGCAACAAACTCCAAATTTTCGGAAAGACTCCCGACAAGAACACTCTGTCGCGTCACGACGGCGTGCAAGAATATCCAACCATCACAACCCTCAGCGAATCGCCTTTGACGCCCAATGTGCTGTGGGCGGGCACCGATGACGGGAACGTGCAGGTGACGCGCGACGGAGGAAAAACCTGGAAGAACGTGGCGTCGAAAGTGCCCGGAGTGCCAAAAGGAACTTACGTTAGCCGGGTGGCGGCATCGAAAACAGGCGAAGGCGTCGCGCTCCTGACGTTCGACGGCCATCGCGGCGGGGATAACGGCGTCTATGTTTTTGCGACCAGCGATTACGGCGAGAACTGGAAAGCCATCCGCAACGGGATTCCTGATTCGGCTGGAAGTGTGCACGTCGTGCGCGAGCATCCACGGAACACCAACCTCTTATTCGCCGGGTCGGAGTTCGGGCTGTGGGCCTCCTGGGATCGCGGCGGAAACTGGACAGCGCTGAAAAACAATTTCCCGACGGTGCCGGTGGATGACATCGAAATTCAAGCGCGTGAAAACGACCTGGTGCTCGCCACCCACGGTCGCTCGATCTGGGTCTTTGACGATCTGACGCCGATCGAAAAGATGGATGCGAACGTGGCGGCATCCCCCCTGACCTTCTTCCCGCCGCGGACAGCCATAACCTGGCACCTGCGCAACCGCCGTTGGAGCGGGGGGCAAAAAGCATTCACCGCGAAGAACCCGCCGTACGGCGCCATATTGAGCTACTACCTGAAGGATGCCGTGCCCGCGGAAGCTCCAAAGAAAGACAAGGAGGATGAGGACAAGAAAGACGCAGCTGAGGAAAAGCCCAAGACCGATGCCAAGGGCGACACCGCCGAGAAAAAAGAAGGCAAAGTAAAAATCACCGTGCTCGACAAAGACGGCAAAGTGGTTCGCGAAATGGACGGCCCGGGCGCCGCGGGCGTCAATCGAACGAATTGGGATCTGCGTTCGAATCCGCCCGCCGAAGCCACACCTGAGCAACAGGAGGCGATCGCCGCAGGGTACGGGTTTGGTCCGCGCGGACCGTTCGTCGAACCCGGGGAATACACCATCAAGCTCAAAGCCGGCGACAAGGAAGCTTCGCAAAAAGTCATGGTGGAAGAGGATACACGGATCGTGATTTCCGCTGCCGACCGTTCGGCACGACGCGAAATGATCGACCAACTCTATCCCATGGCCAAGACCACAGATAAGGACCGCAAGACCATCGAAGGAATCCAGACAGCGTTGAAGACTGCACGTGAACAATGGAAGAAGGACTCAGGAAAACCAGGAACGACGAAAGTTCCGGACGACATCGTCAAAGCCGCCGATGAACTGCAAAAGAAAGTAGATGCCACAGCCGAGAAGTTCATCCGCGCACGTGAGGGACTGGGGAATGCCGGGCCTCCGTTCGAATGGAAGCCCGACCCGCTGCCAAGTCAAGTGCAGGATCTCCTGAATGATCTGGACGGCTTCGCAGCCGCACCCAGCGGACACCAGAAAGAAAAGCTTGCGGAGTTGACGCCGTTGGTCAACGATGCTTCGGCGCAAGTGAAGAAGATCGCCGAGGACGACCTGCCAGCTCTGAATAAAAAGATGAACGAAGCGGGGATTCCCCACATCGTTCCGGCGCCGCCACAGCCACGCGGCGGCCGCGGCGGCGAAGAGGAGTCGGAGCAATAGCACGGACTTAGAACCATGCGCTACCGAGACGCTTCCGCGCAGCTTGCGTCTAAGTGCCATAAAGATGGTGTGTCCGCGAGCGGGGCAATAACCTGCGGCCAGCCGATCTGCTAGTTCCAGGCAAAAGTTCTCAATAGACGGTACGGAGGAAAACGAGCATGAGCGTGAAGCAGCCCAGTCTGCGCGGTGTGGCCGCGTGGTTTGTTGTGTTGGCAATGGCCCTCGGTTTCATTTTCAGTGGCGCAACGGTGTTGAGAGCGGCCCCCAAACACCAGGATGCCGCGGTGCAGGAGAAGGACAAGAAGGAAGAAAAGAAGGACGACAAGAAAGATGAAAAAAAGGACGAGAAAAAGGGCCTGCCGCTGAAGTCCGACCGCAAAGTGGAATTCACCACCGATGAAGGCACCTGGCTCTCGCTGGACGTCTCGCCGGATGGCAAGACCATCGCCTTCGAACTGGTCGGTGATATTTATACGCTTCCCATCGACGGCGGCCAGGCCAAGCTGATCGACGGCGGCATGTCCTTTGACAGCCAGCCAAAGTTTTCCCCCGACGGCCAGTGGATCGCCTTCATTTCCGACCGCGACGGCAGCGAAAACATTTGGATCATGCATCCCGATGGGACTGAGGTGAAGCAAATATCGAAGGATCCCAACAACGATTTCACCTCGCCAAGCTGGGCCCCCGACGGTAAATACATTTTTGTTTCAAAAGCGACGTTTGGAATCGGCTCCAGCGAAGTCTGGATGTACCACGTTGACGGCGGCTCGGGCGTGCAGATCACCAAGTCCAAGCCCACGCCGACTTTGGAAAGAAACAAACGCCCGAATGCCATGGGCGTGGTGGCCTCCCCGGATGGAAAGTATCTCTATTACGCAGCGAAGACCGGCTCACTCGCCTATAACCAGCAGTTTCCGTCGTGGCATATTGCCCGGCGTGACCGTAAAACCGGCGACGAAGACGACATCATTCAGCAGATCAAAAGCGCGTTTCGCCCCGTACTTTCGCCGGATGGCAAGCAGGTTCTTTACGTTACGCGCTACGAAACCGAATCTGGTTTGCGGCTTCGCAATCTCGAGAGCGGCGAAGACCACTGGGTGAGATATCCCGTCACCCGCGACGATCAGGAATCGCTCTTTACGCGCGACGTTTTTCCTGGCTACGCCTTTCTCCCCGGCGGCAAGGAAATTGTTTACAACCAGGATGGCAAGATTAAGCGGCTTGATCTGGCTACCGGGACGGAAAAAGTAATTCCGTTCACCGCGCAGGTTTCTCAGGAATTGGGACCGAAGCTGGATTTTCCGCAGCCCGTTGAACAAGGTCCGGTGAAAGTGCGCTTGATCATGGATCCCATCGAATCGCCCAATGGCAAGAGGCTGGCATTCTCCGCCATGACCCACCTGTACACCCTCGACCTCCCCGGTGGCAAACCGCAGCGGCTCACCAGTGGAAACGCGCACGAGTTTCAGCCCGCTTGGTCGCCCGACGGAAAATCCATCGCTTACGTGACGTGGGCCAGTGACGGCGGCCAGCTCTGGAGAATTCCAGCATCGGGCGGAACGCCGGTGCAGCTCTCGAAGTCGCTCGCCGTCTACAGCAATCCCGTGTGGTCGCCGGACGGAACCAAAATTGTCCTGCTTCGCGGCAACGCTTATGACCGCGAAAACAGCACCTTCGACGGCGGGCAGACGGAGAACGCCGACCTCATCTGGATTCCCTCGAACGGCGGCGAAGCCAACCTGATTCTCCCCGCGCGCGGAGCTGGCGGGCCGCATTTTACCAACGACAAGGACCGCGTCTACGTTTACACGCCGCAAGGACTGGTATCGCTGCGCTACGACGGCACGGACCGCCGCACACACCTGGTAGTCAAAGGCCAGGGCATCTTCTACGCCGAGGAGCCGGTTGCCGCGGACGACGTCGTTCCGAGCCCCGACGGCCAATGGGTGCTCGCGCACGTCATGAACCAGCTCTACGTGATCGCCATGCCGGTAGTAGGTGGTGAAGCCCCGACCGTCAATGTCTCCTCAGCATCCGTCCCGACAAAACGCCTGACGGATATCGGCGCGGATTATTTCGCCTGGGCCGATGGTGGCAAAACCGTCACCTGGGCGGTGGGCGCGAGCCTCTTCCGCGAACCGCTGAGTGCTATCTCCTTCGAACCGCCAAAGGACGAAAAGAAAGAAGGCGATAAGAAAGACGACGACAAGAAATCAGCTGATGCCAAGGATGCCGACAAGAAAGACGCGGCCGCTCCAACTGCCAACGCCAAGAAAGACGAAAAAAAGGAAGAGAAAAAAGAAGAAAAGAAACTGAAAGAACAGGAAAAGGACGTCCAGGAAATCGCCGTCGATCTGGAATTCCCGCGCAAGACTCCAAAAGGAACCATCGTCTTGCGCGGTGCAACCGTCGTGACGATGAAAGGCGATGAAGTTCTGAAAAATGCCGATATCGTCGTCGAAAACAATCGCATCAAGAGCGTCGGCGCGAAGGGCAGCGTTCCATCCGGTGCAAAAGTATTCGACGTAAGCGGCAAGACCATTGTGCCCGGCCTCATCGACACGCATGCGCACTGGACGGAAATTCGCCGCGGCATCTTGGACACGCAGAACTGGTCATTCCTCGCAAACCTGGCCTACGGCGTGACCGCTGGACTCGACGTGCAGACCGGCTCGAACGACATGTTCGCCTACCAGGATCTCGTCGACAGCGGCGATATTCTTGGCCAGCGCGCGTTTTCCACCGGCCCCGGGGTTTTCTCCGATAATAATTTCCAATCGATGGAAGAAGTGAAAGGCGTTCTCACCAAGTACAGAAAATATTACGGCACGCACAACATCAAGAGCTATGTGGTCGGCAATCGCAAGCAGCGCCAGTACATGGTGCAAGCTTCGAAAGAATTGGAGATGATGCCCACCACCGAAGGCGCACTCGATCTGAAGCTCAACCTCACTCACGTCATCGACGGCTTCCATGGCAACGAACATACCTTGCCGATTACGCCGCTCTACAACGATGTGATCCAGATGTTCGCAAAATCTGGCACCGCGGAAACGCCCACTCTCATCGTGAACTATGGCGGCCCCTTCGGCGAGGACTACTGGTTTGAAAACAGCGAAGTGCACGACAACGCCAAGCTGAATCACTTCGTCCCCCACCGCGTCCTGGACCAGAGAACCAAGCGCCGCCCGGGCTGGTTCCGCAAGGACGAATACGAATTTCCGAAACTTGCCGCGCAAATGGCCAAGCTCGAGCGCGCCGGCGGCCTGGTCGGCGTGGGCAGCCACGGCGAAATGCAGGGCATCGGCTATCACTGGGAACTGTGGATGTTCGCGAGCGGCGGCATGACTCCACTGGAAGTTATTCGCTGCGCCACTGTGAACGGTGCAAAAATTATCGGCAGGCCCGCGGACCTCGGCTCAATTGAGCCCGGCAAACTCGCCGACTTGGTGATTATGGACAAGAGCCCTCTCGAGGACATCCACAACACCAACACCATTCACTGGGTGATGAAAAATGGAGAACTATTCGAAGGCGATACCCTGAATGAAGTCTGGCCAGAACAAAAGAAACTCGAGCCGCTGTGGTTCTGGAACAACTACGACGTTCCAAAAGCCGGTGATCCACTAAGTTACGGAAAGACCACTCAACCCTAAGTTGGAAGCTTTCAGTGCCGCAGTTGAGGGGCGAACTTCAGTTCGCCCCGCTTCTGCTCTTCACCAGTCACGAACTACTTTTCCGCCTTGGCCGCGGCTTTTGTTTGCGTGTCCCGGTACCATTCGAAGGTCCGGGCTAAGCCGTCTTCGAAAGTCACCTGCGGGTCGTATCCCAGAAATTCCTTCGCCTGCGAAATGTCCGCCTGCGAATCCCGGATGTCTCCATCGCGCGGTGGATCGTACTTCGCTTCGAGCGTCTTGCCGGTAATTTTTCCGAGCTCGCGCAAAACTCCATTGAGCGAAACTCGTCCCCCCACTCCGACATTGAACACTTTTCCGGACACGTTCGGCGCTTCGCAAGCCAGTAAGTTCGCCTGTACCGCGTTCTCCACGTACGTGAAGTCGCGCGTCTGTTCGCCATCACCGAAAACAAGCGGCTGAGTATCTTCCAGAAACGCCGTACAAAACTTGGCCAGCACGCCTGAATACGGCGAACTCGGATCCTGCCGCGGCCCAAAAATATTGAAATAACGCAGCGACACATGCTCCAGACCGTAGCACCGCCCAAACGTCTGCCCGTAAAGCTCGCCAACAAACTTGGTGACTCCATACGGCGAGATCGGTTGCGGCTGCATGGTTTCGACTTTAGGAAGAGTCGGCGTTTCCCCGTAAGCGGAAGACGAAGCCGCAAACACCACACGCTTCACCTTCAGTTCTTTCGCCGCCACCAAAACATTCAAGGTTCCGTCGATATTGATTTTGTTCGTCTCGATAGGATCCTTCACCGACCGTGGCACCGACGTCCGCGCGGCGAGGTGAAGCACGTATTCGGCTTCGTACATGGCTTTCCGCACCACTTCGATATCCGTGATGCTGCCCTTGATGAACGTAATTTTGTTGCGGATTTCGGCCAGGTTGTCTTCCTTGCCGGAAGAAAGGTCGTCGAGTACGACCACGCTGTGGCCGCGGCGGACGAGTTCGTCCACCGTGTTCGAGCCGATAAAGCCGGCGCCGCCCGTGACGAGGTAGCGCATTCAGGAAACCCTCCTAGCTCTTCTGGCCGCCATGCGGCCGGGGTTCGTGTCTGCCACCGTGGCAGTTGACGCAAGCCAGGGAAAGACGCCCGGCCCGCGTTTTGATACGCTCATAGTTCGCGGCGAGCCGGCGAAGGGAGCCGGATGATTTCCGCGTACAGCAAACTATTGTACGACGGAAGCCCGGCGGGCAAGCCTTTGATTCAGGGGAGCGTCACACAAAGAGCATGAGCCGCAAAACGACAGTGGGTCTTGCAGCATTCGCCGCGCTGGGTTGCGCTGGTGCTGCGTTTTATTGGCTGCACGCGCGCGGGCAACAGCCTCCGCCTGAAGTCGTATCGGCGGAGCCACCCGGCTTCCGTGAAGCGCCTCCAGCGGAAAAGCCCGTAAGCGCGGCAGTGAAGTCCACTGTGCCAGCCGCGCCGGCAGATTCGAAAAAGGTCCTGCCTCCCGTCGACACTGGGTTGCCTCTGCGTACGGGCGAAGTTCTCGAATATTCCGCCAACGTTTCCAAACTCAACAATGTGGCCACGCTGAAACTCCAGGTTGCCGGGCGCGGCAATTTTCTCGGAAAGAGCACTTGGCATTTGAAAGCCTTCGCGCACACGGAGAATCCCTTGCGCATGGTCTTCGAGCTGGACGACCAATTCGATTCTTATAGCGATGCTGGAACGCTCGCAAGCTTGCAGTACGAAATGCACTTGAGCGAGCGCGGCCAGAAAGTGGAGTCCATCCAGCGCATGACCGCTACAGGCAAGGAGCCGGCTTCACCGGACGCCACCGAGACACGCGTGCTTCCGGGGACACGCGATCCGCTTGGCATGATGCAATATCTGCGCAATGTCGATTGGAAAAAAACACCCGAAGTGCGCAGCTCCGTCTACGACGGCCATAAGCTCTACGACCTTCGCGCTAAACTCGCACATGGTTCCGAGCCCGTCACCGTGCCAGCCGGCAACTACACCACCTCAAAAATCACCATCCGCATCTTTGAAGATGGCGTCGAGAAAAAAGATGCCTCGTTCACTTTATACTTGGCGAACAACGCCGCACGCACACCGGTGCTGCTCGAAGCTGTAATGCCGTTTGCCACGGCTCGCGTCGAACTTCAAAAAACAAACTAAGAAGCTCGCAACCGGCGACTGTAGACCTGTTCGTTTGCGGGGAGACCTAGCCACAAGCCAGTTGCTCGATCAAGCTGCAGGCAATGTGGCCGATAGTGATGTGACATTCCTGGATGCGCTGCGCGTCACTCGA
>JBGPIX010000043.1:0-21377 GCA_041485085.1 Candidatus Acidiferrum sp.
TACGGGACGATGTTTGGATGGGCATTGCCCCAGCGCTTCGGTGAAACGCCGGCGTTCAGATAACTGCTTCCGGCGTTTGCCAGCCACGTCAGTTGCGAATCGAAGAGCGCCATGTCGATGAATTGTCCGCGCCCGGTTTTTTCCCTCGCATAAAGCGCCGCAAGAATCCCCATCGCGGCGTACATCCCGCAAGTCATGTCTGCAATGGCGATCGGATAGCGCATGGGATCTCCGCCCGCTTCCCCGGTGAAGCTCATCACGCCGGCTTCGGCCTGCGCGAGGATGTCGTAACCTGGCATGCCCGCTTTGGGGCCCGTGAGGCCGTATCCGGTGATGCTGCAATAAATCATGCGCGGAAATTTTGCGCACAGCGAATCCGGATCGAGGCCGCGCTTTTGCAGCGAGGCCAGCGACGGCTGGTTAACGATAAAAACATCCGCGGTTGCGAGCAGTTTCTGCAGGGCTTCCGCGCCACGCGGATGATCGTAATTAAGGGTGATCGATCTCTTGTTGCGATTGGCGGCGAGATAGTAAGCGGACTCGCTGCCTACAAACGGCGGCCCCCAGCCGCGGGACTGGTCGCCGGCCCCCGGCCGCTCCACTTTGATAACGTCGGCGCCGAAATCTCCGAGCAACATGGCGCAATACGGCCCGGCGAGGGCTTCCGTCATTTCAACGATTCGAATTGAATCGAGAACTGTTTCCACGGGCCGCGATTATAGCTGACATCGCGCGCGGCCACATATCAACGCCGATGGTAGCTCTCCGTAAACCGATTGATACCATCCAAAACTTGGATTGAATCGCGAAAAGTTTCCACAGGCAGGTGTCTTGTGCTTTTGGATGGTCTCAGCATAGACTTCTTCGCAGCAATTGTTCCTGCGAGCCGCCTCTACCTTTTGAGGAATTCCATGGCTCGTTCGAATCGGGGTTGTGATGTCTGAGGGAGAGAAAATGAAAAAACTGTCGTGTGCGTTCTTTGTTTTGGCACTCGTGCTGGGGTTTGCATCGTCCGGGTGGGGACAGTCGCAGAGCACTGCGGGAACCGTTCAGGGAGATGTTCTGGATGAGAAGGGCGGAAGCGTTGCAGGCGCCACGATCGAAGCAAAGAACCTGTCCACGGACTTTGTACAGACGGAAACATCGAATACAGACGGGCATTTTGCTTTCTTGAGTCTAGCGCCGGGCCGCTACACCCTCACGATCAGCAAAAGTGGTTTCGCCACGATCGTTCAAGAAAATATAAACCTCACCGTTGGACAAACCATCACGCTACCGGTGACCATGAAGGTTTCCTCGGTCTCTCAGCAGATTGTCGTGACCGATGTGCCCGTTATCGAAGTCACAAAAACGGCATCCTCTTCCACGCTCGATGAATCCGCCGTAGCCACCACCCCTGTTCTTGGCCGCAAATTTGAAGATCTGCTCACTCTGACCCCCGGCGTCAGCATCACCCAGGGCCCGGACGGCGACGAGATCAACATTAATGGACAGCGAGGCATCTTCAACAACATCAGCCTCGACGGCGGCGACTACAACAACGGATTCTTTGGCGAGCAGATGGGCGGCCAGCGCGCGGCAATCGACATCACGCTGGAAGCCGTGAAGGAATTTCAAATCACGGCAAGCGGCGCCAATGCGGAGTTCGGCCGCAGCGCGGGCGGGGTAATCAACGTCGTCACGAAATCCGGCACAAACGCCATTCACGGCGCGGGCTTCGAGTATTTTCGCACTGAATCGTTAACCGCCGCGACTTCGGATGGGAAACCACTTGATGGATTTCGCCGGAACCAGTTCGGCGGCAGCCTTGGCGGTCCGCTCATTAAGGACAAGCTATTCTTCTTCGCTGCGGGCGAGGGCATACGGGAAAATCTAAATCGGGCAGCTTTAAGCGCACCGGTGGGCACGCCCTGTGCGATCTCCAATCCCGTTTTTGGAAGCAACATCACGGACGCGCAAATTTCCGCGAGTGGTGATTGCCAGCGGCAAGTGCTTCTGAATTTCATGCAAACGAAATTCAATGAGAATGATGGCTTGCCAATCGTTCACCAAGTGCGGAACGCCGCGATGTTTGGGCGCGTGGACTACAACCTGAATGCCAAGAACCAAATTTTCGGTTCTTACAACTTTGACTGGTCCAAAAATCCCAATCAGACCTTCGACGTGCCCACATACGGCACAACGGCGAACGGAATTGAGGGCCCTTCCCACATCCAGGCGGTGAACACCAACTGGTTCAGCACGCTGTCCAATACCATGTTGAACGAGGCCCATTTTACGTATTCGCGCGAAACTCGCCCGCGCGAAACGGCCAGTGCTTCCAGCGTGCCGGATACGGCCATCGGCTTCTTCCCCAACTTCCGCGTCGGCATGCCTTTCTTCCTGGAGCCGGGTGTTGACGAACTGATTTACAGGACTGACATTCGCGACAATTTTACCGCTGTCAAGGGCAAGCATACCTGGAAATTCGGGGGCGAATGGATCCACACACGGAACACCCAGATCTTCCGAGGATTCTTCACCGGCCGCTACATTTTTGACAGCATGACCGGTTTTTTGCACTACGCCTCTCCGGCTTCGATGGGACCTGGCTTCGGGCCGAATGCTGCGGAGTGTTCCGACGGTACGTTCACTGACATCTCCCTGGTTTCCGGCGGAGTCTGTCCTAACGACTCAAACTTTACTGGCGGTCCTTTGTTTCTCTATCTGCAGCATGGGCCCACGACGCAGGGAGAAAGCCTCGACGTATCTGGCGCCTCGAGCATTGCTAACGAAGATTTTTCCTTGTTCGCGCAAGACAGTTGGAAAGTAGGGCGGAACTTTACGCTCAACTATGGCCTGCGCTGGGATGCGCAGCATTTCCCCAATCCGACCATTGCTCCATCGAAAACCGCATATGGCGCAGACCTGAGCAACCCGGCCTTCCCGTCCACGGGTTTCTTGCCGAACCAGAACAAGGAATTCCAGCCGCGCGTGGGTTTTGCCTGGGACGTCCGCGGCAACGGCAAATCCGTGCTTCGCGCAAGTTACGGCATTTTCAACGCGCGGCAGAACATGCTGACCCAGGTTGGTCCAATTACCACCAACGGTGTCCAACAACAAGAAATTGCAGCTGGGACTTGCCTGTTTACGATCGCCGGCGTTTGCCAGCAGAACTCTGCTGGCGGGCCTGCGCCCACTTATCCCGGGATCACTCCCGTTCCGCTCTTGCCGCCGGGAACCTTCCCGTTCCAGCCTGGAGTGACTGTATTTAGCAAGGACTACCAAAACCCGCGCGTCTACACCACGAACGTCGGCTACGAGCAGCAACTCGTCGGCGACTACGCACTGTACGCGGACTTCACTCTGTCGAAGGGCGTCCATCTGACGCGTTTCACCAATCCAAATGTGGGTCCGGTATCGGTCATTCCGCAAAATGGAGACACCGCGAGTTACAGCGGAACAGCTCCATTCTCGGACCTTGGCTCGATTACTGACACAGTCAGCTCGGCGAAATCACTCTATCGTGGCGTGACGGTTGGCATGCGCAAGCGTATGAGTCATCACTTCCTGTTCGACGCAAACTACACGTATTCGAGCGATTGGGATGACGATTCGAATGAACGCGATCCGTTCACCTTCCGCTACGCGGACCTTCACAACCTCGCGGCTGAATATTCTCGATCCGACCGCAACGAGACGCACAAATTCAACGCTTATATGGACGCCAGCCTTCCCTGGGGTATCCATAGCAACGTCCGGATGCAGGCGCACTCTGCGCAGCCCATCACGGATAACGTCAATGGAACCGGCACCGGCGCGCCATGCAGCTTCAATAATTCGCTGACGCGGTTCGTCGGCGGTGTGGACTGCGGCCGCAACCATCTATTGAAGGACAACGCTTTCTTCACCTTCGACTTCGGTGTTGATCGTCCCTTCCGCTTGGGCGAGCGTATGAAGCTCATTCCGGCGATCCAGATGTTTAATACCTTCAACAACAAGAACAACGTGAATCCGTTGTCGTCGCCGCAGCTTTTCGACTTCAACGGGTTCCTCCGCGTCGGGGTGGGAGATCCTCGCCAGGCGCAGCTGTCCGTGCGCTTCGAGTTCTAGCGAAACGGATTAGAACTGCAAATCTTGTTTGTCAGAGGCGGGGGCGCGAAGCGCCCCTCTTCTGTTTTCGGGAGCCAAACGGAACCAACCAGGCCTGTTCATTTCGCAGCTACGCGACTCAATCAAGTACGGCTCAAAGTGTGTTCCCTTGTCATCCGTGAAGAGGGATTGGTCTTTCCACTGGTTTCTTCTACGTTACAGAGCCGTAGCATCGTAGAGACTTGGATTGACACCTGCGTCCGCAGGCCAGTAACATTCTTTCCAGTTCACGGCAGTAATTCGTCCCATAAAGAAAAAGGCTTCAAGTGCGAGGTCCGAGATGAAAAAGCTTGTATGGTCCGCCCTGGTTTTGGCATTAAGCCCTATTGTTGTGGCGCCGGTATTGAACGCCCAGGCAAAGCCCGCTGCGCCAGCTCCTGTCGCGGCGGCCCCTGCGGCAGCTCCCGCACAAGCGACCGCTCCTGCTGCGCCCCAAGGCCGCAAGAAACGTGTAGCGATCTTCGATTTCGACTACGCGACGGTGCAGACTTCCACCGCAGCGCTATTCGGCACCAACGTGGACGTCGGCAAGGGTATCTCCGACTTGCTGGTGACCGACCTCGTCAAGGACGGCACTTATTCGGTAATCGAGCGTAAAGCGCTCGACAAGATTCTGACTGAACAGAATTTCTCGAACAGCGATCGCGCGAATCCAAACTCTGCCGCCAAAATCGGGAAGCTGCTCGGCGTTGACGCCATCATCGTCGGTAGCATCACGCAGTTCGGCAACGAAACCAAGAACACCAACATCGGCGGGGCCGGCGCTGGTCTCGGTGGTTTCGGCATAGGTGGTTTTGGAAAGAAAAAGAGCAAAGCCATCGTGGCTGTAAATGCCCGCATGGTGGACATCGACACGGGTGAAATTCTCGGGGTTGCTGACGGCAAGGGAGAGTCTCAGCGCGAGAGCACTTCGCTGCTCGGCGGCGGCGGCAATTGGCATGGCTTCGGCGCGGGGGGCGCAAACTTCGGTAGCAGCGATTTCCAGCAGACGATTCTTGGCGAAGCGGTGAAGAACGCCGTGGATCAGATGAGCACGGGGCTGATCGCGAATAACGGCAAGCTGCAAACGCGCACCGTCAACGTCTCTGGTCTCGTGGCGGCCGTGGAAGGCGGACAAATCATTCTGAACGTCGGCGGGAAGGCGGGCCTGAAAGTCGGTGACGAGCTCAACGTCGAGCGCGTGACGAAGGAGATCAAGGATCCGGCTACCGGCAAGGTCATCCGGCGTTTGGCCTCGGGGGTTGGGGTAGTGAAGATCACCGAAGTGGATGACATTTCCGCGGTGGCCGTCGCGGTTTCCGGCGCAGGTTTCAAAGTCGGCGACGCCGTCAAGACCGTCACGCAATAGCAGGGCTTTGTGTGGGTTTGAGCGTTCCGAAACGCCGCGGTCGAGTCCGACTCGGAAACCATAACTTTTCGTTGATTCAGGTCAATTGAAGGGCCTACGCCTCGGCCACCTGGGCTCAGAGTCATGAGCTGCAATCCGGGGAAGCCTTTTCGCTGAAACATCCAAGCAGAATGAATAGACACACACCGCTTTGGCACCACTTGCGTGCGCGGCGGGAATCCCTGACAATCTAAGGTTTAAAGATGCGTGATTTTCCGCACGGTAGCGGTTGCCCGCACCCAAAAGAGAAGCGAGAGAAATGGCAAGTCAGGCGAATTCCATAAAGCGGCTAGTTGCATACTTTTCGATGGAGATTGCGCTGGAGAACGCCATGCCGAGCTACAGCGGCGGATTGGGCGTTCTGGCGGGTGACACGATTCGCGCTGCCGCAGACCTGCGGCTGCCCATGGTGGCCGTCTCGCTGCTCTACCGCAAAGGATTCTTCACGCAGCGTCTCTCTGAAGACGGTTCGCAAACCGAAGAGCCTGTCGAGTGGCGCGTGGAGGATTTCCTGACCGAAGAGCCGGCGCGGGCCAGCGTCCCTCTGGAAGACCGTCGTGTGGAATTGCGTTGCTGGCACTACCCGGTAAAGGGCGTGCGGGGTTTTGAAGTGCCCGTCTATTTCCTGGATGCCGATTTGCCTTCGAACACGGAAGCGGACCGCGCGCTCACCGGCACTCTCTATGGCGGCGATTCGTACTACAGGTTGAGGCAAGAAGTGCTGTTGGGAATCGGCGGGGTGCGCATGCTGCGCGCGATGGGTTACAGCGACCTGACGCGCTACCACATGAATGAAGGACACGCAGCGCTGCTGACGCTGGAGTTGCTTGGCGCGGAAGCTCAGAAGGCTGGGCGCAGTTCGATCCGCGGCGAGGACATCGAAAAAGTTCGCAACAAGTGTGTGTTCACCACGCATACGCCGGTTCCGGCAGGGCATGACCGCTTTCCCATGGAGTTCCTCACGCGAGTGTTTCCGGGGAGGACGGACTTCCTGGACTTGAAAGATGCGCCCACCGCCGGTTTGATGAAGCGTGCGCTGCAGGCGGAGCAGAATTATACGGGGCTGCAGGAGGCGGCGCAGCAGGGCGCTTCACTGAATATGACGCAGCTTGCGTTGGGGCTGAGCACCTATGTAAATGGCGTCGCCAAGCAGCACGGGGAGACTTCGCGCCAGATGTTTCCGGGAGCAGACATCGAAGCGATCACCAATGGAGTGCATGCCGGGACGTGGACCTCGCCTCCGTTTCAGCAACTCTTTGACCGTTACATTCCCTCTTGGCGCGAGGACAACTACAGCTTGCGGAGTGCGCTGGGCTTGCCGGCGGAGGAAGTTTGGGCGGCGCATCTAATCGCCAAGCACGACTTGCTCGAGACGGTTCGCCAGAAGACCGGGCTCAAGTTTGATCACGAGGTTTTCACGATCGGTTTCGCGCGCCGCGCAACTGGATACAAGCGCGCCGACTTGATCCTCTCGGATCTCGATCGGCTGCGGCAAATTGCCAAGAACGCCGGCCACTTCCAGATTATTTATGCGGGCAAGGCGCATCCGAATGACGGCGGCGGGAAAGATATTATTCGCCGGATTTTTCATGCGAAAAAAGCGCTGCGGAAAACGGTGCCGGTGGTGTTCCTCGACGATTACAATCTCGAACTCGGCGGGAAGATCACTTCCGGCGTAGACCTTTGGCTGAATACACCGCAGTTTCCTCTGGAGGCTTCCGGCACAAGCGGCATGAAGTCCGCGCTAAATGGAGTGCCGAGCTTGAGCATTCTCGACGGCTGGTGGGTGGAAGGCCACATTGAGGGCGTCACGGGATGGTGCATCGGCGAGTCACGGCGCACCGCTGCCGGGAATACTCCGGCCGACAACACGGCCGAAGCTGAATCGCTCTATAACAAGCTCGAAGGCGTGATTATTCCGATGTACTACAACGATCGCGCGAAATTCCTGGAAGTCATGCAGCACGCTATTGCGATCAACGGCTCGTTTTTCAATACGCAGCGCATGGTGCAGCAGTACATCACCGACGCGTATCTCCGTTAATTTGCCCCGACTCGATAGATCACTGAGGGCCTGATGCGGGTTCGCTGAATTAGCGGAGGCGGTTCTTGTACATGGCCATGCCGACGGCGGCGTCCATTCCCAATTTTTCCAGCGTGGATATCTCGCGCCGCGTTTTGATGCCGCCAGCGGCGATGATTGGAAGAGCTGTGGCGGCGCGCAGCTTGCGAAACCATTCGAGGTTTGCGCCGGTCATCGTGCCTTCGCGATCTACATCGGTGCATAAAAATCCCGCGCAGAAGGGTTCGAGCTGTGCCATCACTTTTTCGGCATGAAGGGCGATGCGCTTGCGCCAGCCGTGGATGGTGATTTGTCCACGGGCAGTGTCGAGAGCGATGATAACCTGCTTTCGAGGAACTATTTTTGTGAGCTCTCGCAGAAATTTGGCATCTGTTTTGCCGCTGCGGAAAGCGGCGCTGCCGACAATGATCTGGCTCGCGCCCCAGGCGGAGACTTGTTCGGCGCGAGAAATAGTTCGAATGCCGCCCCCGACGCGCACCTTCATGCCAAAGTCTTTTCGCGCACTCTTGCAGAGTGCGCGAACGAGTTCGTCGTTCTGACCTTTTCCGATGGCGGCGTCCAGGTCAATGACGTGCAACCAGGGATACTTTCTGAATTTCTTCAGAAGACCGAAGACGTCGGCAACGGCGAGTTCGCGCTTTCGCCCGTGAACCAACTGAACGGCTTGCCCGCCTTGCAAGTCGATGCAGGGAATCAGCACGGCAAGCGCACCTCGACACCACGAGCCGTGAGAAATTCCTTCAGCGTTCGAATGGATTGCAGTTGATCGTGAAAGATTGACGCTGCCAGCGCGGCATCTGCGGCGCCTTCCTGAAAAATTTGAACAAAATGCTCGGGCGATTTGGCGCCGCCGGAGGCGATCACCGGGACGGTAACGGTTCGCGAGATTGCTGCGGTTAGCGCAACATCGAAACCGCTTTGCGTGCCGTCGCGATCGACGGAGGTAAGCAAAATCTCACCGGCGCCCGCTGCGACTCCAAGTCGCGCCCACTCGATCGCATCCAATGAAGCGGATTCCCGACCGCCGCGAACCATGACATCCCAGTGATCGCCGGCACGCTTTGCGTCAATCGCCAGAACGACGGCTTGCGCGCCAAATTCGCGAGACAATTCGGAAATGAGTTCGGGGCGTTCCACCGCGGCGGTGTTCACGGTGACTTTGTCCGCACCGGCGCGCACCACGGCGCGGCCGTCTTCGAGGGTGCGAATGCCACCGCCAGCGGTGAGAGGGATGGCCAATTCCGCGGCGACGCGGCGGATGGTTTCGAGGAAAGTCGGCCGACGGTCGCGTGAGGCGGCGATGTCCAGCACCACTAACTCGTCGGCGCCTTCGGCGTTGTAGCGGGCCGCTAGCGCGACGGGATCGCCGGCATCGCGCAATCCTACGAAGTTGACACCCTTAACGACGCGATCGCCATCGGTGTCAAGGCAGGGAATGATGCGGTGCGCGAGGCTCATGCCGCAAGCCTCAGAAAATTCTGAAGGACGCGCGCGCCGCAGTCGCCGCTTTTTTCCGGATGGAACTGCACGGCGTAGATGTTTCGGTGTTCGATGACCGCGCTGAATTCCGCGCCGTGGGTGCAGGTCGCGGCGGTTGAGCCATTCGAATCGAGTGCGGCGTAGGAGTGCGCAAAATAAAAATACGCGCCAGAGTCAATGCCCGCGAGCAGGGAAGAGTCGCGCTTCTTTTCAAGCTGGTTCCAGCCCATGTGAGGCAGTTTCACGCTTCGTGGCAATGCGGAGACGATTCCCGGGAGAAGATTCAACCCTTGGAGTTGCGAAGCCTCTTCGCTCGACTTGAACAACACCTGCAAGCCCAGGCAGATTCCCAGAAAAGGAACACCGCGGTGAATGGCGTCGACCAAAGGTGCGCGGAGATTTTTCTCGTCGAGGGCGCGAACTAGAGCGGCGTAGTGCCCGACACCGGGGAGGAGCAGAGTGTCCGCCTTGGAAATACATTCGGGCGAATCGGTGCGGTGCGATTCCGCGCCGAGACGTTGAAGGGCGCGTTCGACGGAAGGCACATTCCCCGCGCCGTAATCGAGGATGGTCACTCTCATAAAAGTCCCTTGGTGCTGGGAAGGACCTGGCGGAGGCGTTTGTCGCGAGAGACAGCAAACCGGAGGGCGCGCGCGAATGCTTTGAAGATGGCTTCGACTTGATGATGAGACGAGCGGCCGTATAGGGAGCGCAGATGGACGTTGGCCTTTGCCGATTGCGCGAAGCCTTGAAAAAAATCTTCCATTAGTTCGACTTGGAAGTCGCCGACTCGTTTCGCGACGATCTTTGCCTTCACAACGCAGTAAGGCCTTCCCCCAAGGTCCACGGCGGCGGAGGCGAGCGTTTCGTCCATGGGCATCAGGAAATAGCCGGCGCGCAAAATGCCGCGCTTGGAGCCGAGGGCTTTCTGCACGGCTTCGCCAAGAATGATGCCAACGTCTTCGACGGTGTGATGCTGATCCACATCGAGATCGCCGCGGGCGTCCACGTCCAGATCGAACGCGCCGTGTCGCGCAAGCAGTTCGAGCATATGATCGAAGAAGCGGATTCCCGTCGCGATGCGAGCTTTTCCTCGGCCATCGAGATTGAGCTTTAGGCAGATGTCTGTCTCGTTGGTCTTGCGATGAATGGTGGCGGTGCGTGGCATGGTGAGTTTGCTTTGGCGTTGAAGTTCAGGCCCGAGCTTTCCATTCTTTTTGAATTGCCTTCAACAGCCTCTTCATCTCCGATTGCGTTCCGATGGTGATGCGCACGAATCCGGGCCCGATGTCTTTGCTGCGCTCGCGAAGAAGGATTCCCTGCTTCTCTAGCTTTCGAAACAAAGCCGGGCCGCTTGGGCCGAAATTCGCCAGAAGAAAATTTCCGGCGCTCGGGTAGATCTTCACACCGAGCTTTTCCAATTCCTTCGCGAACCACGCGCGCAGACTTTTCACGCCGTTCACGTATCTTTGCGACGTTGGCCGATCGGCGACGGCCGCTTCCGTTGCTACCAAAGCAGCGAGATTCACGGGGAACGGGGGCATGGCGCGTCGCACAAGAGCAAGAGACTCTTTGCAGGCAATGACGGCGCCGAGGCGCAGGGCCGCGAGCCCGGCAACCTTCGAGAATGTTCTCGCCACGAACAGTTGTGGATACTTCTTGATCCATCGCACGATGGAGAAGCCGGAGAACTCCGCATAAGCTTCATCGATCACGACGGCCGTGTGGGTGGCGGCTTTCAAGATTCTCCGCAGCTCTTCTTTCTGGATCAGTGTTCCCGTTGGATTATTGGGATTGGCGATGAAAAGGATGCGAGGCTTTTTGCGCAACGCGGCGATGACGCCCTCGATCGGAAATTCCATTTCGCTGCCGTAACGCAGCACGGAAATTCGGGCGGCGTAAATCTCCGCGTAATATCGGTACATCGGGAAAGTGGGCTCGCAAATCAGGATGCTGGTACGAGGTTCGACAAAAGTGTCGAAGAAAACGCGCAGGGCGTCGTCACCGCCGTTGGTGAGCAGCAATTCCTGCGGCCGGACACCGAAGTAGCGCGCAATCCGCTGCGTGGGCGCCTGATATTCGGGGTACATGGCAAGTTGTTTGGTGGTGAGCTTGGCGAGCGCGTGCCGCACCTTCGGAGAGCAGCCCGACGTGTTCTCGTTGAAGTCGAGGCGCATTTTATCCGACCGCCCTTCGGCGGGTGCCTCGTAGGTGCGCCGATTCAGAATTGCTTTGCGCACTGGTAATTTTACTTTCATCGGCGGACCCTCACGGCATTGCGGTGTGCCATCAAGCCTTCGGATTCTGCCAGAGTTTCCACGGTATCGGCGAGCCGGAGAAAGCCTTTGCGCGAGATGGTCTGCACGCTGATGCATTTCACAAAGTCGGCGGCTGAAAGGCCTCCGCGTTTGCGCGCCCATCCGCCCGTTGGGAGGACGTGGTTGCTGCCAGTCGCATAGTCGCCCAGCGGCTGCGCTCCCCACGGTCCGAGAAAGACGGTTCCGGCCGAATGGATTTTCCGCAACAGTTTTTCAGCATTCACCGGCAGGCTGAGATGCTCGGGTGCAAAGCGGTTAACGAAATCGCAAGCCTGCTCGAGCGAATCGGCAACGAGAATGGCGCCGGCATGTTCGGTGGAGACGCGCGCCATGCCAAAAGGCAGTTCGCCAAGTTGCCAGGTGATTTCGCGTTGCACTTCGCGGGCCAGGGAGCGCGATGTGGTCACGAAAAAACTTGCGGCATCTTTGGCGTGTTCGGCCTGGGCCAGCAGATCGGCGGCGATCCAGCGCGCATTGCCTTCGGCGGCAAGGACAATGGCTTCGGTTGGCCCGGCAGACAGATCGATCGCGCAATCGCTGCTAACGATTTGTTTGGCGGCGGTTACATATTTGTTGCCAGGCCCGAATATTTTTTCCACGCGAGGAATGGACTTTGTGCCGTAGGCGAGGGCCGCAATCGCTTGTGCGCCACCGACACGGGCAATCTCCGCAATGCCGAGCAGTCCCGCGGCTGCGAGCAATTCGGGATTCGGCCCAGGGCAGACGGCGACGACGCGCGCAACGCCGGCGACCTGGGCTGGAATGGCGGTCATGACCAGCGTTGACACAAGAGAGAAATGGCCGCCGGGAATATAGCAGCCGATCGATTCAATCGGAGCAACGCGCTGGCTGATCCTGACGCCCGGCTCGGATTTGAATGACCACGGGCGGGGCAGCTGTTTTTCGGCGACGCTGCGGACATTTTTCGCAGCTCTCTTAATCGCGTTCAGGAATGTGGGGCTCACGTGCCGTTCCGCGGAACGAATTTCCTTCTTGGAAATCCAAACGCCTTCGCGCGCGAGATCGAAATGGTCCAGTTTCTTCGTCCAGGCAAACAGCGCGGCATCGCCGCGTTTGCGCACGTCGGCAACAATCCCGGCGGCCACGGACTGAGCTTTGTCGTCTCGCCGAGCGCGGCGGGCAAGCAGCCACTTTTCGATTCGAGGCGTAAGTTTGACGATGCGCATCAGAGCACGATCTTGTTCAAGGGATATTCGACAATCCCCTGGGCCCTGGCGGCTTTGAGCTTTGGCAGAATCTGACGGACCACCGCTTCTTCGACGATGGTGTTGATGGCCACCCAATCGGGGTCACTCAAAGCCGAAATCGTCGGCTTCTTCAGCGCCGGAAGAACTCCCAGAACCGCAGGCAAGTCATCGCGATGGACGTTGAGGAGCAGACCGACCTTGCTCGCCGCGGCTATCGCGCCCTGCAGCATCAGAATCAGATTTTCCGCTTTTTCACGCTTCCAGGAATCAGCCGCAGCAGCACGGTTCATGATGAACACCGTCGCGGATTCCAGCACGGTGTCGACAATGCGCAGGCGATTCGCGCGCAGTGACGAGCCGGTCTCCGTCACCTCGACAATCGCGTCCGCCAGTTGCGGCACTTTGACTTCCGTTGCGCCCCAGGAAAACTCCACTCGAGCTTTCACGCCGTGTTTAGCGAGATAGCTTTCCGTGATGTGCACAACCTCGGTGGCAATGACCTTGCCTTCCAAATGGCGCGGCTCCCGAATCGCGCAGTCTTCGGGCACGGCCAGGACCCAGCGAACGCGCGCCAGCCGCTGTTTTGCGTAAACCAGCTCGGACAACTCGTCCACGGCTGCGCCAGTTTCCACCACCCAGTCGTGTCCGGTAATTCCAGCGTCCAGGGCGGCAGACTCGACATAGCGCGCCATCTCCTGCGCGCGCACCAGCAAACACTCGATTTCATCATCGTCGATCGTGGGAACGTAACTTCGCGAGCCCAGGGTGATCTTCCAACCGGCCCGCGAAAATAGGTCGAGCGTAGCGTCCTGCAGGCTACCCTTTGGGATGCCCAGCTTCAGCCGGCTCATCGGGTTTTCTCCGGTCCGTAAACTTTTTCGGGAACGAAGGTGCGCTCGGCGATGACCGGGGCGCTCCCGTCCGGATCTAATTTCCTGAAAAAACAGCTCCGGTAACCTTCGTGACAGACGCCCGGCCCGACCGCTTCGACGCGCACGAGAAGCGCATCGGCGTCGCAATCCATCCGCATTTCGCGTAAGCGCAATACGTGGCCGCTGGATTCGCCCTTCTTCCAAAGCGTGTTTCGCGAGCGGCTGAAGAACACCACTTCTCCAGTGCGCTGCGTCTGCGCAAGCGATTCCGGATTCATGAAGCCAAGCATCAGTACATCGCCGGTGCGCTCGTCCTGGATGATGGCCGGAACCAGCCCGCCGCTTTTCTGAAAGTCGATCTCCACCGTGTCGTCTCCTGAAAAAAGTCCCCCAAAAACAAAAATCCCGCCGGGGCTTGTTGCGCCAGCGGGCTGAAGAGTGCTTTTTTTAGCGAATCGCTATGCACACCTCAGGGGGCGCGGCGTGTGGCCGTGATGATGATGGTGCGCCCGAGCTGTGTGCTTGCCGTTCATTGCGAAATACGAAAGTAAAGGAAACGCGCTCGTATGTCAACGAAAGTATTCTTTAATCCCGATAGAAATTCCGTTCCCCAGCACTTCGATGCCGCGAGATCGACTCGGCGCGACATCGCAAATACTACATCAGCGCATAGACATTGCCATCGGCGCTGCCGACATACACGGTGTTTCCCACTACTACAGGGGTGGAAAGAATGGCTCCTACTGCCATCATCTTCTGGACGCCGGTAACCATGTCGTCATAGAAGAAGTCGAAGAAAGCTGCTTCATAGTTTGGGGTGCCATCGGGTTTGGTATAGGTCGGGCCGTTCTTCTTCGAATCCTCGGTATCAAAGCTCCAGGCAACTTTCTGCGTTTTGAGGTCGATGGCGTTGAGTCTGCCCTGATGAGAGCCGATATATAGAGTTCCATTCGCAATGGCCGGCGAAGAGAACATCGGCCAATGTTTAAAGTCCAAGGAGAAGAGCGGGGCGCCTGACTTGGCCTCCAACGCATGAAGCAAGCCTGTGTCCGAAGTCGCGAAATAGACCTTCCCATCAAAGACAGCAGGCGAAGCGATGACCCATGAACCTTTGTTCGAGAAGGACCAGCGTTCCTTACCGGTGGCCGCATCCACGGCGTAAAACTTGGAATCGCGGCAGCCGAAGTACACTACTCCGTCTGCCACAGCCGCTGAGGACTGGATGCCAACTTGATTATGGATGTCCGGATCCTCGCCCGTCTTGAAACGCCAGACCTCTTTCCCGCTGCCCGCATCGAGTGCGTAGAAGTAGCTATCCCAACTTCCAACAAATAGAGTGCCCCCTGAAATAGCCGGGGAGGCGTGGACGACATCGCCCGTCTTGAATTTCCATTTCAAGTTGCCGGTCGCGGCATCTAGCGCGTAGATGTTGGTGTCTCCGCTGCCAAAATAGACTGCCCCGTTCCAAACCACCGGCGAAGACAGGTAAAAATCGAAAGGATCCGGCATAGTCTCCGAAGCGGGTGCGGCGCCATGGAGATGTTTTGCGGCGAAGCGGCGCTCGCCCCCGGTCTGATACTTCCATTTCAACTGGCCGGTCGCGGCGTCCACCGCGTAGAAATTGCCGTCATAGCTGCCAAAATAGACGGCACCCGCGGAAACCGCGGGTGAAGAAGTGATGCGGCCCTCGGATTTGAATCGCCATTTCTGCGCCCCGGTAGCGAGATCCAGAGCGTAAAGGCAATGATCGTTGCTGCCAAAATAGAGAGTGTCGCCGGCAACCGCCGGAGAAGACAGGATTTGCCCCTTGGTGTGAAACTGCCACTTGACGCCAGTGAACTTCGGAACGCCGGCAGCTCCATACATACCCGTGTGCTCCGGGTTCCCGCGGAACATGGCGTCTTGGGCAAATATCGACAACGGCGAAGCAAGGATAGCGAGCAAGAAAAGCCGTTTCATCGGGCAGATCCTCCGTTTTCCTCATAGACGGCCCGATAAGAGAAACCTCTCTACTGCGAGCCGGTAGACTTAAAGCTTTCGCAACTTGGGAGGAAGTGACGGGAGGCGGCTGAGTTCAGGCCGAAGTCTTCGTGCCGCTGTAATTCATAGACATTTTGAGGTGTACGGCCACGCCGGACTTGCCGTTGGGCAATACCTCCACGCGCACGACCTCGGCCACGTATTCGGAATTCATCGGATCGTGGGGCGAACTGAAAGGGAACGTGACGAATACTCGCATGCCCTTGTAGTATGACTTCCGGCGTGAGGTGAAATAGATACCCTCCTTGGACGCATTTACGCTGACCGGCAGATCTTCAAAGTGGTCGTCCTTGGGGTCAGACGGCCGCACACGGACTGGCCGGGCGATTTTCGCCCTGCGGCTAACTCGTTTATCTGCATACACTTTTGCAGGGGCTTCGGGCATGGTGGCTTTCTCGACAGGCTTTCGCTATAACCACTATTTGGGCTAGTGGTTGAAACGTCAAGCCAGTGCGCTGAATCTGATACTGCACGGGATGTACCATAACGGAACCCATCAGGGGAGGGGCCATGACAGACAAGATTCGCAAGGATGAACAAGCTTGGAAGAAACAACTCACGCAGAATCAATACTTTGTGACCCGGCAAAAGGGCACGGAGCCAGCCTTTACAGGCGAGTACGAGGACACCGAAACGGCAGGGACTTATAAGTGCATCTGCTGCGGCCAACCTCTGTTTCGTTCTGAAACAAAATACCACTCGGGCTCCGGATGGCCCAGTTTCTATGCTCCAGCCAGCGAAGAGGCGGTCGGGGCCGAGAACGACACGAGCCACGGGATGCGGCGCACGGAGGTAAAGTGTAGCCGGTGCGATGCGCACCTTGGGCACCTGTTTGACGATGGACCGCAACCCACGGGAATGCGCTATTGCATCAACTCCGTCGCGCTGGAGCTGGAAGAGGACTAAAAAAGCGCCCCGGCTCTCACCGGGACGCTTTTCTTGCTTTCTCTTTGCTCTGGATACTGGATACAGTGAAAAGGAATTATGCAGCCGGGCAGGAACACGCCACCAAGGCGGCCACAGGATCGCTCTCGCGCTCCCAGACGCCGATCAGCAGCACTTTCGTGCCGGTCGGATACTTGAACACATAGTAGGTGCTCGAAAATCCTTCCACTTCATAAAAACCAGGCCGGCGCGGATCTGGCCGCGAAGGCGCACCCACAGCGAGAAGTTGACGCAATTCAGCGATCTGTTCCTGCGAATGGTTTCGCAGATCTTCCACGAGGGGCGGTTGTTTTGGAACGGTTATCGTCATGATGTTTCTCCGCCACATTCAGCTTATCTTCTCCTCACAGGTAAAGACGTTGAAAACCCGAAAATGTTTCGTGGCGCGCAACAATTTTTCAGACAAATTGGCCTGCTGTTTCCTTCACGTCCTGGCCCAAAACGCTCCCCATTGGATGTTGCGCGAAGCCCAAAGGTTGTGGCCGGCCCTCGCCGGGAAACATGCATTTTAGCTGGCTTTTTGAGCATCGGGCACTGTGCGATCAAGGTCCTCAGCCACGTTTCTCTTGTTTCTCCGCGAAGGGTCCGATTCCTGTCCACGGATTTTCCCGGTGTAATGAAGTGCGTGATACTATCTTCTCTGGTACTTGTGGTAGCCTCGCTCCTCTGCGATAGTGCAGTGCGTATTCTTTTCCGATAGGGTGGCCAACGTGACAAAAGCTGAGACGAAAAAAACTGGAATTCAAGGCAAGACTTCTTTCGGCAAAGATCGTCGCCGCAAACATCACCATTACCTCGTGAGCGTCTTTTATGCCGACGGGGAAAAGTTCGGCCGTGTCTACACGGATAAGGACAAGGCTACCCGGTTTGCGGAGCGGCAGCGTCGCTCGCCCGTGGTGAAGTCCGCCCGCATTACCCAGGTTTCCTGAAAATTCTTGCCTGTGGACTGTTTGGCTTGGGGCCAGCGGGGGCGGGGAAGGCTTGTAGCAGCCCTGCGGTCATGTTATAAAAAGAAGGTCAGTAAGCGGCCTTAGTATAGTGGTAGTACGGAACCTTGCCAAGGTTCAGGTGTCGGTTCGATTCCGATAGGCCGCTCCATTTTTTCACTCACTCCCAGCCAATTGTTCTACTTTTAGGCGAATACCTGAGAACAATTGACGTTCCTTCCTTCCCGGAATCTATCCAAGTGCACTTGCATCGATCTTACTTTTTTGTGCGCCCTCGTTTCTTAGCGGGGCTGGCGAATTGAATCGAAACCGTCGCAGTAGAAGACGCCGCGCCGCCCATTTTGGGGAGATCCAGGATCAGTTCTGTTCTCCCGTCCTCGGTCTTAAAAAGTTTCGCTCCCTCGACGGAAGCAATCTGCTCCCCATTCCAAACGGTGAGAATGTATTGCGCGCCGGGGAGCCCCGAAGTGTTGAGTGTCAAACGGTCCCGCGCCGGCGTCCACGTTTCGGAAATAATCCGCAAGCCTTGCGAGGCCGCTCCGATTGCAGGCAATGTCGAGGAATAGCTCAAGCCAAAATCATCTCGCGTTCGAATTCTAAGTGTGTTCGACCCTCCCGCGACGGTAATCCTGGCAGTCACGTGTTGGTCGATGCCGTTCGCCTCGACAAGAAACGGCACTGGCCGGCCATTGAACTCGACGCCGAGGACTTTCGCGCGCAGGCTCACCGCTGGTTGAAAATCAATGTTGCACGAAGCGTTGCCGGTCTCCTTCACTGCCAGACTGATCCCTTTAAGGTCCTTGGAATAGCGCAAATCCAACTTCGCCGTGCCCACTTTCACGTTTCCGATCCCGAAGGAAGTCCAATCGGCGGGAGCGTGCGGCGCGAACGTGAGGGTTCCTGTCGTGGCGTCTGTCTGCAGTCCGAACATGCCACGCAACAATGGGCTGACCATCATTGCCGCGGACCAGATTTGATGTGGTGAGCTCGTGGAAAGCGACTGGTAGTAAGAGCCTGAGAGCACTTCCGTGACGTGACCCAGAGAACCATCCAGAGCTAGCAGCGCGTTGGCTCGCAAATTTGCGTAGGCAGGGAGGGCACGGTGATAGCGATACTCACCAACCGCCGCCCATCCCGTGAAGAGTGGCCAGACGGATCCGAAGTGGTAGCCGCCGCCGCTGAATTTGGGCGAATGCTCAGAGATAATCCGCATGCCCCAATCTGTCTGGTGGTCCAAATCAGCGAGTTCCGTAATCATGGCGTCTGCTTTTGCTTCATCCAGCAATCCAAACCACATCGGCACGGTGGCCAGAACGCTCGGCTCATCCACCGCGTGATTGTCTTTATCTAATGCGAAGGCAAACCGTTTCTTCTCGGCAATCCAGAACGCCGCGTTCATCAATGGCTTCTGCTTGTCAAAACTTTGCGAAAGCTCTTTGCTCGCCTCTTCCTGCCCGGTCAGGTGAGCCAGATTCGAAAGCGCGCGCAACGCCTCAATCCCCAATCCCGTTTGATAGAGCTCCGTTTTCACCGGAAGTAGCGGGCCGCCTTCCACCCAGCCGTGCCCGACTCCAACATTTTTGGGAAAGCCTTGTTCGTCGTAGGTCGAACGCAGGAATTCGTACGCTTTCCACAAACTATTCCACTCTTCCTTCGCAAATGCCGTGTCGCCGCTTTCCACAACGTAATCATTCACCGCGATGATATATAGAGGGGTGGCGTCCGCGGAGGCGTACGGGTAGGGATAATCCTTGAACCATTGTACAAAATTCGCGCCCTGCGAAATTTCGTGAGGAATCTTGCCGTCTTCGCGCTGGTATTTGCTAACAAACTCGAGCGCCGTGCGCGTGCTGGAATAGTCCCCAGCAGCATTAAGCGCGAGGGAGGTCCAAAAGGAATCCCGCCCGAAGAACCAGGCAAACCCCGGACGCTGGCTCTCGCCCGAAGTGCGGTATCCCGCCACGAGTCCTGTGCCCAGGTAAGGATTGTTCACCATTCCCTGGAGCACGCTTACACGCGACCAATCGTAAGCTTGCTGGATTTGCGCATCGGGAAGTTCCACGCTCGCGGTCTTCCTCAGGTAATCTCGATAATATTCCGCGGATTCCCGCAGCAAGTCCGCGTAAGAACTTGTCAGATGCTGATAGGTTTTCTCGGCGCCGACCCGCCCTTCCAGCGACCCGGCAATGACGATCAGCTTTCTCTCTTTGCCTTTAGCCGTCGGCCCCAACCGGAATGAACTCTCCTGCGATTCTGAGTAGTTTGTCTGGAATTCAGCGCGAGGCTCCGCCGCCGTTGGCGAGCCCACCAGCGCCGAGAATTTTCTCTGTTCCTCGCCAAAATAAAATGCATGCTGCGCGGCTGCCCAGTCCAAATACGTCGCCCCGAGTGCCGCGGGCCATTCCAACTGAAAATCTCGATGAAAAGCCGCCTCAATTTCCAAAGGCTGTTCCGTCTCCACGTCGAGAACGATCACCGCGCCCTGTTCCTGCACGGGAACAAAAAACGTTTCGCGCACCGTAAACGTATCCCCCGCGTAGAGAATCGTCGCGGACTCCGGCCGCACGGTCACCATCCTCGCCAGTGAGTCAGCCGCCAGAATTCGCCCTTCGGTGTGAAATTTCAGGTGAAAGTCCCGAAAGATCTTCAGCGGGTACACCCAGGCTTCCATGCGTCCGGATTCATTCCCCAGGAGTCCCGCGCGCATTCCCGTGACAGGCAGAAATTCCCACGGGCGCACCCCGCGCGAAAGCTCGAGTTCGTGTGGCTTCTCGTCAGTCTGCTGACTCCGACTGGCGGGAGCCGCGATTGCCAGGATCACCGCGGCCGCAATGCACGCGCCAATCCGCTTCAGCCAGATCCATTTGAATTGACTTTGAAAGTGGACATGTGTTGCCGGCGTGATGTGCATTCTGGTGGCCCCCGCTGCGTGGTGTGCTTGCATTGCGTCGTTGGCCTTACTATAAAGGAAAGCGCCGGATTCTAGTACGGCGCTTGCAAGGAAAGGTATCGGTTCTTTGTCCTCCACACGCCGCGCGTTTCTCCAATCACTCAGCCGTTCCGCAATCGTGCTCCCGTTAGAGCGAGTGCTCGCCCTGGCGATCCCGAAAAAGTGGCAGTCAGCATCCCTTTCTCAGGGCACGGCTTTGCCACAGACTGCCTCTCCTGTTTCCTCCAGCGACCTTGGCGTTTCCTTCTTGAACGT
This sequence comes from Candidatus Acidiferrum sp., assembly GCA_041485085.1. GTDB lineage: Bacteria > Acidobacteriota > Terriglobia > Acidiferrales > UBA7541 > Acidiferrum. Next base: position 20,616 of record JBGPIX010000043.1, read on the forward strand.
CGCGCGCGAATCCGGACTCAACGCCAAGACCATCTTCGGCGGCGAGCACAAAAATAAATATCTCCTTGAAACCACAGGCTGTGGCGTTGCTTTCTATGATTACGACCACGACGGCTGGCTGGATATTTTTCTCGTCAACGGCTGGCGCCTCGAAGGTTTTCCTGCTGGACAGGAACCCACATCGCATCTCTTTAAAAATAATCGTGATGGCACCTTCACCGACGTCACCGCCAAAGCCGGCCTGCTGCACTCCGGCTGGGGACAGGCTGTCTGCGTCGGGGACTACGACAACGACGGTTTCGACGATCTTTTCGTCACCTACTTCGGCAAGAATGTTCTCTACCACAACAACGGTAACGGCACCTTCACCGATGTCAGCGAAAAAGCCGGTGTCGCCGGCGGCGGCAAACGTTGGAACACTGGCTGCGCTTTCATCGACTATGATCGCGACGGCCACCTCGATCTCTTCGTCGCCAACTACATCGATCTCGACCTGAAAACCGCTCCCGTTCCCGAGTCCGGCCCGTGCCTCTACAAAGGCGTCATGGTTGCCTGCGGCCCGCCGGGGCTCAACGGCGGCAAAAACATTCTCTATCACAACAACGGCGACGGAACCTTCAGTGACGTCAGCGAAAAATCCGGCATCCTCAGCGCGAATGGCACATACGGTCTCGGTGTGCTCACCGCCGATCTCGACAACGACGGCTGGCCCGACATTTACGTCGCCAACGATTCCACCGCCAGCGCTCTCTATCAAAACAA
>JBGPIX010000044.1:0-20510 GCA_041485085.1 Candidatus Acidiferrum sp.
AGCGCGAAAATCGGCGGAAGAGCAGATGGCCCGGAACCTCGACATGGCGCAATCGGCGTGGGCGGAAGCAGAGGCATTCCGCAAGACGAGTCTAGCCCTTACGCAGAACCTGAGCATGGACTATGTGCTCGACACGCTGCTTCGGTCTCTCGTGGAGCTGGTTCCATGCGAATCGGCGCAGATCCTGCTGGTAGAGGCAGATACTAGACTCTTCCTCGCGAGAGAGGTTCAGAATTCCCTACCGAGTCGTCGAATCCCAAAGTTTCCAGCAACCCTTGATGCAAAGGACAACGCGTTCTTAATGCACGTTCTCGCGACGAGGACGAGTCTGCTCATTCCAAATACCGCTGAGGAGACGGATTGGGTGACTCTCAAGGGTTTTTCCCATCTGCGGTCTTGGCTGTGCGTTCCTCTTGTGGCTTCTCAAGAGGTGCTCGGACTGCTGTCGCTCGGCGATGTCCGTGTTCGAGCGTCTACCCAGGAACATCTTCGCCTCGCGAAGTCCCTTGCGATTCCTGCAGCGGTTGCCATTCAGAATGCCCGGCTTTATGAGCAAGCGGAAATCTTTCGCGCCGAACTCGAACAGCGCCTAGCCGATTTGGAACAGGCGCAGAAAGAGCTTCGAGAAGTACAGCAGGGCAGAGAACTGTCCTAGCTCCAGTCGAGTTGAAGTGAGACGCAAAAACCATCGATCGGTCGACCATCTCCGTTGTCGGGGTCTGTCGATGGTCCCTATTCGCGTCAGGACCGCGTTACGTTAAGGGATCGTAGTGGGCCTGCCTCGTGAGCAGGTGCGTTTGTTCCTCACGTCAGATTGGTCTCCAGCTTTTAAGACATCCATCCGGGGGATAAGGTCCTTTACATGGCTATTGAAGTCTTTGCAGCGACAGAGCCACCATTCGGTTCACTACCGAAAGGTACAGTCGAAACCCCACCTTGATTGGCCGGGTGTGCCGAAAGCATGACCCAACTGCCGATCCGCTTCACGCTCTATCGCTTGTTTCCTCAGCAAAGATAAAGTGACCCGCTTCAAGATGCGGACAGCCATCCTTCGGTCCATCCACTTGCAGAAGCGAGTCACCGCTGTAGTGCCAAGTTTGCGAGATGGAGCCATGCTACTCGCTTACCTTCTTTTTCCTGACCCATTGCACAAGGTAGTAGATGGCGAAGAGGGGCAGCGCGACACCGAGGCTCCGCCCAAGCCAGCCGCCCACGTCACCGTGAGAAAGCATCCCCAAGTTGGAGGCCGAATACAGAATGACGACTAGCCACACTACGAATATGAGTCTCACGTTATTTCCCTTTCTCCGCTGACTCCAGGCCCTTCACGCTACCTGGCTCCCTTCTGTTCGAGAAAGACCGCGTACTTGCCGCGAAACGTACCCACACTCACACGGCGCAGTTTTGTGGGGAATGAACCTCTCCTAGCTTCGCGCTGTGCCTGACGAACACGTTGCTCCACGTCCTTGATCTTTGGCCCGTAGACTACGATCACATCTAGTTCCATTTGTTTGCTCATGCTGTTTTGTTTCCCTTCTTCGCCATGCGATACGTTGCTGGCCGGGTTTCCCTCACTGTGGGGAGAACGTCCAGGAGTCAGCAGTCTACCAACGGCTCAAGAAGCTGCATCCAACGCTACCTTAATATGGAGATTCTCCCGGCCTAGCCGGAAGAAGACACCCCCTAGATCGTGGCATTCCTCTCCACGGTCTAGGGGCTTTGTGTTTCTACTCAATGTCAACGAGCTAGGAATGACCTTTTTGTTCCGCTAGAGATTCAATCGCGGAGCTTTTTGTTGTTCGCAGTCTGAACTACCGTCCTCAGCCAAAGAAATGAATGCACGCTGGTCTGGCTTTAGGGCATCTTCGGGCTGGCGCGGTGCCAAGGCACCCACCTGTTAAATCAACATGGAGAAAAAACATGAAACGCTTACTCGTTGTTACGATCCTTGCAGTCGGTCTGCTCGCAGTAGCAGGGTCAACCCTGGTAGATCGACACAAGCTGGCGGCGGATGGAAACCCACCGCCTCCGTTTCCGTGGTATGTAGCGGACGGGAATCCGCCGCCGCCATTTCCGCCATACCCCAAGTCAAAGGTCACGGGCGTTGCCGTTCCAGTCCACAACGCAAGCCCGGAGCGGCTGATGGCTGACGGCAACCCACCACCTCCGTTCCCACCGCACCCACCGTCCTATCTAACAAACCCATCCACGGCTGCCTGATGCCGCATGGTGTAACCTCGTAGAATCCGCGCATCGTAGTAATGTTCTTTCACTCAATATGATGAGAGATGTGCTACGATGCGCGTCCCTGATTATGGACGTAGCAAGGACAGTAACAGCATCCCTTTGTGCCCACACCATCGGAGAAAACCAATGGTATCTATCGTCCTAACAATTCTCCTTGCCCTTTCGCTGGTCTTCTTCTTACGGCAACAGAGAGACATTGAGCGCCGCATAGCCTCACAGCGAAATACTCCCCGAGACCAGCTTGTCCCTCGCCACTACAAATCCTTCACCGAGGTCGAAAAGACACTTTGGGTGGCCGTCCAACAACAGAAACGCTCAACAGTCTGGGAAGACGTGCGATTCAAGGAGGAGCCTGAATTTCAAATCGTGCAGGACTACGTTCGTCGCGTGCGAGAAGACTTCCGAAGAGGACACCGGATTTTCGGTCAAGTTATCATCCATTCTCCCGAAATAAAATTATTAGCACAACTCGAATGGCAGCGCGTGAAAATTGAACTCGGCTATTACAAGTGGTGCGCCTTGGCGTGGCTACGGCTGAGAACAGTTGGAATTTCGATTCACGACCTTCGCCAGCTAACGGAGATTGTGGCGACGCTTTCATACCGCGTTCGATCAATGCTCGACACGTTTGAGAATTCTGGAAACGTGGAATTTGTAGACTCAATTTTGAGGCAGTCGTAAGGGCCGTGATACCATCCGTTTCCCATGCAATTGACCCTCTCAGAAAACCTGCTCTGGTGGCTAGGCATAGGGCTGAAGTTCTTGCTGTGCGCCATGGTCTTTTACCGACGCCTCCATCGACGACTCCCCTTTTTCAGTTTTTACGTTGTGCTTCTCGTGGTGGAAGTAACCGTCGTGTGGTGGGTTTATCGAGAATGGGGTTATAGGTCCTTCCCGGCTTGGTACACGTACTGGTTTGCATCGGTGGTGGTGCTGCTCGTCCGTGCTCTTGTGGTTGCGGAACTGTGCTGGACAAGCCTGAGAACTTATCCCGCAATCTGGCCGCTGGTTCGGAGATTACTCAGCCTCATTGCCGTGGTTGCCCTTAGCTACGCCGCAGTCACAGCATTCAGGAACAAATCTTCTCCCCTCGCTATTTTTGTCTTGTCCTCTGAGCGCGCACTGGAAATTGCGTTTGCGTTCATCCTTGTTGCACTCGTCGGTTTCGGCGCAAGGTACATGGCTGTGTTGAGGTCGGTGGAAAGAAACATCGTGATTGGCCTTGGGGCCTATTCATGCTTTCAAGTCATCAACAATGCGTTCATGCAGGAGTGGATGAGCAGATACTTCCACTGGTGGGTGTCTATGCGCGTGATTGCCTTTGACATCGCAATGCTCGTCTGGATTGTTCCGCTGCGGAAGGCTCTGCCACCGGCGGAGTCTGGTCCAACTTTGATTAGCGAGAGTGTTGCTGTTCGGCTTCTAGGGGAATTGCTCGCCCAAATGCGCGAAATCGCCGAAGAGATGAAGCGCATTGCCCGTTCAAAATGGAAATGAGTGCCGAATGTATCGAGTTTCTCTTTACTCTCCTAGTGTCCACCGGCGCCCGTTTTCATAACCATCTCAAATGGAACCCACACTACTTTTCCCGAGTACTCTCCGTCCAGAATCCTGACGCGAGTACTGGCAAGCGAAACGTCGATTACTAAGACCTTTGTCCCTTTCATAACCTGGAGAACCTTGCCTGCTGTGATTAGCTGCTGCACTCCGACTAGATCGTGCGCTGCAATGTCTTTGAACAGTTCGTCGTATGAGTCCCTGTCAATCCCGGTGAGGACCGCATCGGCATCCCCTCCCTCAGATAGCACTCCGTTCTCTCCGATTCTTGGATGGTCCGATCCTCCGCCACACCCCACTGATACGAAACTCAGAGCACAAACCAGCGCGAGACAAGTCAGCGTCTTCATGTATTCCCGGTTACTCCGATACTACTTCTGTTCGCGCTCCTCGACCCGCTGTTGAACCTGCCTTCTGAACTCAAGAGGGTGAGCTACATTCTTAAATGGCTCTGGCGTCCCGCCAGTTCCACGAACAACAACCGAACCGTATCCAAGCATTCGGCCCAACAGACCCTCTTCGACGCCAATGCTGTCAACTTTCGACAAGAGTAGTTCAAAAGTTCTCCGGCTCAACAGTCCAGACTTTATGACGATGCGTTTGTTGGTCACTGCCATTTCCGTAGCCTTCCGACTAAGGTAGCCAAGGAAGACTAACAGGCCCGCGAAGACCAGAAGCAAGAACCCTGCAATCCCGGTATCACGCATGAATAGTAATGGCAAACCGATCAGCCCGAAAAGCGCCGCGAAGAACACCGGCACAACGAAAACGATCCAATGAAGGCCGGTTTTGTAGAGTACTTGTTCACCTGGGATGAGATTGCTTTCGACGTAGCTCATTGAAGACACTCCCCTCGCATTCGGCGCTCTTTTCATTCTTGCTAGCTGATGCGATAGATGTCACTGTCCATCCTTCTGATGGATACTCAAAAAGTAACGTAGACGACCGTTACGGTCTGAGTAACTACCCTTTCTTAGAGCGGAAGCATTGCCAAAGGGTGCGACTAGATTGGGAAAACAGTCCAATCGTTCGATGAATGCGGAGGAGTCATAGGCCCAGCCGTAGTGAGGGCCTGGGAGGGAGACGAACAATGGAGAAACTGTGCGAGTTTTGTGGAGAATACCCGGCTAGGCATTTGGAGCCAGTAGAAAATGGCCCGGTTCACAGTTTGACGCTAGAGGAGCACGATCTCACCGGAAAGTCCATCGGCTCTGACGACTATTGCAGCACGAGTGTTGGGAGAATGACGTTAAAGTGAAAAGAGAAATCGGACGGAATGATTGAAAAGTCCGTGGCGAAACTTCTTCGTTACACGCATGAGTTTCATGGTCGCAGCGATGTCCAGAGGAGAACTGCAAGGCCCACAAAAGCGATGAAATATCCGGCACAACCCATAGCTTTTTCAAACTGCGTCGTTTTCAGGTCACTCACAGCAATCCCTTGATGTCGAGGGCTTCGCGTTCTTGCTACCGCCTTACTACCAGAACGTAGAGACGCTGGAGAGTGTCTCACAGGCTTCTTTCTTGCTAAGTCCTTTGTTTTTGTTGTCGATGGAAGCCGAAAGAGGCCAAGTCAACCGTTGAACATATTAGCTGTTAACAAGAGGGTTGGAGTTCGAGTTCTCAAAGAGAGCCCTGGAAGTAGGTTGCTGAGAGCCAGTTTCCGATTAGCGTTAATCAGGCATGTGCCCGAAATGCGGAATGTTTTCGCCAATCCGCGAATCGCGTTTCGCCGAGTCGCGCACCATCGCCAGGAACAAGTGAGCGTTCATTCAGTTCTGCGCCGAAGTAGCGCCCGTGCGGATCAGTAATTACTTCCCGCGGATCGTTGCTCGCCCTGAGTTCCTGTCGGATCAGTTCATCGAAGCGGAACTGCTCGGGTCCCGCAATCTCTACTGTGCCATTCAACGGCGGATCCAAGGCGACTCTGCCCACTGCACTCGCGACATCATCAGCCGCCATAGGCTGAAAGAGCACAGGCGCCATGCGAACCTCATTACCCTCGGTTGCGCCATCGGCGATACTCCTAACGAACTCGAAGAACTGCGTCGCTCGGACAATCGAATAAGGGATAGAACTTTCCTTGATGAGTTTCTCCTGAGCGATCTTCGCGCGGAAGTAGCCGCACTCTGGAAGTCGGTCGCTCCCAACAATCGACACCGCAACGTGATGCCGCACTCCTGCAGTCGCTTCGTAGGATAGAAGGTTGCCAGTGGAAGTCCTAAAGAACTCCATCACCGCTGCGTCCTCGAACGATGGAGAATTAGACACGTCGACGACCACCTGTGCATTTTTCAAAACTTCAGCAAGACCCTCGCCAGTGAGGGTGTTGACGCCCGATTTTGGTGAAGCCGCAATGGCCTCATGGCCCTGTTCACCAAACCTCTTTACGAGTTTTGACCCGATGAGTCCGCTACCACCGACTACTATGATTTTCATAAGTTCTCCTTTCTTTTTCTGGCCGAAGGATTTGACGGCGGGCTTCGCCACATCTACAAGGAGTAGATGAACTGAATAGGCTGGCGGATACCATTATTTTCTAACTATTCCGAGACAAGTCCCGTACTAGGACTCCACTTTTCCGATTTCGGCGTTTATCAGGACTTTGCCGTTCGTACGACGCAGGTTCGCCGGGCGCGCCGCCGATGACGATCACGTTCTAGACGTTCATTGAGGCAGCTCTCCGCCAGCCTGCTCCGCCACCATGTATGCGGCGTACCAGTCGGGCCAGTTTTCGTCGCGTTGGCCTCCGGTGCGCTCTTCGTGCTTGCCGTGTGCAGCCGACGCGCGCCGCATCGCACTCGCCAGATCATTCGCCGATGCGAAGGTCGTCGTTGCTGAATCAATGCGACCAGGCAGCCGCGTCGTAACCTCCTGCAATAACCAACCGTTGCCGTCGGGATCACGGAATGAGGCGAACGAGCGATAGCTGCCATGCTCGGCATCCAGACCGTTGACCCGGATCCGCCCAAACAGGTAGGGTTCGTCCGTGCCAGAGTACACGCCGCTGCCGCCGTGGAACACCTCGCTGATCTCGACGCCGTGATCGAGAAGCTCGCGCCGGGCGGCTTCAATGTCGGAGACGATCAGGTACAAGCCCTGGGCGGAGCCGGGTGCAGCGGGGGTGACGTTCTTGCCGAAGATGACCGAGCACCCGGAGCCAGGCGGCGTGAACTGGATCCCGCGCCAATCGTCACCGTGGACGAAGTCGGCGTCGAGCCGCCACCCGAGCTTACTGTAGAACTTATTGGCGCGATCGACATCCGAGACGGGGATGACGACCACTTCGAACTTCATCTCAACTCTCGCGACGCCCGCGTCGCTGGTCGGGTCATTAGTACGGACTGCTTTGGTGCTCACGGCTGCCTCCTTCGTTGTGTAGGATGACTGTTGGGCTTTCACCATTCCGTCGCGGATCACGCTACGTATGTGGCGGCTCGGGTCGGCTAGGAGATCGATGTTCGAGCCACGGTTTGCCGTAGTTCGGTCGCGTCAGCCAGTGAAGGGCAAAAAGACTAGCACAGTTGTTGGTCCGACGCATTAACTCCTGGTAAGTCGTAATCGGACAAGTTCGCACAAAGCTCCGAAACCCTAAGAAATTGGGGTGGCTCTCCGATCCCTACCGCCCTTTTCTCTTCAATAGGTTGCCCAAAGTTGCCTAATTGAGGGTCGGGATTTAAGGTGTTCCCGGTCGTAAGCGACACCGAATAAGGCATTTAGAGTTTCGCAGCCCCGGCTGTTAACCGAATGGTTCGAGGCCAATCTCGCGTGTAAAGATCGGCCTGTGTAGTCATGCGGACAATTTCCGTCGCTCTTCCGGACTTGGACGAGCACGTACGACCGTGTGACTAAGAAAGAAGGAACTCACGGCGAACCCCGGCTGGCCTGATAAGGCACTTGCCGTAGAATTCGATTCGCCGTGAGACCACCTCTCGACCCTCCCGAAGTGCAGTGGTAAAGGCTGACACACCCTCTGCTTTCTTGGTCGGACTGGTTCACGCCTAACGGACCCTCTGGTCGCAATACCTGCCAAATCGACACCTGAAGAGGAGTCGCCGTGGTGGACGACGCAGACGTAGCAGGTCTCAAATTACTTTCGATTACGAAAGTTTTGCGTCTTGCTGGACGATGTTCCGACCATAAGAAAGGTATTTCACCGCTCCAACATCGCCTCGGGGCAGTATTTGGCCCTTCCGCATTGGCCGCTTTTCCGAGCAGACCAGAAGGGCGATCCAGTGCTGGAGACTGCGGGGACGTGGCCCAGGAGAACTTCGCGGCCCATCCTCGGCATTACGCCGCCTCGGGAAACACGCTTCCTAAATCGTCGGTGGTTGACAGGGGTTGAACCATCACCGAAGCAAACTTGTCTTTCGACCATATTCGATACGGTGTTTTGTCCGATGGCAGATCGTTGGGCCAGTGCGACGGGCAACTATTCTTTCCGGTTTTTCTCTCCGGAACAGGTCGACCAAATCCTGCGCGAAGGGGTGAGGCGTGGCAGGATTGGTTCGCACGATGCGATCGAAAGAATTCTGAAGCACGAACCTGGCCTTGGACGCGCGGAATTATGGCAACAAATTCGCCGACTCAAGCAACCTTCGAATGGACCGCGCTATCGGCGCACGGCTTGGAGTCCGGAAGACGATCAAATCCTCCGAAAGGGTTATGAGGAAGGGTGGAATGGGAAGCGAGAAGCGGTACGCGAACTTCTGAGGCGGCATCCCGGGTGGCAGCCTCATTCGATTTGGGGCCGGGCCGCCAAACTCGGACTTGTTCGGAAGTCTTTAAGAAAAGACCGACTCCGTTCCCGGCAACCTTGGGCCGACGATGACGACCGCATTCTGCTCACGATGGCGGGATACAAGACCGCAAAGTTCATCGCCAAAGTCTTACATCGCTCCGAAAGTGCCGTCCGTTATCACCTCGCTGTCCTGGGCAAGAGCAGTCGGGTTCATTTAGAAGGATATGCTCGACGAACTCTCGCACGAGAGTTACATCTTGGCGGCCGCACAATCCAACGCCTAATTGTTCAGGGTTTGCTTGAGGTTAGGGATCCTCGCATCACGCGGAAGTCCCTCGAAGAGGCGTGCAAAACAGGACGCCTGACAGCGTCGCTACGTGACCAACTGCCTGATGTTAAGGAATCCGCAGCAATCCCGCGCGAAGAAGGGCCTGCTGCAACACCGTCGATCAATTCCAAATCAGGCGCGTCCTGCGACTCCTCAAGGCCGCCTCGTTCTTGTCGAGCCAGGCGAATTTGGGGGGATGAGGCGAGGCAACTGAACGTAGATGCGAGTGTGATCGAGCATCTCATCTTCCGTGGAGTGCTGAAGCTCTTTGATTCCCGGGTCACCGAGAAGTCTCTTACAAAGTTCTGCGCACGATATGGCGCAGTGATCGAGACCGGCTTTCTAGATGCGGAAACACGCGGTTGGCTTGCTGGCTCTATGGATCTTGTGCCGGCTGCCGGCAAGGATGTGGCGCAGGGGATGGAGGCTTTTCGCAAGCACGCACTAGTGGTGAGGACTTGCGAACACTGCGGGAGACCGATTCGTGGCAATGTGTTTTTCAAACACAACAAAAAATGCCCTCATCGAAACGCCCGCCCCGAATCGGCAGTGTCGTGACCTAATCAAGAGCTCGCAGTGGACGACGCCTAAACAAGCCTCACTTCCGACTCGTTCTGACGTAGCTCTGTGCATCTCCACACCATTGGTCAAAGGAAGGGTGAGGAGATGCAGGATTATCAGCCCGGGATCTCCACCAAAGGTGCGCGTAATCCGCCACACGCACATGGCGAGGGTGAATCCGTGTTTGGTGGAGAACGCAGTCAAGCCAGCCTTCTTTATTCGCCCTCGATAGAACATGACCCTTGCCCCAAATGAGCAGACGTTGCCAGCTCCTCGATTTGTCTTCGTGAGCGATTGAAATCTCTCTACTCACAAATTCGAGCAAGGTGGGAGATTTTTGGCCCAATTCCAGAGCGATGTGGGCTGGCAGTTGGATCGTTGGCCCCTGAAATAGTGGGCGCAACCAATACACGAATGCCTCAAAGTCGAGGTACTTCTCAATAGTCTTCGTCACCACGGCGCAACTGACATCACCATGGAGTTTCCAGTTCAAGGCTGAACGTTTCCACTGCACAAAGGTGGGAACTGACGCAGGCCGTCGTCTCTTCCATTCGCTTTCGCAATGCTCCCAATACGTCCAGTATCCCTGGGAGCAGGTGTCTCGGAATCCATAAAAGACGAGTGCATCAAGCCACCCCTCCTCTTTCGCAAACCCGAATACTTGATTGTGAACCCATGTAAGCAGCTGGAGACCCAGAAGTTCCGGCTTGTTTGAACGAGCCGCTTCTTCCGCAAAGCCCGGACAACGCTTTCGCAGAATTGCTTTGAGCCAGGAAGGAGCACAGCCCTCCGATTCAACAACGGCGCGGGCCCATAGTACGAAAGCCTGCCAGCGGATGTATTCCTCGTACGCCTTGTGAAAGCGATCCCAGGGAATCTGCATCAGTTGCCGGCGGGCTCGGCGACTGGCAATTTCCCCGACTCTTCTCTCGAGCTTGGAAAACTTCGCTGTCTTCATTTGATCGATTGCGCGTTGCACCAGCTACTTTTGAAAGCAGGCAACGAACGGCGTGAGCTTCCCGAGGCTACAGAGAATCGATCACAGGTTCAAGTGGGCCAAAGAGAGCGCGTCGCGGCGAAACTCGCGCCTCGGGGACTCATCTAGACCAATGCACGTCCGACTCTGTCGTCTACAAAGCTTGGCACAAGAACAAAGTCGCATTGTATATCGCGTGCATCAGAGCCGGAGCTGTAGTGGAGTCTGATTTAACTCGGATCCATCCAAACGCAGTCCCAGTGGCCAAGAAGCAAAGCCACTGCACGAGCGAACTGATTGGGTGGAGTGTGGCAAAGAGTACCGCGGTGGCCAAGACGGCGAGAATCGGTCCAGTCGTGCGCGCAACGACCGGAAGTAAGCATCCACGAAAAAGCGACTCTCCGATGATTGGTCCAAGCAACCCGTCGACGAGAATCAAGTTCCACAAGTGGATCACGTGAGTGGTTGGAGTCGTGGCATGGGCAACGAAGTCGACTCCAATTCCAAGCCCGAATCCGCCGAGCAAGGCAGCAACAAGATGAATTCGACCAGGCCAAATCCATCCAAGCTGTGCCCAGACACCGCGTCCATGCCGGAGCCGTACGATCGCGTACAAACAGCCGATTAGAGTCAAGGAAATCGTGATCTGGAATGGAAGAGTCGGATTGTCGAGGCTGGTCTAACTGAGTACATGCAGGCGAACTCCAATGCGGAACATCATGGCTAGGAAAAAGACAGAAACGAAAAAGAAGCCGACGTCCGAGTAACCCAAAGGGGCGCTTCCTTCGAGCGTAGACGGAAGCCTCGGGCGAGAACGCTTTTCGAGGATAACCTTCGCTCGTTCAGAACCGCTCGCCCCTTCAGTTTCTGCAGTAAACGTCGCTGCCCGTGAACGAAAATCCACGGCTTTCTTTGTGTTGGCTTTCATCTCAGGAATTTCGTTGAGCGGAATCTGTCACGCGTAGGTGCTGAAATTCCGGGACTATCTCAAACGGGTTGGCTGGTGTGCAGACTGACTCTGCGACTTGGTCGATTCGCTCGGTAGAGGCGTTCCCGAGAAACTGCGCTCCGATTCGAATGTGAGTGATTCGGGTCGGTTCAAGTCCCATCAGCCTTGCACAGGTGGCATCCGCCGCCACCGGATCATCGGCCAGGACAATTCGGTTGAGTGGCCGTGGATGCCCATTTAGTGGCCCGTTTCCTTCCATTGCTACAATCGCATCGGCAATGACGAAGTGAACCGGCACGGTAGCGCAGATGTCGAGGATGCTTTCCTGAATGCCTTTCCAATGAAGAATGTTCTTTGGCCAGCCGTACTTGGCTCCTGGCACAATGCCAAACATGTTTTTCATGCTGAGAGTGACGCCCGACCAGTGATGCGTCTTCACTTTGGGCATGGAAACGACGAAATCGGCCTCTAACACTGTTCGGGGGAGCCAAAGACGTTTCACTCCCGTGTAAGTTGCGAGAAGGGGTGTTGCTACCAACTCATCGCGATTTAGGTCAACAAAAGGAACATTCAGTTGGTGCAGTTCTTCGGCAAAGCCGCTCTCGAGTAGAACGAGTTCTGTGTCCCTCTGGTGGCCGGGTCCTTCGCCGACCAGCACATTCTTTGCACCGAGGCGGCGGAAGCACTCGATCGCGGCGGCAACAAGGAGAGGATGCGTATTAATGTGGTTTCCGGGGATGTAATCGACGAGGTTCGGTTTGAGTAGGACAGTCTTCCCACGAAGGTCCAGGTGAAAAAGCTCCAACCCGGAATGCAAGATATTCTCCAAGTTGTGAAAATAGGATTCGGCGCTGAGAATCGCCACCCGAGAGCGTGGCAGCCTCCGGGTTATGTGGTACTTGGGACGGTTCAACAGGGCGGTAGTGGAGGCGCCGGCAGCCAGGCCGAGTGAAGCCGTCAAGAATGTCCTTCGATCAAGTTTCATGAGCCACTCGAAATGCGTTGTCCCCTGCGGCACGACGGAACGCGAGTGCAACGACGGCGAGAGTCGCACAATCGTTAATCTCGGCGGGATCAACAACAGAGGAGAGGTGGTCGGTCAAGAGTGCCGTGGGGCGTCCAAAGGCATCGAGGGCGATGATAGTCCAGGCAAGGCTCCACGGGGCGAAGCATGTCTCGGCGCGTCGCTCGAGCCAGTCAAGGCTCGCAGTTATGAAATCGTTGGGAGGTTCATTCAGTAGAGACAGCAGAGCCAGGGCTGTTGCATCGGGATGGGGAGCGAGCGGAAATCCGTAGACCACGCCGTTGCCCGCGTTCCATCCTCCCTCAGGGCAAATTCGGTCGTACAACATTTCCACGCCGCGCCGGATACGAAGTTGTACGAGGTCCTGTTGTGAAATGCCATGGGCATGCTGCAAGGCGAGGAATGAATAAGCAGTCGGCACCACCCAGCTGGATGTCTCTGGCATCCAGGGCCAGCCAAACTTGTCAGGATCAAAGCGGACATGGCGATCGCTGGTTCGGAACTTCCATTTCCATAGCCAATGCGACTCCCAGCCTCGGGACTCTACCAGCCACTGGACCGCCCGGTTGGTCACCATACCTTGGGCACAACAACGGTTCAGAGCATAGAGAGCCAGCCCCGTAAGTCCAGACCCTTCCGCGTCGTCACCGCTGAAGGCCGGCCAGCTGCCGTTTGCATTCTGCATGTGAAGCAGGAAGCGGATCGCAACGCACCGTTCGCGGACCGAACTGGAAGGCAATGCCAAGAGGGCCAAAGCCGTGGGTTCGATGGCCGATTGCGCCGTATTTGAGATGAAAGGCCAACCGCCATCAGGCAGTTGGCGGTCGATCAGCTCCTGAACGCAAGCGTTATTCAGCTCTTGAGTGTCATGCACGCGTTGGGTTCTAGGGGAGAACCACGAGATTGTCAAATCTCCTGGAAAGGTGTGGAGAGAAATGGTTAAGAAAGGCAGTCATGAAATATGGGATTGCCAAGAAATTGCTCGCGGTGCGCAGGTAGTAGCGGCCGAGCCGAACTCTAGGGTCAAACTTCAGGCAGAGGGACGGCAGTTCAGTGTGAATCCCAAGTCCTCGCCGCCGTTAGCCATGAAGTATGCGATTAGCGAAATCATTTTCCTCAGCGTGCAGTTTGGAATGAGTTTGTGCCCGAGCGCGTTTGAGCCTCATACGACATCTAAAAGCCCCAGCGAAGTTAGCCATGAAGTGTGCAATTGGCAAAAATTGTTTTCACGTCCTTCGCACACGTGCGCTCGGGTGGTGGGCTGCGAGAAAGCGTCGGTTACAAGATCTTTCCCAGGCCCGTGCGGCGGGACCAAGATCGAAGTTAGCCATGAAAGATTCAATTGGCTAAAACATTCTTGAGTAGCGAGAGTAATTCGTCGGTGCATTCTTTTGGAGGTCCGTTCTACTGCGCCCTATCGCCTTTTGTTCCAACACAGTTGAGTCTCTGGGCGGGTCTAATAGACGGTCCAGGTCTGCGCCCCGCACACAATCGAAGGAACCGTGTATTTCCTCACGACCCGCGCAGATGGGTCATGTCGGTCGAGTGCGTGTCCCAAGGTTCCGCGGTATGTTCTGCCCCCGCAGCGGAGGTGAGCACTGTGTTTCGATCGGCCGGAGAACTCGCCGAAGGGCTCCGTGACGCACGGTACGTGATCGACCCCGTGACGCTGCAGGTGGTGTACCTGGCCGCGAAGATGAAGAAGCCGCTTTTGGTAGAAGGCCCGCCCGGGTGCGGGAAAACAGAACTGGCCTATGCGGTTGCGACTGCCGCCGATACCACCGTGGAGCGCCTGCAATGCTACGAAGGAATCACGGAAGAGAAGGCCATCGGTAAGTTTGATGAGTCCCTACAGAGACTCTTTCTAGAAACGCAAAAGGAATTCTTGGGCCAGGACTGGGATGGAATCCGAAACCGGCTGCACTCTCTCGATTTCTTCGCAGAAGGTCCGCTCTTGCGTGCGTTGCGGCATAAGTTCAAGCCTTGCGTGTTGTTGATCGACGAACTCGACAAAGTGGACCATGCCTTCGAGGCACTGCTTCTGGAGATCTTAAGCGCATGGCAGATCACGGTTCCTAAACTGGGGACAATCAAGGGAGAGAACGTTCCTTTCGTCGTGTTGAGTTCGAACGAGGAGCGTCGCCTGGGTGACCCATTGCGCCGGAGATGCCTGTATTTGCGGTTCGAATATCCAACGGTCGAGCGGGAAGTCGAAATCCTGACCGCACGGAGCGCACACCAGGAGGGACCGCTCCTCGGTCAGATGGCCGGTTTAGCCCACGCGCTGCGCGGCTGGAACATGGAAAAACCGCCCTCGATCGCCGAAATGCTGGACTTGGCGCAGGCCCTGCAGATTCTCGGAGTCAAAGAGATCATGCCGGAACAAAGAGACGTTCTCTTGCCATTGTTGGCAAAGACGGAAGGAGATCGAGGTAGACTTCTGCTCCGCGAGGGCTTCGAGGGCCTCATCGTGGATTCGAAGAAGTACAGAGACAAGCTCAATGGAAGAGGTGCTGTAGCTTGTGCCGTGGTTTGAGAACAAACCGATGAACACGATGGCGAAAGCTCTTGTTTTCCTAATCTGGTTCATTGCACCAGCGGTTAGGGCTGCAGCGCCAACTAGCGTCCACGAATTCTCCAAACGATGTGCGGCATCATACGCGTCGGCCTTCGAGGTTCCT
This sequence comes from Candidatus Acidiferrum sp., assembly GCA_041485085.1. Taxonomy (GTDB): domain Bacteria; phylum Acidobacteriota; class Terriglobia; order Acidiferrales; family UBA7541; genus Acidiferrum. The sequence continues at coordinate 15,064 of JBGPIX010000044.1, forward strand.
GTGGAGCTTGTGGATGCAGTCATCCAAGTGGAGTCAGGCTGGAATCCTTATGCGGTTTCCAGGAAGGGCGCGGCGGGCCTTATGCAGCTCATGCCCGCGACGGCGAGTCGGTTCGGAGTGCCAGACCGATTCAACATCGAAGAAAACATTCGAGGTGGGGTTGCTTACCTGGCTTGGTTGATCCGTCTGTTCAATGGCGATTTACGACTGGCCGTTGCCGCCTATCAAGTGGGTGAGTCCACGATCCTTTCGCGGGGCCTAGCATACTCTTCTCGGGGAGTTTTTCTCTACGTGAGTCGCGTAGCTCAGTTGTACCGCGCCATGCGACGCGAGACTGCCCGGAGACTCGCAGGGCAGAGCATTGCAACAGGACCTAGAGGTGGACAATGAAGATGCTTCGCGGACTTTGGCTTTTGTGCTTCTCTCTTGGGACGGGTGCGGCGTCAGCGCAGGTTCCCAAAGTCGAGCCACGGATCGTTACCGAGACAGAGCTCGAAGGGAAAGTCACGGTGGTCGAGGTAGCAGCCCGGTATGTCACAGCCATCCGCTTGCCAGAGGCCGTGAACTCGGTCGTCGTAGGAGATCCGTCCACGTTTCAAGTCGAGCATTCAGAGCGCGAACCGAGACTCGTCTTCGTAAAGGTTCTCTCAACCAAGCCATCTGAGACGAACCTTCTGATTTCGACGGCGGGCGGACACGAAGTCAGCTTGCTGCTGACCAGCCGAGGAGAAAGTAATTCTCCAGATCGGACACATGTTGATTTCCTGCTGAAATACGAGTCTTCCAGGGGATTTTTCGTCGCGCCCACAGCATTCCCTTTCGCATTGGTTGGAGCGACGGTCCCGTTGACGGAAGCCCACGGAATCGACGGTCGAGAAATCAAGAAGGTCTCGAGTCCCGGAGACGGGGCGAGTTTGGCCTTTTCTGCTGTTGGAGATCCCCTGGCACCTCGGACTGACTCATCGACGGAGGGCATTCAAAGTAGCGGCCTCAATCAGTTCCTCGAACAGCAAGAGCGCGCGCCGTTGCCGGTCCTGTACGGGCAGCGCGTGGGCGAAGAAACGGAAAGTGGCGACCGAGTTCGTGCCGGTGTCAGCCGCGTGATCGACGGAGGTCAGAAAGTCGTTGTCCTGTTTTCTGTAGTGAACCCTACCAAGCACGCGATCTTGTTGATGCCGCCACAAGTGCAACTCGGAGGAAGAACAGCTTCGGGAAAGCTGATCCGGCACGGAAAATGGGCAACGGCCGAGCAGTTACAGGTGCTGGACTTTCGGTTGAACAGTCGCCGGTTGGGACCTTCCGAACGCGCCGACGGTGTCGTAGTGTTTGAGCGTCCGCCATACAAGCAGTCGAACGAGACGCTTCTGTTGCAAGTGGCGGAGTCGGGGGCGGTTGACCGCCCCGCCTTGGCGCCTATTGGATTCGGGGTGAGCACCTCGCAGGAGGAACAAAATGGGAGAGGAAAATGAGAACAAGGCCACTGGAGCGCCAGAAGCGGGCTCTGCAGAGGAGCCATTGATCGATGAAACGAAAGTTTCCGCTCGTCCGGGTTGGCGTGAAATCTTTCGTCAAGCCTTCGACAAGGCGCGACGGGAGCACCAAGTCACGAATCGGCGTGAACTCGGGCGCGATCGAAGTCGTTCTCTCTTTCTCCTCGCAGGGGCTGCCATTGCGGTGCTTCTCGTGTTCCTCGGCGTGTTTTCCACCTCTAACACGGCGAGGAAATCGACCGACGCGAGGCGAGCGGGAGCGCCAGACTTGGGACGTAGGGAAACTCCAGGCCAGCAGGCGACTGACCAAACGGGATCGGTGACGCCTCTGCTGAACGCGCAAACGGGGCAACCAGAGCCCCCGGGGAGCCAAGGAGTTACTCCCGAAGACGTGGGCAGAACGGCGCGAGCTACCCAACCGTCTATTGGAGAGCAGCCAAAGTCTCCAACCGTACCAGTCAGTAGGAACGCGGGGCCGTACGCTCTAGGGAAAATTGATTTTTCGGATACCGCAGCGAACCAGCAAGCACCCGTCTCTTCCAATTCGTCAGTCCAATCGGCGTCAGATGACCTTCGCAAGCCGTCACTAGTGTTCGTTCGGAGTGTCCAAAGCAATTCAGCGAGCGGCGGCACGAGAATGACTACGACCGCGCTGGAGGAAAATCCGGTCATGCCGGAATTGCCAGTAGGGACGAGATTGGTGGCCCGGCTCCAGTCAGTTGTGAACAGTGCCATCAAAACGCCGATTGTGGCGGCCATCGAGTACAACTATGAAAAGGATGGACAAATTGTTGTGCCTGCCGGGGCAAAAGCGCTCGGCACCCTCCAACAAGTAGACCGCTCAGGATACGTGGCGATCCGGTTCGACACGTTGCAAATGCCAGACGGAACCACGGGAAAGATTGACGGCGCAGCAATGAGCCTGACTTATGGTCCCCTCAAGGGCAATGTCAGTGGGAAAAGGGCGGGAACCCGATTTCTCGTGCGAACCTTTACCGGCCTCGGGACAGTGGCGACATATTTGGTGGGAGCGGGAGGCAGCAACGGTTTCAACGGGCCGCTTTCGGAGAGTGCCCTTCTACGTGACCGCATCGCCACAAATATCGGGATAGCGGGAGACCAGGAACTGAACGGGCTGGCCTTCAACCAAAACATCGTGGTCACCGTGCCGGGAAACACGAGGTTCTACATCGTAGTTGAAAAAAGCACAGCATCGGCCGGAGGACAGGCGCGGCCAACCGCGACGCAGCAGGTGAACAATGCGCCGCTCCCCACCGCCGAAGAGCTCCGCCAGCTTTTGCAGCTGAGACGGGAACTAAGCGAAATGGTTCAGCAAGCGGGCACGCAAGGCACCGCACAGCAAGTGCCGCCGCAGTAGCGAGGTTGATCGGGAGATGGATCCCAATTGGAAGCCGCTCGTGGACAAGCTCGGGGAGGAGCGTTGTGTCGGCTTCATGCTCATGGGACGAGTGAATGGGATCAACTTGTACAAGCATGGCATCGCCCGAAAGTATTTGAACCTTGATGATTCGGGACAGTGTTACGTGTGCTGCGAGAAGTGGCGCTTCGAGAAAGCCGACTTTGACGCCCAACTCGGGAAGCTGGAGGCGGCTCTCGCTCAACTCGGGGAGACTTTGGAAAGTGTCTACGATTTGTCCTACATCGAGCAAAAGAAAAAGGCTTTGCAAAAAGCCGGCATTTCACACGAGCGCATTGAGATTCAGCCAGAAGACCTGTCCATAAACTAGGGCGTCTTCAATCCCTCTACATGAATTTCTCATGGGAACCGTCGATATTTTTCGATCACGCAAACGGACCTCCGCGAATTAGACCCTTCTCGACGCTCCACAATGCCTCATAAGTCGGTCCCCACTTCTTCTTCCGTTCGGCCTCAGCTGCACCGCTTCTCACTTTTTTGACAAACCCGGGAACTAGTCTTAGGTTTCCACGCGCTTCAGCTTTTCTCTTCAGTATCTCTTGAACCGGAGAGAGGCGGCGAAGCAGAAAGGGAGACTGAAATCCATGAAGGCGAAGGCGGGCGAGACATGGAAGCGAGGACTGGCTGTGTCCGCGATCTGCTTCATTTTAGGAAGTCAGATTGTCTGGGCGCAGAGTCTCGGCCCTCAGCCGCAGTTTAACGTTGCGGTACAGGGTCAAACAGGCGCGCAGCCGGAAGGCGCTTTCCTGAACTTCATCAACTGGGTTGGCAACGTCATCGCTCCTGTGGGGGCTGGAGGCGCTGTCGTCGGCGCAGTGGTTTCTTGGCTGCACGGACGCGGTGTCGGTCGGTGGCTCGCAGCAGCGGCTGGATTGCTGGCAGTTTCAGGGATCACCCGGTTGATCGAGTTCTGGATCACCAATGGAACCGGAGGCGTGACGTAAAACCGAGGCGGCACGCATCCACGGCGGGACTGGCGGGCAGTCCTGGAAAGGAGAAAAAAGAACCCGGCTGCCTGCCCACCCCGCTTAAGTCTCACTTTGAACCGCTTTGCAGAAGAGAAAGGAAAGACGGAGCAATGGCTGTCCCACAACTCTTGAGCGACATCATCCAAGTCCTCTTGCAGCTCGCGCCCGCAGCTTCCCTGGTCGCACTGGTTCTTGCGGGAATCAGCTTGCGACGTGAGGGTGGAACCACGTTCCTCATTGGTGGTGGTTTTACGAAATGGATGTTTTGGGTGGTCGTGTTCGTGACACTCGTGCCTCTCGTCGGATGGTTCACTTCGTTCGGTGTCGCAACTCCGTTGCCGTCTGGAGGGATTGGAACTTCGTGGCTGAGTTCATTTCAGTCGGATGTGTCCAGCTTTGTCACGACTTTTGTAGTCGGCCGAATGGTGACCACGCTCGCGGCGTATTTCGTACTGCGGGCAATTCTTGACACTGCCTCGGGCGGACACCCTCTGCCATCCATCCTCGCGGCGATGTTCCTGCTCGGCACGCAAACAACATATTCGCTCATTCAGAGCTACAACACCGGGTCACAGTTTGCCGCCGCGGACGTTTTGGACAGCCTGTGGAATTACTTGGCCGGGACGATCATGCCGATTGCAGCAGGACTCGCGATTGTAGGCGCGATCATCAATTTTGCTTCGCGCCGTCCGGTCATGCGCTTGGTTGCTGTCGCCCTGGCGATGCTGTGCGTTTCAGGAATCTGGAAATTAGTGCTTTCGATGGAGGCGTAGGAACTTCAATGTCGTTCACTCACGGGATTCTGAACCTGACGAATTGGGCGGGAAACGTGATTCTGCCCACCTTGGCTGGTCTGTTCTTTGCGATCGCCGTGCTGAAATTTGCCCGGTCTGAGCCCAACACTGCCGCGATGTATGGAGGATTTCTCTGCCTGATGGCTTCCGGCTTGTTGCGTGCCATGGAAACTTTCGCTTCGCAAAGGGCTTGGAACGATCCTGACGTTTACTGGATGTCTTTGGTTAGCCTGGTGGATTGGATTTGCAACGTGCTGATGCCGGTCTACGCAGGCTTGCAGGTTGCTGCCGGCGCCCTGCGCATGGGCATCGTCACGCGGATCCATCCCACGGAAGGATGGCTGAGGCACTTCGTAGCGGCCGGCCTCTGCCTGCTTCTATCGGGGCTGGTGAGGCTTGCGGAATTCTTTGTGACACGAGGCACCGGTGGAGTTACCTGAGAAGAAGGGACGGACCAATGTCGCTTGAGGTGACACCTGCGTACCGCAATCTCCGAACGAGAGTCACGTTTTTCGGCCTCGAAGCTGAAGATCTGTTCGCGATTCTCGCCCTGGCGGTCGTCGCGAACATTCTCGGAAGGTTTCTTCGCCGGGAAATGTTCGGATTGCCAATGAATTTGGTCCTGCAGTACGTCGTGCCCGTGCTGAGCATTCCGGCACTGATGCTGTTCAAGTACGGCAAGCAGCGCGGTTACCTCCAGGACTGGGTCATGTTCCACGCAAAGCCGCACGTCTACTCCGCCCTGGAGCGGGACCGG
>JBGPIX010000045.1:0-20494 GCA_041485085.1 Candidatus Acidiferrum sp.
CACCGTACCCTTTCCAGCCTGTTCACTTTTTTTATTTACCACTACTCTCCTCTTCCTCCTCGGAGGAGAGCACATGGACACAAGCATCCGAGTTCTAGTGGCCAACCGTCCGCGGCTTCTACGCGAATTGGTGCTCTCCACTCTTTCCGAGCAAGCGGGGATCAGCGTGGTGGGAGAAACGGATAACGAGCGGGACGTGCCTTCTCTAGTGGCGGAAACGAAGCCGGATTTTTTGCTGATTGCTTTGGATGAGCCACTGCGGCGTCCGCCATTGTGCGACTTGCTGCTGCGGGAATTTCCGGCGCTTCGAATCATTGCGGTGGCACCGAACACGAATGTGGGGATTTATTACTGGGCGTCGTTCGAAATCCACTCGACGACCATGGAAGCAAGCGAAAAAGCGCTGCTCGACATGCTGCGGAAAAAAGCGTTGCCAGTGAAGGGAGGTGTGGCGTGAAGCGCGTGGGATTGTTTTTGTGTTGCGCGATTTTCATAAGTGCAGGCGCCATTCGTGCGCAGCAATCGCAAAGCCAGCAGGGTAGCAGCGACGGAGCGCAAACGGGCGGCGGATCGGCGGGGCAGAAGTCAGCAGCGCGGGCGCCGTGGCGCGGCGGAATTGTCGCGGACAACCTGGACCGCGTGGCAGCGACGGCGGAGCAAATCCTGGAAGTGGTGAATCGCGATGCGGGATTGATGGTGGAGCTGAAGCGCGCGATTGCCGAGGACGCCGGGGAAAGCGGGCAGATTCTGGAAGAATCCGACTTGAGCGAGAACGCCGTCGTGGAGCGGCTGCGCGAGGATTTACGGACGCGCGTGCTGGCGACGCGGCTATTGCGGAAGTATGGATACCTGCTGGCGAAACTCAATCCGGACTCGGAACTGGCGCAGGAACAAAGACTTGTATTTCAAGAACGGGCGCAGGAACTGGCGCGCGCGGCGGAACGGAATTATCAGCCGCGAGAACAAATGCCGGGAGAACAGTTTGCGAATTGCGATGTACAGCAAGCCGATTGTGAACTGCCACAGCGCGCGCCGCAGCGAACGCGTACTGGTTCGAATGCCGACGGCCATGAAGCACAGCCCGCCAACCAAGCGCCGGAAGAAGAAAATCGTCCCGCGCAACCAGCGCGGCCTGGGATATTGCGCACGGACGCTTCCGAGGCGGGTTCGTTCGAAACAGTACTCGCAAGCTCAACGCAAGGCGATTCCGGAGGCGTTTCTTCGTTGGCGAACCGGCGTTCGGCGCGAGGAACGCAAGAGAGAACATCCTCTGTGGGGCTGAATGGCAGCGAGGGGATGGGAAATACAAATCCTGCTGGCGATCCGGCTTTTGCGAATAGCGCGACACGACCGAATCCGCGCGATTCCGAACGACGATATGCGCCGCGGGGTGCAGCGGAAGGTTCGCTCGCGGGCGTCGACTCAGTTCGCATGGTGCATCGCCCCAATCCGTATGCGGACGCTCCCTCGCTGTATGACCTTTATGTGCAAGCGAGCGCTCCGTCGCAGCGCACGGAACGGTTCGGAGCGGAAGTCTTCCGCCACGGAGCAGTGAACGCCGATGTACTTCCGATGGATCTGCCCGTCGGACCGGACTACGTGCTCGGGCCGGGCGACAGTTTGTCCATCGATCTGTGGGGCGGCTTGTCGCAGCGGCTGTTTCGAAGCGTGGACCGGGAAGGCCGGCTGCTTTTGCCGGAAGCGGGACCGCTGCTGGTTTCCGGCAAGTCCCTCGGCGAAGTGCAGGAAGCGGTGCAAAAGGTGCTGCGCACGCAATTCCGGGACGTTTCGGCCGACGTTTCGCTGCTAAAACTGCGCACCGTGCGCGTGTACGTGGTCGGAGAAGTGACGGCGCCGGGAGCGTACGACGTCAGTTCACTCTCGACACCACTAAACGTGCTGTTCGCCGCGGGAGGAATTACCGCGCATGGATCGCTGCGGCGCCTGGAGCACTACCGCGGCAAGCAATTATTGGAAGAAGTGGACGCTTACGATCTGCTGTTGCATGGAATTCGCGGAGACGTGAAGCGCCTGGAGAACGGCGACTCGCTGCGCGTGCCGCCGCTGGAAACTTCCGTCACCATCGACGGCATGGTGCGCCGCCCGGCGGTGTACGAGCTGCGCGGAGAGAAAAATCTGAACGAAGTCCTGGAGCTGGCGGGAGGCATCCTGCCAGCGGCGGCGCTACGCCACATCGAAGTGCAGCGGCTCACGGCCCACGAAAAACGCAGCATGCTGAGCCTGGAAATCGGCGAAGGCAGCGACAAGGAAGCGCTGCGAGCCGCGTTCGAGAAATTCAACGTGCAGGACGGCGACGAAATCCATATTTATCCGATCGCCCCTTACAACACCGGAGCGGTTTATCTCGAAGGGCACGTGCTGCGTCCCGGACGCTATTCCTACCGAGAAGGCATGAAGCTGACCGACTTGATTCCGTCCTATAAAGACTTGCTGCCCGAGCCTTCCGAGCGTTACGCGGAAATCATCCGCATTGCGGGGCCCGACAATCGGCCGGTGGTCGAAAGTTTCAATCTCGCGGGAGCGCTCGCACATCCGGAAAGCGCGCCGCAGCTACAAGCGCTGGATACCGTCCGCATTTTCGGCCGTTACGACTTGGAAACTGCTCCAGAATTCATGGTTTATGGAGAAGTGCGCCATCCGGGAAGTTACCGCAGCTCTGGGACAGCCCACTTGCGCGATGCCATTTATCAAGCCGGTGGGGTTACACCGGAAGCCTGGGAAGAGTCCGCGCAACTTTTCCGATCCGTCCCGGACGGTTCGACGAAAGTTTTCAGCATCTCCCTGGGCGAGGCGTTGGCCGGAGATCCATTGAACAACATTTTGATCGAGCCGCGCGACCGCATCCTGGTGCACCGCCAGCCGGAACGCGTCAATCCGCCGAGCGTTTATGTGCGGGGAGAAGTGGCGCGGCCCGGCCGCTATCCGCTGGTGGCCAATATGCGCGTTTCCGATTTGGTGCGCTCCGCCGGAGGACTGATGCGCAGCGCGAATCCCACGAGCGCGGACTTGACCCATTACGCCGCGACGAATGGCGCATCAGCATCGGCACAACAGCAGGAGTCCCAGGGGGTAAACCTCGGTGCGGCGCTGACGAAGGAAGAAGCCGAAGATCTTCCGTTGCGCGACGGTGACGTTTTGACGGTGCCGCAACAAACCGGATGGAAGAACATCGGCGCTTCCGTAACCATACGCGGAGAAGTTGGCAAGCCCGGGGCCTACGGCATTCAGCCCGGCGAACGGCTGAGTTCGCTGCTGCGCCGCGCGGGAGGCTTGTTGCCAACCGCTTATCCGCAAGCCGCGGTGTTCGAACGCATCGACGTGCGCGAAATGCAGCAAAAAAGCAGGCAGGAATTGATCCAGCGTCTGGAGCAGGAATCGACGGTGGTGAAAACGTCGGTAACGACAACGGGATCGGACGAAGCCGCGCTGCAACAAGCCGCGACGCAGCAACGGCAGAGGATTCTGGAAGCGCTGCGCCGGGCACCGGTTTCCGGACGACTGGTCATTCATATCCGGCAAGGCCAGAAAGATTTCACAGGCTCTGCGGAGGATATCGAGCTGCGCGCCGGCGACACGCTGGAGATTCCGAAGCAGCCAGGATTCGTGGTGATTGTCGGACAAGTGTACAACTCGAATGCTATTGCCTATTCGCCTGGAAAGAATGCCGGCTGGTACCTTTCCCGGGCCGGCGGCGCAACAGGATTGGCTAACAAGAAAGCCATATTCATCATCCGCGCCAATGGTTCGGTAACCAGCGGCAGCAGCGGATTGTGGACCGGAGGAGTGCTGTCCGCCGTACTCGGGCCGGGGGACATTATCGTTGTTCCCGAAAAGACCACCGTCGGCGGCTCCACCTGGAAGAACGTGGTGTCTATTGCGCAAATCGCGCAGGCGGCCGCGCTGGCAGCAGCCGTGGCGCTTCCCTGAGGCGCGATGGCCGGACAACGCACACTTCGAGCTTTGTGGCCCACCGCGCTCATCGGCTTGGTGGGAAGTTTCTGCGGCAGCTTGAATGGCGCGGCGCAGGCACTTGTGGATAAATCTTCTTCCGCAAACGCGATTTCCGGAGAGCCGATCATAGCGTTGCAGAAGGAAAAAGGTACGGAGCCAAAAAATCTCGTGATGCGATTCGCGGAAGATCAACGCGGCTTTTGGACGAGTCCAGCAAGGCTTCGATTTTCCGACGCCGAATGGCTGATCCCCGCGGGGGGATTGGCCGCAGCGCTATTTGTCACCGACCGCGACGCCAGCCTGCATCTTTCCCGTGCGCCGAAGACGATTAGCCGCTACAACAATGTTTCGAACGCCGGGGTCGGAGCACTGATCGGAAGCGCGAGCGGGCTCTGGCTGCTGGGCCACGTCCGCCATGACGAGCACTGGAGCGAAAGCGGATTCCTAGCAGGAGAAGCGGTGCTGAACAGCATGGTGATGGTGGAAAGCCTGAAATATTCGCTGGGACGCGAGCGCCCATTTCAGGGCAACGGCAGCGGCGCGTTTTTTCAAGGCGGAACTTCTTTCCCATCGGAGCATGCCGCGGCGGCATGGGCTGTCGCAGGAGTTCTGGCTCACGAATACCCCGGTCCACTAACGAAAATATTCGCTTACGGCCTTGCCGGTGCAGTGAGCTATTCCCGAGTGCGCGGCCGGCAGCACTTTCCTTCCGATGTATTTGTGGGCGGAATGATGGGCAATCTGGTCGCGCAACAGATTTACACGCGTCATCACGACATGGATCTGGGCGGAGCTGCTTGGCGATCGATCGGCGCGATCGTGCGCGGGGAGGGTGGGCCTTCTCCTTCGCGTTCCGGATCACCGTACGTGCCGCTGGATAGCTGGGTGTACCCGATGCTGGACCGGCTCGCCGCTCTGGGAGTGATTCGCAGCGAATTCTTGGGAATGCGCCCGTGGACGCGCCTCGAGTGCGCGCGGCTGGTGGAGGAAGCGGAGGACGGCCTTTCGGAAAGATCGCTCGATGCTGCGGTGGCAAGCAGTTCGATGCAAATGCTGGAAACGGAATTTGCCAGGGAAAAAGAAGTCCTGGGCGGTGGTTCGAATCGTGCGATGAAGCTGGAGTCCATATACACCCGGGGAACGAATATCAGCGGGAAACCGCTGGCCGATAGCGCGCACTTCGGACAAACGGTGATCAACGACTTCGGGCGGCCGTTCCAGGAAGGGTTTAACAACGTAACAGGGTTTTCCGGCTATGCGGACGAGGGGAAATATACGTTTTACGTTCGCGGAGAGTATCAGCATGCACCGGCAGGTCCTGCGTATTCGCTTCCCGTGCGCCAAGCGATTGCTTTCGTGGATGCCAATCCCTTGCAGCCGGCGCAAGGGGTTACGGCGATAGATCAATACCGGCTGGAGGAAGCCTACGTTGGGGTCAACGTAGAGAACTGGCAGATGACGTTCGGCAAGCAAAGCCTCTGGTGGGGGCCGGGGGAAGGCGGCGCGATGCTGTTCAGCAACAACGCGGAACCCATTTACATGTTTCGCACCAGCCGCATAACACCTTTGCGGCTCCCGTGGATTTTCCAGTGGATGGGGCCGGTGAAAGTCGACTTCTTCTTTGGCCAACTGGCGGGCAACGAATTTCCTCCACGCCCGCTGATTCACGGCGAAAAAATCAGTTTCAAACCAACACAAAATCTGGAAGTCGGTTTCAGCCGCACGGTGGAAATGGGGGGCGTCGGCAGACCGCTGACGCTGCGATCGCTATGGAATAGCTACACCAGCGTCACCAGCCTCAACAATGAGACACCCGCAAACGACCCGGGAAAACGGACCGGTGGATTTGATTTCAAGTATCGCGTTCCGTTCTTGCGCAATTGGGTGACGTTGTATGCCGATTCACTGTCGGATGACGATCCGTCTCCGTTAGCCGCGCCGCGCCAGGCCGGCATCAATCCGGGCATTTACTTTCCGCGAATACCGGGAGTGCCGAAGCTGGAGCTTCGCGTGGAGGGTGTAAATACGGATACACCCATTTTCAGAGCCGACCACGGCCATTTCATCTATTTCGACGCGTTCTATCATGATTTGTACACGAACAAAAACAACCTCATCGGAAGCTGGATCGGAAGACAAGGACAAGGCGTGCAGGCCTGGAGCAAATACTCGTTCAACGCCCGGAACAGTTTCCAATTCGGCTACCGCCACGCCAGAGTGAGCTCCGATTTTATTCCCGGAGGCGGAACAGTGAACGACGCGAGTGTGGAAGCCGATTTTCTGGTGAGGCGTGAGTTTGGAGTTTCCAGCCGCGTACAGTACGAGCACTGGAATTACCCGATTCTAACTCCTCAGCCGCAGACAAACATTTCCGTTTCCGTGCAGATGACGTATTGGCCGCATTTTCAGGTGAAGTGAAGCAGAAGACGAGGAAAGCAACTTCCGCAGAGGCGGATGGACCAGTGGCACAGACAGGCTCAAAAACGCAGATGGAAGTTCCGCCGCCGCCGGCTGGGGGCGAGGCTGCCGAGGAGAACTTCGATTCGGTAGAGGCGCCTTCGCAGGCGGTGAGCACGCTGCGAACTCTTTGGGCGGAGAGACGCTTGCTGGGAAAGGCGATGATCGCGGGGCTGGCCGCAGGTTTAATCATAGGGTTGCTGATTCCGTCGCGTTACCAGTCCACGGCGCGACTGATGCCGCCAGATTCGCAGGCAAACGCGAGTCTCGGGATGCTGGCAGCGCTGACAGCAAAAAGCGGAAGCGGCGTGGGCGCGGTGGCCGGCGATCTCCTGGGAATCCGAGGCTCAGGTGCTCTATTCACCGGCATTCTGGGCAGCAGAACGGTGGAGGACCGGCTGATCGCACGTTTTCAACTGCACAAAGTTTACGGGATTCGGCTGGAACAGGATACGCGAGCCAAGCTCGCTGAAAACACGGAGATTTCCGAAGACCGCAAGAGTGGAATCATTACCATTGCGGTGACCGATCACGATCCAAAACGCGCCGCCGCCATCGCGCAAGCATACGTCGAAGAACTCAATCAACTGGTAGCCGAGCTTTCCACTTCCGCGGCGCATCGCGAGCGCGTTTTTTTGGAAGAGCGGCTGCGCAGCGTGAAACAGGATCTCGACGACGCTTCGCAAAAATTCAGCCAATTTGAGAGCACGAACAAGACCATCGACATCAAGGAGCAGGCGCGCGCGATGGTGCAGGGAGCGGCGGCAATTGAAGGGGAATTGATTGCCACGGAATCGGAATTGAAAGGGCTGGAAGAAATCTACACGGCGAACAATGTGCGGGTTCGTTCGGTGCAGGCAAGGATTGGGGAACTGCGCCGCCAACTCGACAAGCTAGGTGGAGGAACGGCAGCAGAGCCGCAGCCATCGGAGGGAGTTTCCGATGCGGCTTATCCCACGATCCGCAGACTTCCGCTTCTCGGAGTAGCGTACGCGGACCTTTTCCGGCGCATGCAGATCCAGGAAGCGGTTTATGAAACGCTGACGCAGCAATTCGAGCTTGCCAAGGTTCAGGAAGCCAAGGAAACACCCAGCGTAAAAGTTCTGGATGCGGCGAGTTTGCCAGAGCGGAAATCGTTTCCGCCGAGAACGCTGATTGCGTTGCTGGGTGCGTTTCTGGTGGCGGGTGCGGCGGGGATGAGCATCGTGGCGCGCTCGAGCTGGGAGCGGACGGACTCGAAGGATCCGGGCAAAATTTTCGCGCAAGAAGTGCTGCAGACGGTGCAGGCGCGCATGCCTTGGGCGGAGCCCAACGGTTCGCGAGTGCAAGCAGCGACGCACAAAGTTTGGTTGCGGCTGGCTCGACGGGGAGAAGCGGAGAAGCCTCCGCCTTTTTTCGCGAATTAGCCGTAAGTAGTCGAATACAAAGCAGTTACCTCAAAGTTGGCCCTGTGGCTGACGGGGCGAAGCTGTCTCCGGCCATTTCAGGAGTTGTTTTGAGCGTGGTATCCAACATTTCGGGATCGCTCCAGGAAGAGATGGCGCAGTTGCCAGCAGAGTTCTACGAGCCGCGCTGGTACGCGGCATACACTTGCGCGAAACACGAAAAGCGGGTGGCTGAACAGTTCACGCAGAGAGCGCTGGAAAATTTTCTTCCGCAGTACGAATCGGTGCGGCGTTGGAAAGACCGGAGAGTGAAGCTGCAATTACCACTGTTTCCCGGGTACGTTTTTGTGCGGCTCGCGTTGCGCGACCGATTGCGCGTGTTGGAGACGCCCAGCGTGGTGCGGCTGGTGGGATTTAACGGGCGACCTGCGGCGCTGCCGGACAAAGAGATGGAAGCGCTACGAGCTTGCGTGAAAGCGCGGCTAGCGGCGGAACCGCATGCTTATTTGACCGTGGGACGCCGTGTGCGGATCAAAACGGGTCCGTTGGCGGAACTGGAAGGCGTTCTAATTCGAAAAAAGAACACGTTTCGCGTTGTGCTGTCGCTGGATCTGATCGCGCGCTCTGCGGCCGTGGAAGTGGATGCCGCGGACGTTGAACGAATTTCCTGAAGCGTTCCGGGCGTCGTGCGTGCGGAATCGCAAGCAGGTTTTTGGCGGGAACTACAAATTTCGAAAATGAGCCAAGCAAGCCAATCGGCGGTGCTGTTTCAATTGGGGGCATTCTCTTCGGCGCGAATGCGTCAAATCGGCTTCAGTATCGCCGACCAAGCGCTCGCGGTGGGAGGAATGTTCCTCGCGAATGTGGCGCTGGCACGCACGCAGTCCAAGGAGGAGTACGGCATTTTCGCGCTGTCGTATTCGGTTTTCACATTTTTTGCAGGACTGCACAATGGCGCCATTCTGGAAACGTACACGGTGTACGGCTCCGGGCGGTACAACGCGCGTTTTGCCGAATACGCGCGGCTGCTCTGGCGGAGCAACGCGTGGCTGGGACTTTTTCTTACGGCAGCGATCAGTGTCGTTTGGGCGGCGCTTTATTGGGTCAAGCCGGCGCTGGCCTCGCCCACCATTTTGGGATTGGCGCTTGCTTGCGGGTTTCTACTGACGGGCAGTTTCGTTCGGCGAACGTTTTACATTCGGCGCAGGCCGGATCTGGCGGCGCGTTTCTCGCTGATATTTTTTGCGACGTGTACGGCGCTGTTATGGCTCGCGATGCGGATTCGAGTCTTGAGCGGTTTCACGGTATTCGCGATTGCCGCGGCCGCGTGGATTGTGGCCGCGATATTTCTGACGCGCGAACTTCCGGGCAGTGCGGCGGGCAGCGTTTCATTTACGGATGGGGAGCCGGGGTATTGGTCGGAGCACTGGAAATACTCGCGATGGGTGCTGGTGACCGCGCTGGTGTTCCAGTTGACGAATCAGATGTATTACTGGCTTTCGGCGGGAATCCTTTCGGTGAAAGAAACCGGGGATTTGCGGGCGATGTACAACCTGGTGGGGCCGGTGGACCAGGTGCTGATTGCGATGTCGTTTCTGGTTCTGCCGATGATGTCGCGGCGTGCGGCTTCGCGGGGCGTGGCGGGGGTGCTTCCGGTGTGGAAGGCGTATTGCGCGGGGTCGCTGGTGGTCACCGGAAGCTTCGCGGCGTGCGTCAATCTGGTTGGCAAGCCGGTGATGCATTTTCTGTACGCGGGGAAGTTCGACGATGTCGCGCCGCTTCTCGGGATGCTGGCGCTTCTGCCGGTGGTGATGGCCATCGGGAACACTATGAATGCGGCGCTCAAGGCCGTGGAGAAGCCCAAGCTGGTTTTTTACGCCTACGTGTGCAGCGGGAGCGCCACTGTTCTTCTGGGCGCTCCGCTGGTGACCCGCTTCGGTTTAAGAGGCGTCGTCTACGGATTGCTGCTTTCCGCCGCGGCGTACACGATTAGCCTGGCCGCGGGCTTGCTCTGGATTATCTCCGGCAGAGAAGCTCAATGCCCGACGGCGCCGACCGCAACGATCTAAACCTGTCTTTTCAGCCCACTACCGTGTCCGCCCCAGGAACACAATCCGCTTATCGAAATATGGTCGAGTACATAAAGGACCATGAAGTCCTAATGGCCGTCATCATGCGAAGCAATTTCGATGAACCGGGGATTCACTTCTTCACGCCAGCGGAACTTTCGCAGCAGCTTGCCTATATGCGGCACCCTGTTGGCAAGGTCATCGAACCCCATCTCCACAAGCCCGTTCCGCGTGAAGTGCAATACACGCAGGAAGTGTTGTTCATCAAGCACGGCAAGCTGCGCGTTGACTTCTATGATGAGCAGCAGCGCTATCTGGACAGCCGGATCTTGCAGGCTGGTGACGTAATCCTCCTGGCAGTTGGTGGGCATGGATTTGAAGTGTTAGAAGAAATCGAAATGATTGAGGTCAAGCAGGGCCCTTACGCCGGCGACCAGGACAAACAACGATTTGTCGGCATCACCGCGGAGAAAGCCAAGGTTGCAGGATGATCAGTACCGAGTTCATTCCCGTGAATCAAGTCTCGCTCGACGGCAACGAGAAGAAGTATCTGAACGAGTGCATTGATTCGGGTTGGATTTCTTCCGAAGGTCCGTTTGTAAGCCAGTTCGAGGAACAGTTCGCGGCGCGGGTTGGGCGAAAGCATGGTGTTGCTGTTTCAAACGGCTCGGTAGCCTTGGACGCCGCCGTGGCTGCTTTGGGCCTTGGAAAAGGCGATGAAGTCATCCTGCCGACCTTCACCATCATTTCCTGCGCCGCAGCCGTAGTTCGCGCAGGAGCAACGCCCATACTTGTGGACAGTGATCCTTGCACCTGGAACATGAACGCCGATGAAGTCAAGAAACGCATAACGGGCAGGACCAAAGCCATCATGCTCGTCCACATCTTTGGATTACCGGCGGATGTGGGTCCGGTTCTCGATCTTGCCGCCAGGCATGGGATCCGGATCATAGAGGACGCCGCCGAAATGCATGGTCAGACCTACATGGGGCGCCCTTGTGGCAGTTTTGGCGACATCAGCACGTTTAGCTTCTACCCGAACAAACACATCACAACCGGCGAAGGCGGCATGATCGTCACGGACGATGAAGAACTGGCGGAGCGATGCCGAAGCCTCCGAAACTTGTGCTTCCAGAGGAAAAAGCGGTTTGTGCATGAGCAACTTGGCTGGAATTTTCGGATGACGAATTTGCAGGCCGCACTTGGTGTCGCGCAGTTGGAACGCCTTGATGAATTCGTGGCTCGCAAGAGGCGGATGGGATGCCGGTACACGGCGCGCCTCGCCGACCTTTCGAAACTCCAGCTGCCGCTTTGCAGCACGGATTACGCCGAGAACATCTTCTGGGTCTACGGCATGGTCCTTGCAGATGACCTATCTTTCGATGCCGAAGAAGCCATCCGGAAGCTTGCCGACAACGGAGTCGGTGCTCGCCCCTTCTTTTGGCCCATGCACGAGCAGCCGGTCTTCAAGAAGATGGGGCTATTTGCGGATGAATTTCATCCGGTCGCGGAACGCCTCGCCCGCCGCGGATTCTACATTCCCAGCGGGCTCGGTTTGACGGACGAACAGATGGACCGCGTGATCGAAGTCGTGCGAGAGATCTTCTCGTGAACACGTTCGCGACCTATTCCTCTTACTACGATCTGCTTTATCGTGATAAAGACTATGCCGCCGAGGCGGCTTTTCTCCGAGGCGTCATTAAGCGATTTGCTCCGCGAGTGGATCGCGTCCTTGAACTTGGTTGTGGCACTGGAGCACATGCCCGACACCTGGCTGCACTGGGGTTCTCGGTGTGCGGTATCGATAGCAGTCCTTCCATGGTGGAATGTGCTCTTTCGAGCCAGGCGGCGCTGGCCGCCGATTCTCACCGCCGGCTGACCTTTTTACAGGGCGATATCCGAAATCTCCGGCTTGGCGAGAAATTCAATTGTGTCCTTTCGCTTTTTCATGTGATGAGCTATATGGCCAGCAACGCGGACTTGCAGCAGGCGTTTCTGACCGTCAGGCATCATCTGGCGCCCGGGGGGATTTGCATCTTCGACTGTTGGTACGGACCAGCGGTACTCCATCTCCGCCCATCGGTGCGCGTCAAAGAGCTTGAAGATGAAGAGTTCAGCGTTCTTCGCATTGCTGAACCGGAGATGCGTTCGAACGAAAATGCCGTGGATGTAAACTACACTCTCTGGATCAGAAATCGCGCCGCTGACACGCTTGAAATCGTCAAGGAAACGCACCGGATGCGTTACCTCTTCCGGCCCGAGATAGACCTGCTAGTTGAACAGACTGGCCTGCGCATCCTCGAAGCCCGCGAGTGGATGACCGGCAGGGAGCCTGGACTGGATACTTGGGGCGTTTACTTTGTGGTGCAGGGATGAAGAGAATTGGAGTATTCCTGACTGCGGGCCCCTCCGGCGGCGGCATGTTTCAATATAGTCTGGCAGTTCTGTCCGCCCTGCTGGAGTTGCCTCAGAACGAATACACACTGGTCGCGGCCTACACCGACCCAGCATGGACAAAGATCATCCCCACCGAAGTTGAGCGATTGCCTCTGCGGCTCGGCCGGACGCTGTCCACAACTGCCGCCGTCTGGACCGCGCTGGGGCTTCCGCACAAATTATGGCTGAGATGCGCGCCCTTGTTCTTTTCCGCGGTTCGCGAAGTAGTGAATGAAAATTGCGACCTGTGGATCTTTCCGCGCCAGGACATCTGGAGCAGCCGCTTTCCCGTTCCTGTGCTGGCAGCCGTGCATGACCTCATGCACCGGTACGAGCCGCACTTTCCGGAAGCGGGAGGGCTTGTCCGCGGGCGCTACCGTCAACGCTACATGCAGGAACTCATCGAGTGCTCCATGGGAATCCTGGTTGATTCGGAGGTTGGGAAGCAGCAGGTTCTGGAGTCGTTTGCGGCTGATTCTGGCAAGGTTTTCATTCTGCCCTACGTTCCTCCGGCACATATCTACGAGACGAGGGTGTCTTCCGAATTCAATCTAAAATACCGTCTTCCAGGGAAGTTCTTGTTTTATCCGGCGGAGTTTTGGCCGCACAAGAATCATCTCCGCTTGATCGATGCGATTGCGCGGGTTCGTGCGTCATGCGGTGATATCCATTTGATTCTAGCGGGCTCCTTCGGAAAGGAATATTCGCGGGTCCGTTCGCATGTGGAGAAACTGGGACTCCAGGATCACGTTCACTTTGCCGGCTACCTTCCGGAAGCGGATATGCCGGAGTTTTATCGCCGGGCGCGCGCTTTGGTCTTTCCCACATTTTTCGGTCCCACAAACATTCCGCCGCTGGAGGCCTTTGCCCTGGCGTGTCCCGTCGCTGCGTCCAGAATCTACGGGATGCCGGAACAGTTGGGTGACGCCGCGCTTTTGTTCGACCCGCGTTCTGAAGAACAAATGGCAGAGTGCATTCAACGGCTGTGGACAGACGACCACCTGTGCCAGCAATTGAGTTTGAACGGACTACGAAGAGCGCAGCTCTGGGGGCCCGCGCAATTTGCGAGCGCTTTTCGCGCTGTCATCGATCGACTAGCGCGCGCCCGCGTGGTGGCCCGTTCAAGTTCAGATTCTGTGGCGGTCCCGTCATTTTCGGGACGAAGTGATGCCACATCCAGCGTGATACCTCCTGTTTGAGCGCGCAATGAAGTTCCTATGAAGAGACTCTGTATCATTCAGCCGCTTCTCTCGAACTATAGCCGCGAGACATTCCTGGAACTAACCCAGTACTGTCAGGTGGACTTAGTTTATTCACCGGCGCCATCCGAGACTGGTTTTGGAGACGTGCCTCCTCCAGAGAACGACAGGCTCCGCTACTTTATTGTCCCCACTCTCAAGCCCTTCGGGGAACGGTTTGGAATGATCCAGTGGGGAATTGGAAAGTACATCTGGCGCGAAAGGCCGAATGCCATCATGGCCTCCGGTAATCCACGTTATTTGAGCTTTTGGATGACACTTCTTTGGGGGAAGCTGCTGGGCATTCCGACGTACATCCATGGGCACGGCCTCTACAAGAAACGGCGCATCAGCGCGCTCTATCGCCTGATGATGACAGCCCTCTTGAAGCTGGCCACTTCCTACATTTGCTACGCCCCGATTGTGCGGCAATCGTTTCTCGATCACGGTTTTTCCGGCCGAAAACTGAGCGTAGCTCACAATTCGCAGACCAACCACTACCCCGTGCCGCCGCAGGAGAAAACCGGCAGCGAAAAGGGCGTACTTTTTATTGGCAGGCTGCGCGAGGGCAATAAGCTGCCATTGCTCGTGCGGGCACTGGATAGAATTCGCCGGGAGGATGGGCTTCCGCTGATGCTGCACGTGATCGGAACAGGCGCACAAGCCGAACTTGTAAAGAAAGAGGCGCGCGAACGGCCCTGGATGGTGTTGCATGGAGAACTCTTCGACCAGGAACGAATCCGCGAAGTTTCCCGCGACTGTTTCCTTGGTTGCTACCCCGGAAACGCAGGCCTCAGCGTTGAACACTTGATGTCCCTTAGCCTGCCGGTCATCACGCACAACGATCTGCCTTCGCATCAGGGACCGGAGCCCAGCTTCATTCGAAACGGCGTCAGCGGACTCTTATACGACCACAACAATCCAGAGGAATCGCTGTACCGCGCCATCCGGTCGCTCGCATCTGAGCCACAGCTATTGGCGAAAATGCGGCAGTCGGCTTTCGAGGAGTACCAAGGCCTGGTCAACCCGTCGCTCGCACATAGGTTCTGGATGATCCTTGGTGATGGCAAAATTTTTCCCGAGAACGCCAGTTTGACTGCGCCAGCATGGGTCCCCAATTCCTCTTCGGGAAGCAGGACAGTAGGTCACGACTAAGCAATCAAAGGCATTCTGTTTTGACAGAATTTGAGCGGGTGGGTCAGTGATTATCCCTGGATAAAGGCGATGACGCTCTTAGGCGCTTTCTTCATTCCGATTACTTTAGCTTGCTTCTTCTGGCGGCCGCAGCATCTTTTGTCTCTTCTGATACTCGCATCAGTTTTCGAGGGCGGATCCGTTCTTAATGGAGATATTGGCCATTTCGTGTTCGGCCTTTCACCATTCTACTTCGTTGAACTCTTCGTGGCCCTGCGTCTGCTCTTGTGGGTATGCAACGGGGGGGCGTGGCTGCCAACTGGTAAAACATCTGCGCGAGAGATCGCGTTGTTATTGCTAGTGTTTCTCGCTTGGTCGTTTGCTTCAGCCCTCGTCATGCCTCACCTCTTCGCCGGAACTCCAGTCTATGCTCCACGAGAAATGGAAGACATGGACATGGTGCAGGGCAATCTCGTGCCGCTTCGATGGACTCTTAGCAATTTCGCTCAGGGAATCTACTTGATGCTGAACGTTGCCGCGGTCTTATTTGGGTTTCATATCATCAAGACGACGGACCAAGCAGACAAACTAGCGAAGGCCCTTCGTTGGTCAGTATTCGTTGTTGTAGTAGTGGGACTTCTACAGCATCTCGCTCTACTCGCGGGCTGGTCTTATCCGTATGCCGTGTTCAACAATAATCCGAATAATCCATTCGACGCCCAGATTTTTGACCAAGCGATAGGTGATTTCATCAGGATTAATTCTACTTTTGCTGGACCTGTGTACGCCGGCTCTTTTGTAGCCGCCGTCGCATGTGGCTTACTTGCGAGCTATTTGCGCGGGAGGCGCGGCGCACGCTATCTTCTTGGCATTCTTGCGGTGCTAGTGGTGCTACTAGACACAACATCAACCACCGGCTATCTTACGGCCGCAATCATGCTTTGTCCGCTGCTAATTTGTTTCAGTCCTTTCACAAAACCTGAATCCGGCGTGCAGCCTTCGTTTGTAAAAGGATGGACAACAATAATCCTGACTGCGGCATGCATAGGGGGACTAGCACTACTTCTGATTCCGAGTCTTTCGCAGGCCGTGGTTGCCATGACTGTTGATAAGTCCGAGGGTATTTCGTTCGCTAGCCGAGTCGCCGCCGATTGGGACGCATTTACATTGTTCAAAAACACTTACGGGATCGGTGCAGGCCTGGGCAGCAGTCGGCATTCAAGCTTGGTTATGACGCTCCTGTGCACAGTCGGGATTGTTGGAACAACACTCTTTGCGATGGTGGTCTGTAAGATCGTCAAATCGTTCCCCGGCCGGCGGGCGCCGAGTATGTTACAGATGAGCTTTTGGTCTTTAGTTGGCCTCTTGGTGGCCCAATCAATCGCGGTGCCTGACATAAACCGACCAGTTTTGTGGGCGCTATTCATAGTGGTAGTGACGCAGTCGAATGTATATCGGATCCGTACCGAGAGTTCTGATGGGCGCCTAACGGCTGACCACCTGACTCACAGCGTGATATGAGACACACATCCCAAGAGAATGAGACAGCAGCGAAGAGGCTTAACTTGGGTTGCGGTCCCGATGCACCGGCCGGCTGGCTGAACGTGGATGGTTCTTGGAATGCATGGCTTTCGAATCACCGGTATTTTCGTAGGACTCTGGAAACGCTAAGGCTAATAAATTCGAATCAGGGCGCAAAGTGGAAGGTGCAACCCATTGTGCACGACCTGACAAAGCGCCTTCCATTCGAAGACAACAGCATTTCCGCAGTCTACGCCTCGCACGTATTTGAGCATCTTTACCAGGCGGACGCGCAGAGGCTTCTTGGTGAGTGCCGTAGGGTACTTTGGCCCGGTGGTTTGATTCGGTTGGTCGTGCCTGACCTTTATTCCATGGCAAAGAGCTATCTGACGAACAAGAACGGTAACGCTCAATCTCTTTCGGAAAAGACCACTGCGGCGGATAAGTTCAACGAGAAACTGGGTTTCCGAAGTCCCGCCCC
Organism: Candidatus Acidiferrum sp.; assembly: GCA_041485085.1. Lineage (GTDB taxonomy): Bacteria > Acidobacteriota > Terriglobia > Acidiferrales > UBA7541 > Acidiferrum. The sequence continues at coordinate 16,694 of JBGPIX010000045.1, forward strand.
ACCGGGCGGAAATCTGGTGATCAAGTTTTATTATCTTTGGAAAGATTTTCATCACCACAAGTGGATGTACGACTCGGACTCTCTTATCCGTTACATGCGAGACGCGGGGTTCTCCGGGGTTGTTCAGAAGCCATATTTGGACAGTGAGATCTCGGGCATCGAAGAAGTAGAGGAAGCTGATAGGGTAGTCGACGGCATCGGAATCTGCGTCGAGGGTAAAAAGCCGTAAACAATTCCATCGCGTCCGTTGATTCCTTCAAAGTAGAGAGCAAATCGAATGCGCCAATTCCGGCACTGGACACCTCGCTACATCTACGACCGACTAGGCGTCATGTTTTGCCAGCGCAGGCGTCCAAATGCGCCGTGGCTCGGCCACGAGATGGTGAAACTCCTTGAGAACTGGCTCCTGCCCGAAGATCGAGGTCTCGAATGGGGCTCGGGGCGCAGCACCATCTGGTTTGCGGAAAGAGTGGGAACCCTGGTCAGCTTGGAGCACAACCCCAAGTGGCATCGAACAGTCGACGCGATGCTAAAGACTAAGGGTGTGAAGAACGTGGAATACCATCTTCGCGAAAACGAGCTCGAGTATCGGAGAGTTGCAAACCAGTATCCTCCCGAGAGCTTTGACTTCATCCTTGTGGATGGCGTGGCGAGAGATGAATGCGCTCTGACGGCTATTTCCCTGGTCAAGCGAGGCGGCATCGTTATTGTGGACGACTACAATAGGTATGTCCCGATCAAAACTCGCTCTCCGTTCTCGCGTCGACAGGAGGAGGGTCCGGAAACGGAACGATGGGCCACGTACAGGGATTCCGTGAAGGGATGGCGGAGCGTTTGGACGACGAACGGCGTTACCGACTCGGTTCTATGGGTAAGGCCTGCGGACCTCAACGGATCTGTTCCTGACGTGAGAAAGCAGTAATGAAAAAAGCGCTGATCACCGGCATTACCGGGCAGGACGGGGCTTACCTCGCCGAGTTGCTCTTGGCCAAAGGGTACGAAGTTCACGGGATCAAGCGGCGCGCTTCGTCGTTCAACACCGGGCGGATTGACCACCTCTACGAGGACCCGCACGACCAGCATCGCCGATTCATCCTGCACTATGGCGACTTGACCGATGCCAACAATCTCCTGCGCATCATTCAGGAAGTGCAGCCGCAAGAAATCTACAATTTGGCGGCGCAGAGCCACGTTGCCGTTTCGTTCGAATCTGCCGAATACACTGCTAACGTGGATGGATTGGGGACTCTCAGGTTGCTGGAAGCCATCCGCGTACTCAGATTGACGGAATCGGTGCGTTTCTACCAGGCGTCCACTTCGGAACTTTACGGATTGGTGCAGGAGACGCCGCAGAAGGAATCCACGCCGTTTCATCCGCGGTCGCCGTATTCGGCGGCGAAGCTGTACGCTTACTGGATTACGGTGAACTACCGCGAAGCGTACGGCATGTACGCATGCAATGGAATACTGTTCAATCACGAATCACCGCTGCGCGGCGAGACGTTTGTCACGCGCAAGATTACGCGCGGCCTCGCGCAGATCAAACTGGGATTGCAGGACTGCGTCTACCTCGGCAATCTCGACGCAAAACGTGATTGGGGACATGCGCGGGACTACGTCGAAGCAATGTGGATGATGTTGCAGCAGGAATCCCCGGAAGATCTGGTAATTGCCACGGGCCAGCAGTACAGCGTCAGGGAATTCGTAAACGCGGCCGCGGAAGAATTGGGCATGAAACTGACTTGGCGAGGGCACGGGCTGGACGAAAAGGCCGTCGATGCTTACGGCCGCGGCGTCGTGGCTATCGACCCGCGCTATTTTCGCCCGGCGGAAGTGGAAACCTTGATCGGAGATGCCAGCAAAGCGCGGGCGAGATTGGGCTGGCGGCCCAGAACGACATTTCGCGAGACGGTGGCGGAGATGGTGGCATCCGATCTGCAAGCGGCGGAACGCGATCGCGTCGTACGCCAAAACGGATACAAGGTTGCTGGCCATCACGACTGACCCATGAACCTTTCCTCAAAAATTTACGTGGCCGGGCATCGCGGGCTGATGGGTTCGGCTCTTGTTCGCCAGCTCCGCGCGGCGGGATACTCGAACCTGGTGGTTCGCTCGCACGGCGAACTGGACCTCACCGAGAGGCAAGCGGTACGAGAAGTCTTCGCACAGGAGAAGCCCGCGTACATTTTTCTGGCCGCAGCCAAGGTGGGCGGCATCCTGGCCAATTCCACTTATCCGGCGGACTTTATCGGCCAGAATCTTCTGATCCAGACGAATGTGATTCATGAAGCGTATCGCGCCGGCGTGGAGCGGCTGCTCTTCCTCGGCTCGAGTTGCATTTACCCCAGAAACACTCCACAGCCCATGAAGGAAGAATGTTTGCTATCGGGGCCGCTGGAGCCGACGAACCGGCCCTACGCCGTGGCCAAAATTGCCGGCATCGAAATGTGCTGGTCGTATAACCGGCAGCACGGCACGCGTTTCCTGGCGGCCATGCCCACGAATCTGTTCGGACCGGGCGATCGCTACGATCTTCACGACGCGCATGCAGCGGCAGCGCTGATCCGCAAAATGCATGAAGCTAAAGCAGCAGGGGCACCGGAAGTTTTGATTTGGGGTTCCGGCACGCCACGCCGGGAGTTTCTCTACAGCGACGATGCGGCGGATGCCTGCGTCTTCTTGATGAATCTGACCGAAGAACGGTGGAAGCCGCTCGTCACGGACGACGAAGTGCGCCCTCTGGTAAATGTCGGATGCGGACAAGATCTCACCATCCAGGAATTTGCTGAACTCGTGGCGGAAGTCGTGGGATTCGAGGGGCGCCTGATTTTTGATCCCTCAAAGCCGGATGGCACGCCGCGCAAGCTCTTGGACATCACTCGATTGACCGCGCTTGGATGGAAGCCGAAGACTTCTTTGCGCGAGGGCTTGGAGAGAGCATCCCGCGATTTTTCCGAGGATGTCCTGCGAACGGTCCGGCCCGCCTTGGCTGCAACTGGATCGGCCGGCTGAAACAGGAGTAGCAGCACAATTTGTAAATTGTTCTCCACCGCGTCTCAAGCGTTCAGGTTCCCAATAGCCAGATCCAGCACTGAACTCCTAGGCAGACAAACGAGGATGCAAGCGTGCCACACACAACCGGGGCGGTAAGGAGTCTTGAAGCTCCCGCAGAGTCCCCGAGCGAACAGACTTGGCCGGGAGCCCGTGCGGCAGGAGGCTGCATTCTTTGCGGCGGGCCGCTGGAAAGACTGGCCAGCGATCTTTTCGACACGCGCTTCGGCCTTGTGGGCAGATACGAAGCGCGGCGCTGCCGTCACTGCAGCCTGGAACAGATATTCCCAGTTCCGGCTCCGGCAACACTCAAAAGTATTTATGAATCTCACTACAATTTCGGCGGTGAGAAGGACACGCTCTACACCCGTTTGAGGGAACGGTTTCTCCTTTCTTCCTTGAACCGCATATGGGCGCGTGTGGATGGCGACATTTCTTTTCATCAACTGCGGGGCGCGGGCCGGCTGCTCGATATCGGCTGCAACGAAGGGCGCAACCTCCGAATCTATGCCCGCAATGGATTTCAGGCAGAAGGACTGGAACTTAACGAAACCGCCGCCGCGGAAGCGCGCAAAGCCGGGTTTAACGTCCACACGTGCCTGCTTGGAGAATTTGACCCGCCATACCGATTCAACGCCGCGGTGCTTTCGAACGTCTTGGAACACGCGCTGGACCCGCGGCAGATGTTGCTGGACGTTCGGCGGATTCTGGCACCGGGCGGCCAGGTTTGCATCAGTTGCCCAAACAGCC
>JBGPIX010000046.1:0-20374 GCA_041485085.1 Candidatus Acidiferrum sp.
CTAGGTTCCGTCGATCTGGTCTTCAAACTGGAATTGCTTCAGCATTCCGGCTCGTTCAAGGCGCGCGGCGCATTCACCAATCTGCTGACGCGCACGATTCCTGCCGCAGGCGTCGTGGCCGCCACCGGAGGCAATCACGGTGTCGCCGTCGCTTTCGCGGCGATGAAGCTTGGAAAGCCGGCACGAATCTTCGTGCCCACGGTCTCTTCACCGGAAAAGATCGCGCGCATCCGCGGTTATGGCGCCGATCTCGTCGTGACGGGAGAGCGCTACGCCGATGCCCTCGCCGCCAGTGAAGCCTGGGCCGCTGAATCCGGGGCCCTTCGGATTCACGCCTACGACCAAGTCGAGACTCTGCTCGGACAGGGCACCGTCGGCCTGGAATTGGAGGAGCAAGCTCCGAACCTGGACACTTTGCTTGTTGCCGTCGGCGGAGGCGGACTCATCGGCGGCGTCGCTGCCTGGTATTCCGGCCGCGTCAAAATCATCGGAGTCGAACCAGAGGCTGCCCCAACGCTGACCATGGCATTGCAAGCTGGCCGTCCCGTGGACAGCCCCGCCGGAGGCATCGCCGCGGACTCTTTAGCCCCGAAACGTGTGGGAGAATTGATGTTCCCCCTCGCGCAGACTTACGTGCAAAGCGTGCTTCTCGTATCCGATCCCTCGATTCAGCAAGCTCAGGAAGCGCTCTGGAAAGTGCTCCGCCTCGTGGCCGAACCGGGCGGCGCTGCGGCTTTCGCCGCACTGCTCTCGTATCGTTATCAACCCAAGCCTGGCGAGCGTGTCGGAGTTCTCATCTGCGGAGGCAATACTTCTGCCGTGGATTTCAGCCAGAGCGCAGCAACGCAACAGCGCGAGTCCGCGCAAATTTCTAGCCAATCAGCAACAAAATAAAATTGAGGAGCCACGATGTCCGTCTACAAACGTCTCGAAGCTTTGAAAATCTCTCTTCCTAAGATTGAGCCACCCGTGGCCGCTTTCGTCCCCGTGGTTCGCACAGGCAATCTTCTTTTCGTCTCCGGCCACATCGCGAAAAAAGATGGAAAACCGTGGGCCGGCAAGCTTGGTGAGAATCTCTTTACCGCCCAAGGCAAGGAAGCGGCCCGCGGCATCGCGATCGATCTTCTGGCGACGCTTCACACCGCGCTAGGCGACCTCAACAAGATCACCCGCATCGTTAAATTACTTGTCCTGGTGAACAGCGCGCCCACGTTCACTGAACAGCATCTCGTCGCCAACGGAGCTTCTGAACTCTTCGTCGAACTCTTTGGCGAAAAAGGCGCGCACGCCCGCAGCGCCTTTGGTGTCGCCCAGATACCCTTAGGTGCATGCGTCGAAATCGAACTCGTTGCCGAGGTCCAATAATCGACTAGCCCGCTGGGTCAGAGATTTCTAATCACCTTTTCCAGATGTTCGATCAATTCACGCAACTTCTCCCTGTCCTCGTTCGAAAGAGCGGAGAGAGCCTGCGCCAGCGATTCCACGCGCCTCAAGCGGCCCTCTTGTAGGATTCTGGTTCCCTTCGCAGTTGCTGCGAGCCGCACGCGCCGCCCGTCTTCCGTCTTTCCCCGGTGCACCAGGCCCGCACGCACCAGCCCCGCAACGATGCGGCTCATCGTCGGCGGCCGCACTTGCTCCGCCTCTGCAAGCTCCCCGAGCGATCGCGGGCCGCCTCCCAGCACCAGCACCGAAAGCGCCGAAAGCTGCGACGGGCCTACCCCACTTTCGCGGTCGCGCACTCGCAGCCGCCGCAACAAGTGAATCGCCGCGGAGTGCAGCCGATCGGCGGTCTCGAAGGTCTCCCCGCCCGCCAAACGTTTGGACTTGACATCCGTCATAGAATATAGTTAGCTATGCTAACTAAATTGCTCCCGGAGGTAAATCGAAAATGAGCAACGCACCCGCAAGCCTCGGAATCACCAATATCGGCCAGATCTCCATCATCGTTCACGACCTGCAGCGTGCCACCGCATTCTACCGTGACACACTGGGTCTGCCGCTGCTCTTTGCCGTGCCGAATCTGGTCTTCTTTGACTGCGGCGGAGTGCGTTTGATGCTTGGCCTCCCTGAAACGCCGGAGCTGGATCATCTCAGCTCCATATTGTACTTCCGCGTTCCGGACCTCAATGCCGCCCACCAGCGGCTTGTAGACGCAGGCGTGCAGATTGTAGCCCCGCCGCGCCTGATCGCCCCGATGCCCAGCTACGATCTTTGGATGTCGGCGTTTCGCGACTCCGAGGGCAACGTTCACCAATTGATGAGCGAAGTCCCGCGCTCGAAATAGCGGATCTCCCTAAGACCCGGCCGCAATCCCACCCTACAAGGGTTGCGCGGATTACGGTATCCTTCGAAGGCCATGCATGACCTGAACTACTTTAGAGACCACCTCGACGTCTTCGCCGACATGGCGAAGAAGCGCGGCGCCGCGCTCGACCTCGATGCCTTCCGCAAGCTCGACAAAGAGCGCCGCGAACTCATCACCGCGACCGAACAGCTGAAGGCACAGCGTAACAAAGCTAGCGACGAAATCGCGCGCCTGAAAAAAGACAAGCAGAACGCCGACTCGCTCATCGCCGAAATGAAGCAGGTCTCCGAACGCATCAAGCAATCTGACGAGCGCATCGCCGAACTGGATGCCACCCAGCGCGAACTTCTCCTCACCATTCCGAATATTCCGCACTCATCAGTGCCAGTTGGAACCAGCGCCGCGGACAACAAAGAAGTCCGCCGCTGGGGCGCGCCCCCTAAATTCGATTTCGCTCCCAAGCCCCACTGGGAAGTCGGCGAACGCGCAGGCATTCTGGATCTCGCAGCCGCTACGAAAATCACCGGCGCGCGTTTTGCCGTCTACAAAAGCTGGGGAGCCCGCCTTGAGCGCGCTCTCGCGAATTTTTTCCTCGACACACACACGCGCGAGCATGGCTACACGGAAATCCTGCCACCTTTCTTGGTGAACTCCGCGTCGCTTACCGGCTCCGGCCAATTGCCGAAATTTGCCGCCGATCTCTTCAAGCTCGAAAACACCGACTTCTGGCTCACCCCAACCGCCGAAGTCGAGCTCCACAATCTTTACCGCGACGAAACCATTCCCGAGGAGAAGCTTCCCATCTGCGTCACTGCCTGGACAGCCTGTTTCCGCTCCGAAGCCGGCGCCGCCGGAAAAGATACCCGCGGCATCCTGCGCCAGCATCAATTCCAGAAGGTCGAGCTCTTCAAGTTCACCCATCCAGAGAAAAGCTACGAAGAGCACGAGGCCCTCGTTCGCAACGCCGAAACGATTCTCCAGAAACTTGGCCTGCACTATCGCACCATTCTGCTTTGCACCGGCGACATGGGATTTGCGTCATCCAAAACATACGACCTGGAAGTGTGGTTGCCTTCCAGCAATGAATTCCGCGAAATCTCATCCTGTTCGAATTGCGAAGCGTTTCAATCCCGCCGCGCCGGCATTCGCTTCAAGCCCAAAGGCGGCGGCAAGAGCGATTTCGTCCACACTTTGAACGGTTCCGGACTCGCCGTCGGCCGCACCTGGATCGCCGTCGTGGAGAATTATCAGCAGGCGGACGGCTCGATCCTGATCCCGGAAGTCCTCCGCCCCTACATGGGAATTGACCGGATTCCGGCAGCCGGGTAAACGCTCACACTCTTCTTAACGCGGAATGTTACGCTCTGGCACCAATTTGGACCTCAACTCCCCATTCCCTTTGTAACTCATTGTAATTGAATCATTTAGGTAGAACTTAAGGCCATTTTTTACAAAAAGGCAGCACACAATTCGCCTCGCAACCCCTTGAAATCACACCTTTTCGTTTGACGGGCCCTTTTCGCCTTGCATACACTCCCCTCACGGCCTAAACGGGGGTATTTGGCAAACGAGGCCGTTAAGCACACACTTATATAAGATGAACCTTCTTGCGCGCATCGTGAGATTTCTGTTCTGGCTGCTGGTCCTTTCTTGGGGCTTGCGGCTCTTGCGCCGCGTCGTCGTCGGTCTGCTTCGCAACCACCAGGCTCAGTCGCCGCAAACCGCGGATTCCTCTGAAGGGATTCCGGCAGCTTCCGCGGCACGCCGACTGGTGCGCGATCCGGTGTGCGGGATGCACGTGGATGAGACGCGCTCCATTCCGTTGCGCGATGGAGACGAGTTGCTTCACTTTTGCTCCCCAGCTTGCCGCGATGCTTATGCCGTCAATGTCAAGAAGTTCGCGGCCAGTGGATAGACCGAATTTCTATTAAGTAGATTTTGAACTCGGGCCAAGTGAAAACAAAGTTTCTTAGATAAATCGCGTAGACGAAAGGACCGACGCCAATGGCCACGGTCGCAAAGCCCACAGCCCCGACAAGACAGATAGGCGCACCTCCCATGGTGCCCCGCATCGCCCCACGCGAGGACCTGAATCCTTTTCGCATCGCGCAGATTCAGTTCGACATGGCGGCCGAATTCCTGAAGCTCGATCCCGGCCTGCGGCAGATTTTGCGCACGCCCAAGCGCATCCTGGAAGTTTCCCTGCCCACCAAGATGGACAATGGCCAGGTAAAGGTATTCACCGGCTACCGCGTGCAGCACAACGTGTCGCGTGGCCCAGGCAAGGGCGGCATTCGTTATCACCCCAACGTCACGCTCGACGAAGTAAAAGCGCTGGCCATGTGGATGACTTGGAAGACGGCCGCTGTGAACGTTCCCTTTGGCGGCGCAAAGGGCGGCGTCATCTGCGACCCCAAGCGCATGTCCAAGAGTGAACTCGAGCGCATGACGCGCCGCTACGCCAGCGAGATTCTGCCCATCATTGGTCCGTCCATGGATATTCCCGCGCCGGACGTTTACACCGACGCGCAGACTATGGCCTGGATCATGGACACCTATGCCATGACCATCGGCCACGCAGCACATGGCGTTGTCACCGGCAAACCGGTTTCGATCGGCGGTTCCGAGGGACGCAGCGAAGCCACTGCGCGTGGGTTGCTCTATGTTGTCGAAGAAGCCTGCAAGATGAAAAAGATTTCGCTTCGCGGCGCGACCGTCGCGATTCAGGGTTTCGGCAACGCCGGTGCGACCGCGGCGAGACTATTTGCAGAGAAGAAGGCGAAGATTATCGCCCTTAGCGACACCCGAGGCGGCGTCACCAATTCTCGCGGCATCGATCCCATCAAAGCCATTCGCTACAAGGAGCGTTCGGGCACTGTTGTCGGCATGCCGGGCGCGTCGCGCATCACCAACGACGAACTGCTAACCATGAAGTGCGACATCCTCATCCCTGCCGCTCTCGAAAACGTCATTACCCTGCATAACGCCGAGGCCGTGAAGGCCCGCATCGTTGCCGAAGCCGCCAATGGCCCCACCACGCCGCACGCCGATGAGATTCTCGCGCGCCGCGGCGTCATCGTGCTGCCGGATATTCTCGCAAACGCCGGCGGCGTTACCGTCAGCTACTTTGAATGGGTGCAGAACCAGGAAGGGCTGATGTGGGACGTCGAGGAAGTCAATGCGCGTCTGCAGAAGATCATGGTTCGCGCCTTCCACGAGATGGTGGACACCATGCGCAAGCATCACGTCCCCCCGCGCGCCGGCGCCATGATCCTCGCCGTCGGCCGCGTCTCCGAAGCCACCCTCGTCCGCGGCCTCTTCCCGTGATTCTGTGCGCGGATGCGCATAGCCGGAGCCGCGAAGTCACAGTTTAGGGGAGCGCTTCTCTCGCTCCACGCGGCAAAGTGTTGCCGGGGCAGCCCGGCGGCCGCTCTTTATCAACACTCTCCACATAAAACGCGCCATCGCGCTTCGATATGGTGAAGAAGAGTTCGCTCGGCAAGTCTCCTGGAAGATCGTGTTCGCCGGACCCTTCCATCTGTAATCCGATTTGCCACTTCGTCGTTTTCTCAACCGCCTTGCATGGCTGCACGAAATCAAATTCCGTATCGATCTTCTCACGGCTGTCCCGGCTCAACCGGTCATGCCAGTGCTGAAGTTTCGCCGCCTCCCCGCTGGAGGTCCAAGTAAACGCATCCTCCCATTTCATACCCACCCATTCGTCCAGAAAGTCCTCCGGAGCGAGTGCCAGCGGTGGGATGCGCGTTACCCGGTTTCCGCTCACCTCATAATTCTGGATATGTTCGCGCGTGAGGATGCTGTCATCCAGACCCTGCGCAGCCACGATATGGAGTTCGAAACCGTGGGGATTGATGGTTAGCCGATAAGGTTGGTCCGTCCCCAGGTAAATACTCGTATGTTCATCGAGCAGCACCGTGGGGTGATCGAAATCAGCGCCCGGACGCAAAACTTTGTAGCGGAGTTGCTGCCAATTCGAACTGCACCAGGGATTCACATCGGCCGCGACAACATACCAATTGCCTTCGGCATCCGGTGGGGAGATAGCAAATTGAAAGGAACCTTGCCCTCCGCTGATGTTCTTATAACCGTTGGATTCCTCCACGAGAATGAGCTGCCACGCCGCTCCATTCCGGCGATAGAGATTGAGCGAAGCATCGCTGCCGCACGGAATCGTCAAGTTGGTGACCACCGCCATCAAATCCGAATGCCGCGCTGGCTGACGCACGGTTACATCATAGAGATTTCCGAAATCGTCCCCGTCCGCCATGTAATAACCATCTCGTTGAACTGCATTCAGCGCCTCTATGCCAGCCTTCTTCAGGTCCGCGAGGATCAGTTTATGCAGTGTTTCAGGTGACGAAGAAGAGTGATCGTTGAGTGTTCGCCCGATGATCTCCCGCAGCCCCGACTTGAATTGAGGAAGCAGATTTTGAGCCGCAGGCGGCACATCACCCGACGGGTTGCGTCTGCCCCCCGTATCGATGGCTCGGAGCTGTTCCACTACGTCATGAAGTTTGTCCGTCTGCGCCTGAAGAAAAGTGAGTGGTGAAAAAACCAGAAAGGTTAGGAGTGGGAAAAGGCGCGGCGCGAGTTTCATAGAATTATTCCAGAATGCGATAAACGGTGGAACCAGCCCGCCGCGGCTACCATCCTTGGCATTCTCGGACAAGAATATCATCAAGTTTTTTCTTGCGTTGAAGAAACAGCGCGCGTACATTCGCAGGTGCCGGTGCGTTTCACTGACGCGACCGGCTATTTTCGTTCTTCGAGTAAGAAAAGACGATGAGTACCAACGGACATAGTCATTCGGTGCCGCCGATTCTGCTGACCATTGCGGGGTTCGATCCTTCCTGCGGCGCGGGTACTGCCGCCGATTTAAAGACGTTCGCCGCGCACGGCTGCTACGGCGTCGCTGCCATCACCTCGCTCACGGTGCAGAACACGCAGGGCGTCGAAACCGTTCACAACACGCCGAGCGCGGAGCTGCGCGCGCAGCTCGAAGCGCTGGCCAAGGATTGCGAGATCGCTGCGGTGAAAATCGGGATGCTCGGTAATCGCGGTAACGCCGTCGTGGTGGCGGAATTTCTCGACGCGCACAAATTTGCGCATATCGTGCACGACCCGGTGATGAAGTCCTCCAGCGGCGCGGAACTTCTCGATGCCAGCGGGATCAAGTTTGTCGCCGCGGAACTGCTGAAGCGCGCCAGCGTCATCACGCCCAATGTGCCGGAAGCCGAAGTCCTGACCGGTTTGACCATCAAAGACGTCGCGGACATGGAAGCCGCCGCCCGCAAAATCGTCGAGATGGGCGCCCGCGCCGTCATCGTCAAGGGCGGCCACATGGAGCGCGCCGTGGACGTTCTCTTCGACGGCACGGAAATGGTCCAGCTCGGCGGCGACCGGGTGAAAACAGAAAACACCCACGGAACCGGCTGCACCTTTGCGTCCGCCATCGCTGCACAGCTCGCTTCCGGTCGCTCTCTCCTTGAAGCCACCACGCTCGCCAAAGCCTACGTCACGAAAGCAATCGAAAAAGGCTACCCCATCGGCAAAGGCCGCGTGCCGCTCGATCATTTCTACCGCCAGCGCATCGAGCCCCCCGCCCGCGGCATCCACGAAGTTCCCCAACACGGCATGCACCCCGCCGCCGAACCCACCGCTCACTGAGCGCATGGGCCTATTGCTTTCACGGCGCACCGGTATTTGGCTTTTTCTGGCCCTCGCGCTGGTCGTGGGAATAGCTGCGCTCCTCGTCCCGCGAACTCCTCAGCCGCTCTCTTACCACGACTTCGCCGATCAACGAAGCGTGCTAGGCGTCCCGAACTTCGGCGACGTCGCTTCCAACATCCTGTTTCTCGTGGCGGGATTGTGGGGCTTGGCATTCTTAGCCAGCAAGTCGGGCCGCGAGCAATTTCTCGAAACGCGCGAACGCTGGCCGTACTTCCTTGTGTTTCTTGGCCTCGTGCTCACCGCTTTCGGCTCCGCCTACTATCACCTGGCTCCAGACAATTCGCGCCTATTGTGGGACCGGCTCCCCATGACCGTCGTTTTCATGCCGTTGGTGGCCGCGATGATCGGAGAGCGCATAAATGTCCGCCTTAGTCTCTGGCTACTGCCCGTTCTAGTTGCGGTCGGATTAGCAAGCGTGCTGCAGTGGCGTTTGTCTGAACAGAGAAGTGCCGGCGACTTGCGTTTCTACACGGCCGTCCAGCTTTACGCGTTGCTCGCGCTGCTCGTTGCCATGCTCTTGCCTCCGCGCTACACGCAAGAATCATACCTGCTCGTTGTGGCAGGCCTCTACGTGCTAGCGAAGATATGCGAAACAGAGGATCGTCCGCTCTTCTCTTTGACGCACTTTGTCAGCGGACACACCCTAAAACACCTGGCCGCTGGTGCTGCCGGTCTGTGCATTCTGCGAATGGTGCAAAAAAGGCAACCCACCCCGCAATGATGTTCTCTGCGTCTCGCTTCCTACTGTTTGTAGACGACTCGGCCGCCAACGATGGTGGCGGCCGGTGCGCCCTTGAACGCACGCCTATCGAACGGTGAATTGCGCGACTTGCTCGGCGATTCCTTCACATGGTAGGTCCAGGGATGATTCATAGAAAAAATGGTCAAGTCGGCGGGCTGCCCCGCGGCAATCTTTCGTTCGATACCCAGCACGCGCGCGGGCCCCGCTGTAAAGAGCTCCACCATTCGCATCAACGAAAGCCGCCCGCTCTGCACTAATTGCTCGAGCGCCAACGCCAGCGCCGTTTCGAATCCCAAAATCCCAAACGGCGCGCGATCGAATTCCACATCTTTCAGCGCAGGCTCGTGCGGCGCATGATCCGTCGCAATCGCATCCACCGTTCCGTCTGCCAATCCGGCCAGCAGCGCTTCCCGGTCCTCTCGCGCCGCCAGCGGCGGATTCATCTTAAATTTCGAATCGTACTCCACGTCCTCATCAATCAACGTGAAGTGATGCGGCGTCACTTCGCAACTCACCTTTAGCCCGCGCGATTTCGCCCAGCGCACCTGGTCCAGCGAAGCCTTCGCCGAAAGATGCGCCACGTGCAGCCGCGCTCCGGTCAACTCCGCGAGCTGCACATCACGTGCCACGCAAACCGATTCCGCCGCCGCCGGCATCCCGCGCAATCCCAGCCGCGTCGAAGTCACTCCCTCGCGCATCACCGCCCCGGCAGCCAGCGAAACATCTTCCGAATGCTCGATCACCGGAAGGTCCAGCGACCGGCAGTAATCCATCACCTGGCGCGCCAGCTTCGCCGTCGCAATCGGTTTTCCATCGTCCGAAACCGCCACGATCCCCGCTTCTTTCATCGCCGCGATTTCCGCAATGGCTTCGCCCTTGCTCCCCACCGACGCCGCGCCAATCGGCCACACCCGCACGCAGCCGCCAGCTTTCGCGCGATCCAGAATGAATCGCGTCACCGAAGCGTTGTCGTTTACCGGCTTCGTATTCGGCATGCAGCAAACTGCCGTGAACCCACCCCGCGCCGCCGCCTGCGTCCCCGTTTCGATGGTTTCGGAAGACTCCTGCCCCGGCTCGCGCAAGTGCACATGCAGATCGATGAAGCCCGGCGCGACAATCAACCCGCTCGCATCAAAAATTTCCGTGCCCTGCGGCGCCGTAATCTTTCCCGCCGGCCCGACTTCCTTGATTTTCTCCCCATCAAGCAACACATCGAGCGCCGCGTCTGTCTTCGTTGCCGGGTCGACCACGCGACCATTCTTAATCAGAAGCATTCGCCGATTCCTTCGATTTCACTTCCAGTGCCGGATGCGTGTCCGTCTCCGTGGCGCCGCTGATCAACAGATACAAAATCGCCATTCGAACCGCCACCCCGTTGGTCACCTGCTCCAGTACGCAAGACTGTGGGCCGTCCGCCACCTCCGGCGTAATCTCGATCCCGCGGTTGATCGGCCCCGGGTGCAGCACGATCGCATTCTGGCTCGCCCGCCGCAGCCGCTCCGCATTCAGTTGGTACAGCAAAACGTAGTCGTTGGCGGAAAGCGGCGGATCATCCAACCGCTCCGTCTGCACGCGCAGCATCATGATGACGTCCGCGCCCTCCAGAGCCTCTTCGATTCGGTAAACGCAGCGAATCGGCGTCCCTGGCGCGATTTTCTCCAGCTCGCGCGGAACCCACATGGCCGGCCCGCACAGCGTAAACTTGCATCCGAATTTTCCTAGCAGGTGAATGTTCGAACGCGCCACCCGGCTATGCAGGATGTCGCCCAGGATCGTCACGTTCAAATTCTTGATCGTTCCCAGCCGGTCGCGAATCGTCAGCGCATCCAGTAATCCCTGCGAAGGATGCTCGTGCGTCCCGTCTCCCGCGTTCACCACCGGAATATCCAGATGCCGCGCCACATAATTCGCCGCGCCCGAAGCCGCGTGCCGCATCACCAGGCAATCCGGCTTCATCGCATTCAGGTTGAAAACCGTGTCCAGCAACGTCTCGCCTTTTTTCAGGCTGGACGCCTCCGCCTGCAAATTCATCTGATCCGCGCCGAGCCGCGATGCGGCCATCCCAAAGCTGATGCGCGTGCGCGTGGAAGTTTCGAAAAACGCCAGCGCCACCGTCTTTCCGCGCAACGTCGCCAATTTTTTCAGCGGATGCTTCTGAATTTCCTGAAAAGGCTTGCTTTGGTCGAGTAAAAAGCTCAATTCGTCCGCGGTGAGCGGTTCGAGGGCCAGCAAATCGCGGAAGTTGTAACTCAATGTCCCTTCTCGGATGTGGAACCAGCTAATTCCAACAAATATTCCAAATCTACTCCACGCGGTCGACGAGCACCACGCGTTCTTCCTTGTCAATCTCCCGCAGCCGCACTTCGATAATTTCCGTGTCGCTGGTCTGCACCGTGCGCCCGATGTACTGCGCCTCGATCGGCATTTCGCGGTGCCCGCGGTCGATCAGCACGCAAAGCGACACGCGCTTCGGCCGTCCCAGGTCAAACAATCCGTTCATCGCCGCGCGAATCGTCCGCCCGGTGTAAAGCACGTCATCGATCAGCACCAGGTCCATATTATCGACGCCGAAAGGAATGTTCGACGACCGCAGCACCGCCATCGGCGCCACTTTCGAAAGATCATCGCGGTACAACGTGATATCGAGCACGCCCACCGGCACGTCCACGCCATCGATCCCCCGCATGGCTTGCGCGATCCGCTGCGCCAGTGGCACCCCGCGCCTAACGATCCCGATCAGCGCCAGGTGTTTCGTTCCCCCGCTTCTTTCCACGATTTCGTGTGCTAGCCGCTGCAACGTGCGGTCAATCTCCGGCGCGGACATCAACTGAGCTTTTTCGACGATGCGCATGGTCGGGGTATCGTATCATCCCTGACCGCGCCCCGGTCAATCCGGTCCGCGATCATCGCACTGTAATGGGGCCGTAGTAGACTCTTGGGCGGATGGGGGAGGCGGTCTTGGCCATGTTTCCGAAAACACTCTTGTCGAAGCGCTCTCTTTTGCACCGTGGGACGATTGCGGCGGCAGTATTTCTCGTTAGCAGCACTTTCTTGGTGCAAAGGACCGCGGCACAGGCCCCACCGCCGCGCGCGGCAACTACCAAGCCATCGCCAGCCCCCGCCAAGCCCAAGCTTGTCGTCCTCCTCGTCGTCGACCAGATGCGCGCCGACTACGTGGACAAATTCCTCCCCCAGTGGACCGGCGGCCTTAAGCGCCTCGTCGACGAAGGCGCGTGGTTCCGCGACGCCGCTTATCCCTACGCCACCACGGAAACCTGCGTCGGCCACTCCACCATCTCAACCGGAGCCTTTCCCTCCACGCATGGCATGATTTCGAATGAGTGGTGGGATCGCGAGCAGCAAAAGAGCGTGACCTGCACCGCCGATTCGAACGTCAAGAACGTTGCTTACGGCGGCGCCCAAGTAAAAGGCGGCGACAGCCCGGCAAAGCTTCTCGTCCCGGCCTTTGCCGATGAATTGAAATTTCAAGCCGGCGCCGGCACCCGCGTAGTCACGTTTTCCTTGAAAGCCCGCGCTTCCATCACCATGGGAGGCCGCATGGGCGACGCCGTCACCTGGTTCGATCCCTCCGCCGGTGCCTGGACCACCTCGACCGCCTATCCCACAGTGGCCTTCGTGGACGAATACGCAAAAGCTCATCCGGTCTCCGCGGACTACGGCAAAACCTGGGCGCCACTTTTGCCGGATTCTGCATATTTGTACGACAAAATCGCCACCGGTGCGATTGCCCCCAATGGGTATAACGCAACCTTTCCCCATCCCCTTCGCGGCAAACCCGAGAGCGCCGGACCCGACGCCACTTTCTACTATCAATGGCAGACCAGTCCGTACGCCGACACGTATCTTGCTCAATTGGCGCAAAACGCCGTGGACAAGCTGCAACTCGGCAAAGGTCCTGCAACCGATTTTCTCGGCGTCAGCTTCTCCTCCGTCGATTACGTGGGTCATGCCTTCGGCCCCCGCAGTTGGGAGATTCAGGATGTCCTCGCCCGGCTCGACCGCGATCTCGCCGTTTTGTTTTCGCAGCTAGATCAAAAAGTAGGGAAGAACAATTACGTCGTGGCCTTTAGCGCCGACCACGGCGTTGTGCCCATTCCCGAAGACCTGCAAAAATCCGGCATGAACGCGGGCTGGCTGAAAGTCGAGGAAGTAAAAGACCGCATCGAAAAAAATCTGGAAGCATTCAACTACGCGAAGCCGGCTGTCGCGGAAGTTGGAGGCACGGATATCTACTTCAAGCCCGGAACCTACGACAAATTGAAATCCGATCTCGCCGCGCTTCGCGCCGTACTCGAGGCGATCCAAAGTGTCCCTGGAGTCGCGCAAGTCTACCGCGCCGATGAACTCGAAGACCGCCCCGCCACGAATAATCCCATTCGAAGAGCGGAAGCCAACAGTTTCCTCAAATCCCGCAGCGGCGATCTCCTGATCGTCCCCAAGCCCTACTGGACCTGGGATTATTCAACGGCCACGCGCCCCCGCCAGTACGGCACCACCCACGGCACGCCCTACAACTACGATCAGCGCGTCCCCGTCCTGCTGATGGGCTTCGGCATCCAACCCGGGCAATATTTTCAGCCCGTCACGCCCGCCGACATCGCCCCCACCTTCGCCGCCCTCTGCGGCATCACCCTCTCCTCCGGCGACGGCCACATCCTCGCCGAAGCTCTAAAGAAATCATCCGAGGCCCGTGCTGCGTCTCAGAGCGCTCGGGCAAAATCCGCTCCTGGGGCAGCCTCAAACACAAATCCGTGATGTAACCTCTTCGCTGGTCTCGTACTAAGTTCAGCAAACCGTCGGAATTCAGGGAAGTTCGAATACCTCAAGATAACCGCTGTGAATAACGGCGAGTCTGTGGCCACTGGGCGAGATAGAAGGCGCACCGAGTGTGCTTATGTAGGGCCTGGGGTCCCACTCAAAATGAAGCAGCTCCTTGCCAGAGCGCGTATCGAATATGCGAAAGATATCTACATCGCGGGTTTTGTGGTCATCAGAGACACTCAGCTTGGAGCCCCAGACCTTGTAGGCATTCTGATGAATGCAAAATCGAGACCCAGAGGCCGCTGGAACTATGTCAGTTCCACTCCATTGAGGCAGGATTGAAATCCGATATCTAATCGTGCCGTCGAGATTCACGCCAACGAGAGTACGGTCATTCTCGTATATTGCGAAAATATCGTCGCTAAGAAATTGTGCGTCTAGCCGCAATCCACCGCCACGGAAACTGAGGGCTTTTTCGGGCCCATCGTCTCGTAACAAATAGAGTTGTTTTCCGCGGGTCGCAAGCACAGCAGCGTCCCCTGGCATGGCTGCTTGGCCAAAGGCAAAGTGATTGATGGTCTTCAATGAATCTGCGTCCAACAACTTCTGCTCGTTTTGGCCGTTGCCACCTACCATGATTCTTGTTCCTCTCGGAGATACGAACATGGGACCAGGGCCGGCAATGGCGCGTGGCAGACTGCATTCCAGTTCCTTAGAACAAAGCTGAATACAGGATTGATCGAGGACAACGAAATTGCCATCGTGTGTGGAATGAACTGAACCCATGAACTTTTCGACCGCTCGCTCAGAACTTCGTACAAGCATTTTCTGCGAGATGTCGAACAACAAGAGTCTTGACGGGGGTTTGTCAGTATTGAGCAGCTCGACAGAATTGGCAAAGGATCTCTCATTCATGCTGACAAGAATGAGATCGTCTGACAGAAATGCCAGATCGGTGTAATCAGCGATTATTTGGTGAGGCAATTTTTGTGGATAGCCGAATGGATGCAAGTCCTCACGAAATATGGGGTCAGGAACTGAGGGTTTTTGAGCCGCTGCTGCCAAGCTGACCAGAATGACTGCGGCAAAGAATAGTTTACCCATCGCCAGAATTAATTTAGCCATAGACACCTAACCATCCATGCATATGGGTTGCCAGGTGGAGCTGGAACAAAATGTCAGCCCTCGATGATTGGTTAAGTCCTTGCAATTCCGCCGGATCTGTCCCTTCGGAGACCAAAGCTAGGCGCCGCGATGTTATATGTCTTGCGATAGCCGATTGGATTTCTAGTTACAGATGGAGTGTATAGCTTGCGGTTTGGGAGTCGCGATAGCTTCTGCAGGTGAGCCGACCGGCTGACCGTTAGATTTTGCGCGGAGTAGAAACGGGTTCGTGATATCCTTTTGCGTGAAGTGAGTTCCGCTGGCGCCGTTGATCTCAGCGTAAAAATTGGCGCGTTGCGCCTGCGGAATCCTATTCTCGCTGCCAGTGGGACCTTCGGTTACGGCCTCGAATTCGCCCACCTCGTTGACCTGAACCGCCTCGGAGGCTTCGTCACCAAAGGCCTTTCCCGCGAACCCATTGAAGGCGCACCCGCCCCCCGCCTCTACCCGACCGCCTCCGGAATGCTCAATGCCGTCGGGCTTCAGAATGTCGGCGTCCGGGCCTTCGTAGCCGAAAAACTCCCGGTACTGCGAAAATTCGATACGGCGGTCATCGCCAACGTCTTCGGCTACACCATCGAAGACTACGTCGAGGTGATCCGGGTCCTGGAAGACGCCGAGGGGCTTGCCGGCTACGAACTCAATATCTCCTGTCCCAACGTCAAAAAGGGGGGTATGCAGTTCGGGAGCGATCCAGTCCAGGTAGCCGAAGTGGTAGGAGCAGCCCGGAAGGCCGCCGTAAAGCGCCCCCTCTGGGTCAAACTCTCACCTCTTGTTACAGACATTGGACTTATTGCCCGCTCGGCCGAGGAGGCAGGAGCCGACGCCCTGACCGTGGCGAACACTTACCCCGCAATGGCCATCGATTTTCGCTCTGGGAAATCCCGCCTTGGCAACCCAATGGGGGGCCTCTCCGGTCCGGCCATCAAACCCATTACTTTGAAGCTCGTCTGGGAAACGAAAAAGGCCGTCAAGACACCAATTATAGGGCTCGGCGGCATCGAGGCGGTCGAAGACGTGCTTGAATATCTGGCGGTAGGCGCTTCGGCAGTACAGGTCGGGACGGCCAGCTTTGCTGACCCTCGGGCCAGTCAGCGACTTGTTGAGGATCTTACGAAGGTACTATTTGAGACTAAACTGTTTACTTTGAGTGAGATAAGGGACAGATTCTTAGCGGAAAATGGTTGACATAATGACTCCTTTTTGCTACACTTTTTTGGAGTTCAGTAGCACAAAACACACACTATGAGACATCGACTTTTCATGAGCTGGGCTGCACTACGTTGGGTTCTCCTGATGTTCCTCATTGCACCGGGGATGGAAGCACCTCTCGTAGCGCATCTGAATCAACCCGTGAAGCCGATCAAGACCTGGGTGGGCAATTCCAGTTGGTATGGCCCCGGGTTCAATGGGCGTAAAACCGCCAATGGCGAGCGCTTCGACTGCGAAGCCCTTACGGCGGCTCACCCTAACCTTCCTTTTGGCTCCGTCGTCCGGGTAGTGAACCCCCGGAACGGCAAGTTTGAAATGGTACGTATCAATGACCGGGGTCCCTATCAAGAAGGGCGCGAAATTGATGTATCCTATCGTGTCGCCCGGAAAATCGGCTTGATCCATTCGGGCGTGAGCCAGGTTCGGCTCGAGCTGATGGCACTACCCGAGAAGCACTGACCCCGAAGGAGTCGGGGTCGCATATGACCACGACGACTTTCGATGCCCATCCCCGCAGCAGCCTGATCGTCGCGCTTGATTTTGATTCTCTATCCACCGCGCTGAAATTCGCGAAGCAGATTGCCGATCTCGTGGGGATGTTCAAGATCGGCAATCAGCTCTTTACCGCCGCTGGCCCCGCCGCAGTCAAGGAAATTGCGGCGCTCGGCCCGGGCATTTTCCTCGACCTGAAATTCCACGACATACCCAACACCGTCGCCGGCGCCGTGCTTTCCTCGGCAGCGATGACCGGAGTACAGCTCGTCAACGTGCACGCACTCGGCGGCAAAGCCATGCTCGAAGCTGCGGTGCAGGCTATCAGTGCTGGAGTTCCCATGGGAGAGGACCGGCCGCGCTTGCTGGCCGTGACCGTCCTGACGAGCATGGATCAGAAGGCGATGAAAGAAGTGGGCATCAGCGGCGCGCCGAAACTGCGCGTTGTGAAACTCGCACAACTTGCGAAGCAAGTCGGCGTCGATGGCGTCGTCGCATCCGTGCAGGAAGCCAGAGCCATTCGAAAGGCCTGCGGGCGCGATTTTCTGATCGTGACTCCCGGCGTTCGCCCGAAAGATTCCACCGTGGAACCCAAGTCCGAAGACCAATCCCGGAAAGCGACACCGACCGAAGCGATTCGCGCCGGCGCCGATTTCCTGGTTGTCGGCCGGCCGATCATTGCCGCGGCCGATCCGCGAGCCGCCGCGCAAGCCATCGTCGAAGAAATCGGCGCCGCAAAGTAGTTTCCGCAGTTTGACCCCCGCTTCTTTCCTCCAGTAGCATCCAAAGCGGCAAAAGAATTTCCGCCTATTCAAAAATGTCCACTGCGATGAAGAGCATTATTGTCGGCACGGCCGGGCACATCGACCACGGGAAATCCACGCTGGTCGAAGCGCTGACCGGCACGCATCCGGATCGTCTCGCCGAAGAGAAGCGGCGCGGAATCACCATCGATTTGGGTTTCGCTTTCCTGGAAGAAAATGGAGTGCGCTTCGGTTTTGTGGATGTGCCTGGGCACGAACGCTTTGTGAGCAACATGCTGGCAGGCGCGGCGGGTATCGATGTGTTGTTGCTGGTGATTGCGGCGGATGAGTCGATCAAGCCGCAGACGCGCGAGCATTTCGACATTTGCCGTTTGCTGGGAGTGAAGCGCGGCGTGGTGGCGCTCACGAAGAGCGACGTAGTGGACAGCGACACGCTGGAACTGACGCGGATGGAAGCCGAAGAATTCCTGCGCGGATCGTTTCTGGAGAAAGCGCCGCTGGTGCCGGTGAGCGCGAGAACGGGAGCTGGGCTTGTCGAGCTGAAGAAAGCGTTGAGTGAAGCAGCGTCAAACGCGAGCGCGAAAGATTCCGCGCGATATTTCCGGCTGCCGATCGATCGCGCGTTTGCGATGAAAGGCTTTGGCTCGGTGGTGACGGGTACGCTGATTTCCGGAAGCGTTGGCCCGGGCGATGAAGTGGAATTGTTTCCGCGCGGCGAGCGGTTGCGCGTGCGCGGCGTGCAATCTGGCGGGAAGTCCGTGGAGCGCGCCATGCCGGGGCAGCGCACGGCAGTGAATCTAGCGGGAATCGAGCACGCCGTGCTGAAACGTGGAATGGTGCTGGCAACGCCAGGAAAATTCCGGAAGACGCGAAGAATCGATGTGCGGCTGGAGTTGCTGCCGTCGGCGAGAAAAATGAAGCAAGGCTCACGCGTGCATTTTCACGCTGGAACAGTGGAGACGATCGCGGAGGTATTCTTTCATGGCGAGAAAGAATTGCCGCCGGGCGGAAGCGCGCTTGCGAATTTCAAATTGCAAGATGAGGTGCTGGTGCTGCCGGGCGACCGCTTCATCGTGCGGCAGTTTTCGCCGGTGGTGACGATTGGCGGTGGCGCGGTGCTCGACCCGCTGGCGCGGCGGCCGATGCTGCGCGACACGGGACGACCGGCGTTTCTCGAAACGCTGGAGCGCGGAACCCACGAAGAAATACTGGCGACGATGACGGGGCGCGCGGTGCTGGGGCTGGGGTACGAAGAGATCGTGGCGCGAACGGGCTGGATGGAAGCAGAAATTCAGGACGCGCTCAAAAAACTTCACGGAACGGGGCGCGTAAGAATCGTTTCGAGCGAACCGCTGATGCTGGTCTCCGGAAAATTGTTTGAAGAAGTACGCAAAAAAATTACGGACAAAGTGGAAAGATTCCAGAGAGAAAATCCGCTGCTGCCGGGAATCGCCCGAGAGGATTTGCGCGCGAGCCTGGGAAAGCGTGTGCGCAGCGAAATGTTCCGAGCCGCGCTCGATGAATTGGTGGCGCAGAAAAAACTGGATGCCCCAGGCGAACTGGTGAAAAAGGCCGGATCGGAAATCGCCTTGCTTCCCGAAGAAGCCAAGGCCAAGGAACAGATCGAAGCCGCCTTTGCCTCCGCGAGTCTGGCGGTGCCATCGGTGAAAGAAGTGCTGGCAAAACTTACTGTTGAAGCCAAGCGCGCCGAGAAACTTTTGCAGATTCTTTTGCGCGAAAAAAGCCTGGTGCGCGTCTCACCGGAGCTGGTATTTCACCGCCAGGCGCTGGCGCAATTGAAGGAGCAGCTTGCGGTCTACAAAAAGGCCAAGGGCGACCGGATAACCGTCCCGATTTTCAAGGAGTTAACCGGAATCACGCGAAAATACGCCATCCCCCTGCTGGAATACCTGGACCGCGAACGGGTGACGCGCCGCGCCGGGGATGAGCGTGTTATACTTTAGATTCCTGCCAGTCGGCAGCGGCGGCCTAGCCCGGTTTGCATGCTGAAGTTCGGTTGGTAGATGCAGGAGGCAACATGGAATTCCCAATGCACTGGCTGATCATTTTGGTCGTGGTGCTGATCCTTTTTGGCGGGCGGAAAATTCCCGAATTGATGCGCGGACTTGGCGAAGGAGTGCGCGGATTCAAAGAGGGCATGCACGGCAATTCGCAGTCGTCAGCCACGCCAGCACCGACAGCGGCTCCGGCGGCACCCGCCGAGAAGTCTGCGGAAGAGAAGAAGTAGCGCCGCGGCGCACAGAATTTCACCACGATTTGCTAAGGGCTCCGACCTGGTCGGGGTCCTTTTTATTTTTCTGCGAGGGACGCGACGCTGCAGCACTCAAAGGAATTCGATTTGTGTCCAAAGAGTAGCGGAAAAGCCTTATCCAATGCGGAAAGACTGTACTTTCGTCCAGTAGCCGCGTCACAACTTTCTCTTCAGACTCGGGTATTACAGGGTGACCCGGGAATCGAAATCATCGGAAAGATTCAATAGGAGAGAAACATGAAATTCACCTCGAAGTGGAGCGCCTTGCCCGTTGCGGTGCTGATGCTGGGCAGCGTGGCAATGGCGCAGGATCCGTCTTCTTCTGGCACGCAGCAGCCGGCGCCGGCGGCAACGCCAGCACCAGCGCCTGCAGCGCAACCGAAGCCGATAGTGGCACAACGCAAGGAAAATCAGCAGGATCGCATCGCCAATGGCGTAAAGAGCGGGCAGCTGACGGCCGGTGAGACCTCCAAGCTGGAAACCAAGGAAGCGGCCATCAACGGCGAAACCAAAGCGGACCGCGCAGCCAACGGCGGAAAGCTGACAGCCGCTGAGAAGACGCAGATCAACAAGCAACAGAACGGTGTTTCAAAGCAGATCTACGCAGACAAGCACAACGCCAACACGCAGCACTACGGCAACAGCGAAGTGGGCCAGCGGCAGAAAAACCAGCAGGCGCGCATCGCCCAGGGCATCAAGAGCGGGCAGATGACTGCCGGCGAAGCCGCGAAGGCCGAGAATCAGCAGAAGGGCATCAACCAGCAGGTGAAAGCAGACCGCTCGGCCAACGGCGGGAAGCTGACCACCGGCGAGAAGAAGCAAGTCAACAAAGAGCAGAACGCGGCGTCAAAGAGCATCTACAACAAGAAGCACAACGCCAAGACGCAGCC
>JBGPIX010000047.1:0-20373 GCA_041485085.1 Candidatus Acidiferrum sp.
CAACACCTGGACGCAGCTGGGAAGCGCCCAAACAATCAGCATGGCGCAAACGGTATACGTGGGATTGGCCGTAAGTAGCAACACTGCTGGCGGACTGCCAGCGTCGCTCGCCACGGGGACCTTTGACAATGTGTCGATCAACTTGGGGACGACTCCCTTTGTTACAGGTCTGCTGCCGACTCTCGGAACGGTCGGCACTTCTGTAACGATCACGGGCACAAGCTTTGGCGCGGCGCAAGGGACCAGCACAGTTGGCTTCAACGGTGCGTTGGCAACATCCATAACTAGCTGGAGCGATACGCAGATCGTTGCTCTTGTACCCACTACGGCCGTATCGGGAACGAGCCCCGTTGTTGTCACCGTGAATTCAATCCCCAGCCTCTCCAACCTCGTCTTTACCGTTATCCATCCCATAATCAGCAGTCTTTCGCCTCCGGCAGCTCAGATCGGAGGCTCGATCACGTTAAACGGCGCCGGTTTCGGTTCCAGTCAGGGCAACAGCACGGTGCAATTCAACAGCGTTGGGGCGAGCGTGAGTTCTTGGAGCGACACCAGCATCACGGTCGCCGTGCCAGCAAACGCGACGAACGGTCCCGTGTCGGTCACCGAATACGGAATCACCAGCGGCGGTGTGCAATTTACCGTAATTGAGGCCGTCTCCGTCACGGGTGTTTCACCGAACGTCGGGCCGATCGGTTCCACCATCACGATTACCGGTGCAGGCTTTGGCCCGACGCAAAGCAACAGCACCGCGAACCTCTACGGCGCAACGGCGACGAACATCGTAAGTTGGAGCGATACGCAGATTGTGGCGCTCGTTCCAGCGGGTGCGTCGACTGGAGCAGTCAATGTGCAGGTGGCCGGCATCACAGCCTATGGGCCCTGGTTCACTCTCAATACGACAGTACAAGCAACGGATTCACTGGGCAATTTCTCCGCCTACACCTCCGAGTTGATCGGTGGAACTTGGGTGCCGGTCAATTCAGAGGGGTCCGGTTGTTCCAGTTGTACGCTGCGCGGAGCAATCAACTACACGTACGACAATCATGGAAACGTTTCAACAAGAATGGACGAGCTTGGACACATCACGAGCTATACCTACGATTCCAATGGAAACGTTGCCTCGGTCACCGTTCCAATCACTTCGAGCACCAGCGCCACAACGTCGTATACATACAACAGCTTTGGACAGGTGCTGACTACGACGGACCCAATGGGGAACGTCACGACTAATACCTACGATACTCACGGAAACCTGCTGACAGTTACCACACCGCCGCCGAATGGCAGTACGGCGGCGAGCGTGACGACGTTCACGTACGACAGTAAGGGAGAGTTGCTGACTATCAAAGACCCACTGAACAATGTCACGACGCTGACCTACTATCCGACTGGTTTGATCAACACAATCACGGATGCGCAACAGAACGTGACCACGTACGTCTACGATGCCCACGGCAACCGCACGTCCGTCACGGACGCGATGAGTAATCAAACCACGTTCGCCTATGATACGGGCGACCGGCTGAAGACCATTGCGTATCCGGGGAGCACCGGAACCACGACGTTTGGCTACGACTATCGCGGGCGCCGGACCTCGGTGACGGATCAGAATAGCAAAACGACCACCTACGCCTATGACGACGCCGACCGGATGACCAGCGTCACCGATGCCGCTACGCCGGGCAATGTCACCACGTACGGCTACGACTCGGAAAACAACTTGACCAGCATTCAGGACGCGAACGGGCACACGACTTCGTTCAGCTATGACGCTTTTGGCCGAGTCGCCAAGACCACATTCCCGTCGGGTTATATCGAAACCTACGGCTATGACGCGGTTGGCAATCTGACCAGCAAGACTGACCGGAAGAACCAGCTCATTACCTACACTTACGACCAGTTGAATAGGCTTACGCAGAAAGCCTATCCTGATACCACGGCCGTGAATTACACGTACGATAACGACAGCCGCTTGACCCAGGTGACGGACCCCAGTGGCACTTATCAGTTCACGTTTGACAACATGGGGCGGTTGACGAACACGACCACCAGCTACGCCTTCCTTGTGGGGCGGAATTTCACGACTAGCTACGGCTACGATGCGGCGTCGAACCGCACGGGGTTCACCGATCCGGAAAGCGGCGCGACGAGCTACGTTTACGATACTCTGAACCGCTTGCAAACCCTGACGCCGCCATCGGCCTTCAGCGGAACCGGTAATTTCGGGTTCACTTATGACGCGCTGAGCCGCCGCACGCAAATGACGCGTCCGAATGGGCTGAAGTCCATCTATGCGTATGACAATCTGTCGCGGCTGCAGAGTGTGCTACACCAGAGCGGCTCGACCACTCTAGATGGTGCCGCTTATGCCGTAGATAACGCTGGGAACCGCACCTCGCGCACGCCGCAGCCTACGGGCGCCGCCAGCAACTACGCGTATGACAACATTTACGAGCTTACTGGCGTAACGCAGAATTCGGCCACCACGGAGAGCTATACTTATGATCCAGTCGGCAACCGGCTCTCCTCGCTTGGCGTTTCGTCGTACACGAACAATTCTTCGAACGAGTTGACCTCGACGCCGACCACGACCTATACCTACGACAACAACGGCAACACGCAGACAAAAGTGGTTGGCTCGAACACGACGACGTACGCATGGGATTTCGAAAACCGCATGAGCAGCGTCACGCTGCCAGCAGGCGGTGGGACGGTGACGTTCGCCTATGACCCGTTTGGCCGGCGCATAAAGAAAGTCACGTCCACTACCACGAGCGTCTTCGCGTACGACGGTGACAACATCATCGAAGAGACGAATTCCTCCGGTGCAGCCGTAGCCCGCTATGAGCCGACGCAAAATATTGATGAACCTTTGACGATGCTCCGAAGCGGCGCAACCAGCTACTACCATTCCGATGGCCTCGGTTCGGTCACTTCGCTCAGCAACGCAGCCGGTTCCATCGCCAACACCTACACTTATGACTCGTTCGGCAAACTAACCGCATCGACGGGCTCGCTGGTGAATCCATTCCAGTACACTGCTCGCGAATCGGACACCGAAACTGGCCTCTATTACTATCGCGCCAGATACTACGACACGAGCGCCGGAAGGTTCATCAATGAGGACCCGCTCGGGTTCCGCGCTGGCTCAAATCTTTATCGTTATGCGATAAATGCTCCAGTCAATTGGCAAGACCCAGATGGTACGTTGCCCGGCTTGGGTGCTTTGTGGAAATCCTACTGGGACGCAAAGGACAAAGCAGATTGGTTAAAGTGCTTCGCCGAGATCGGCTACTGCCTGAAGGAGTTGCCGAATCAAGTTAAGTCGGTTAATGGGATGTCGACTGACGCGGTGCTAAATAATGCCATCGAGGCCCAAAAGAAGGGGGGATCTGGGTCGACCGAGGGAGGCCAAAGGATGGGACAGGTCTGCAACGGCGATACCAATTGCTTGCAAGGCATCGAGGATTGTTTGAAGTCAATGCCACTGGCAGGACCGCTCAACCCCCCATCTTGGGCATCCGACCCTCCGGAGCCAGGGAAACCTAAGGACCCCTCGCCGAAGGAACCAAAGAACCCGTCTCGAAGGGAATAATAGGAGCTGTCTTGCTCTCGTCGTTTTCGGAGGTAACCCTAGAGGTGAATCTACATGATGAATCGAAGACTGTTACCGCTAATCGGTGGTCTTGTCGGGATTGGACTAGGTCTTGGCTTCGGATACGTTGGTGCTGTCGCAGGGATGGTATCCCAAATCCCACTTCTCCGATTGAATCGATCTGCCGCCGGTGGCTTTGATCGGGAACTCGATGATTTCTCTCGGCTGGGAGCGCTGGAATACGTGGCGGCTTGCGGTGAGAGAAATTCTGCCTTGCGCGCTCTGGACAGCGAGGCCGAGATTCTGCGTGGGATTCGAGAAAGAAATGGAAGCGACGCCAGTGCGCTTCTTCGTGTCGCTGAGGCAAGATTGATCGTGAGGAAGGCAATGGCAACCGAACATCAAGAATCCCCAATGAAACTTCACCCGGATGCGATGAAACAGGGGGCTCCAAGCGTCGAGGTTCTCCTCAAGGACGCTGGATGGCGAGACCCTTCCGAAAGCCACATGCGCGATGTTATTCGCGCTCTGGACGATGACCAGTGCCGCCAATGACCACCAAGGAGGCGACAAGATGACGGGGCCAGTTGCAAGATTCTTTCTCTTGACTGTTGTAGGGATGATTGTTGGCTTGTCTTTAGGATTCTGGCGAGGGAATCACTCCTTTGGCGAGAGCGCACAAATTATGGCAGATGCACATGCCCTTGGAGAATACGAAATTCTAGCGGCGATCCAATACAAACACTCGACCCCGGAGTTTTCCAGACAGGCCCAACTCGACCTTTTGCAATTCATGCAACAAATGGAGGTTGCGAAGAAGCGATCGCTGCAGAAGAGCATAGAGGGTGATCGGAGCTTCGTTTACATGCGGGTTGGACTGCTGGAAGGCAAGCGTGGAAACACGGAATCCTCTAAGGTCTACTTCCGGAAAGCTGAGGAGAGTCTCCAAAGGCGGCAATCGAGCGACACGCATTCCGAGGAACAGTTGCGCGACATGATCGCAAAATACGATTCAACGTCTCATTACCTATTTCCATTCATGCTTGCGGTGAGAAAAACGATGAGGTGAGGTTAGGGCGTTCAGCTTATCTAGTGAGTATGAGCAACCGAACGGGAGAGTAAGATGAGCTTGGTCTTCCTGTGGGCCGGTTATGCGCTGTCGTTCTTGGGCGGAGTGTGGATCATCGTCTTAGCCTGGCAAAAGGGTATTGTCTGGGGTTTATGTTGTCTACTCTTTCCACCCATTCAGATTTTTTACGTCGCCCTGAACTGGAAGCAGGCAAAATCGGCCTTCTTTCTTCTGCTCACAGGATTCGGGGCATTCTTTTTGTCCGCAGCCATGGGCAAGTGAGCCGGCTGGCGGGTATAGAATAAGCTTCATGCACTGCATAGTTGAGACTGGCACAAGCCTCGCCCCTCAGAAATCTGACACAGAGGGCCTGTATTACTACCGCGCCAGATACTACGACCAGAGCGTCGGAAGATTCCTAAGCGAAGATCCGCTCGGGACGGATGGTGGTGTAGTGCTCCCCTCTAAAACTGGACACCTCAGTTAGGTAAGATCAGGGCCTCCAAACAGGAGGCAACATGGGCAGGAAACCACGCGTAGATCGATCCCCGGAAGAGAAGTGGCAGATCGTGCAGGAAGGCATCAAGAGTGGGAACGTCTCGGAGACGTGTCGGCGTTACGGGATCGCTCCGAATCTGTTCTATCGCTGGAAGGATGAAGCGGAACAGGGAGCGAAGGCAGCGCTTGGGGGGAGAAGCGCTGCCGCGGCGGAAACCGAGAAAGACCATCGCATCCGGCAGTTGGAACGAACACTGGGGCGGAAGGCGCTGGAGATCGAAATCCTAAAAAACGTCGTGGGGGAGTGAGCTGTGGTGCGGTTCATTCCCAGGCGCGAGAGATGGTGACGCGGGGCTTTACGGCCACGCTGGTGGCCACGACGTTGGAGATCAGTCGGTCGAGTCTGTACTACCGAAAGCGGCCGCGAGGCAGCCGGGCGGACCGACAATACGACGAACAGATCGTCGTGGCCTGCGGAGAAAAGCCCGCGTACGGATATCGCCGCGTGGCCTGGTGGCTACGACGAAAGGAAAACCTCCCCGTGAATCGCAAGCGTGTGCTGCGAGTGATGCGCGAACGTGGGTTGTTGGTGCGCTCGCGTCGTCTGCGGGCACGAAGGAAGAAAGAGTGGGGACGTGTGGAAGCAGCCGAACCGAATCAAATCTGGCAGTCGGACATGACGAAGATATGGGCAGGTCCTGCCGTGGGCTGGGCGTACCTGGTATGTGTTATCGACTGCTGCACGCGGGAGATCGTGGGGTGGAATCTCTCGCATCGCTGTCGGACCGAAGACGCGCTCCGAGCGGTGGAGCAGGCCGTACTCGCAAGGCTGCCCGAGGGCAGTCGTGGGGCCAACGTGACGCTCACGACGGACAACGGGACGCAGTTCACTTCTTCGCGCTTCTTGGAGACGTTGGGGCGGCTCGGCATCACTCATCGGCGGACGGCGTATCATCACCCGGAAGGCAACAGCTACATCGAACGGTTTCATCGCAGCTTGAAAGAAGAGGAAGTCTGGACAGCGGAGTATCGGAGCTTGGAAGAAGCGCGAGCATCGATCGCTCGTTGGATCGAAGAGTACAATCATGACCGGCCTCACCGAGGAGTCGGAAATCGCACTCCGCACGAGGCCTTCTTGGCTTTCGCAGGTGTACTAAAAAACGAGACCCTGACTGTCTAAATTAGTGGGGAGCACTACAGCAGTGATGTGGAGTTCGGTACAACTTCGGTACATTTGAGAAGCGGGAACTTCGCTGATTGTCCGTGTAAGCAACACCAATGAAGCCATTTAGTGTTTTCGACCGCCCTCTTTGCAAGCGGGAGGTCGAGGTTGTGGTCTCAAGTGCTTCGTTTAGCTTCTAAGCTACCGAGACCATACATATACACCGTCGGCATTTCCCACAACCGGACTTCCGGAAGGTTTGTCCACGCACTAGGGGAGGGTACACCGGAGGTACACGGAGAAATGGACCCGAACAAGTACATGCTGTGTCAGTCGGTTAGGTTGGTAGGGGCGGTGGGGATCGAACCCACGACCTTAGCATTGACGTGCCGTGAGAACGCCTGTGGGAAGCTCCCTAGAGACCCTGGCGTAGGTGGTTCATAGGCCCGAGTTCTTTCGAAGAAAGCTACAGACCATACAATGCTAACGCCCGCTCGGCGCGTCCAAGATCAAAATGGGGGGTGCGCAGAATCTCCAGGTACCCCAACTTATCCCCCATGCATAGCTTGTGGTCAGCTTGTAGTTTGTAACCGTGGCAGGTTCCGCAGATACACTGAAGGTTTTCGCGGCGGTCTGGATTCCCTGCCCTTATGCGCTCGATCAGACTCGCTGCGACGATGTCGTTCAGATCGCGCCTCGTTCCAACGCGCAGAGCTCGACGTCACATTTCTCGGTGCACTCAACGCAATTTGAACAATGGTCTTGGCCCCCAATTCGCAAACGTCGGGCAGCGCAGCCCTTCGAAATAGAAGTCGTAGTAGTAATACGGAGAGCCTGGCTGCTTGTAGATGGCCATGGGGTACTCCAGATGGTCAAGTTTTGAATCAACTCCCGAAATCGGCTAGGCGTCTTAGAGAGAGTTCCGGCACGCAGTGAGTCTTCTGTGGTGGATTCCTTAAGGAGGCTCGGGCTACGCTGACCGCGTTGTCACACAAGAGCTGAGGCTGCCGCATCGCGCCAGGCCAGCAAGTTTGGAGGATCAGGTAACACATCCAAAGGAACTTCATGTGGTATCTTGCCAAAAAGAAGTCGTGGTAGTTCTGAGGTCGTGACATGAATCTGGATCAACAGAATTCAGCCATATACCTCGTGGGCCATGGTTCGTTGCACAAACCCAGGCTCATCGAGCTTCAATATTGGCGCGTAATGAGGTATCGCGTCGCTCGCGGTGAAACCGGCCCTCACCCTAAGATTTTTCTTGACCCAAACCTTCCACGAACCTCGCATGGGCCCCAACAGCCGGAGGATCTCCCCGCTTTCATGGATCTCTGGCAAAGCGTACGAGCGAAGAACTATGGGTTAGTGTTTATGGATCTTGAGGATGGCAGCCGTTTCAACCCCGGCATCCTTAAGTTCGTTCGGGTTCTGCTCGAAGAAGCCGGAGCGAAAGTGCTGAATGCTTTTTACGATGACGAGCAAATCTTCGAGCGAATGCTGAAAAGCAGATTCGGCAAGCGTGCGCAGGTTGATGATGTGACCGATGGTTCCGATATGGCCGCTTTCTTCCCTGGGTTGACCAGTGAAATCCTCATCGCGTCGCTCCGCGTTGAACTCCAAAAGGAGGATTTGCCGAACATCGGGCAACGCATTGATACTCTTCGGATGATCAAGCCCTATGCGGGCGGCAAAACTCCTTTTATCGAAGACCGGCTCTCTTGGGAGTGGAATCGTGGTCACGAGACGAGCTCTGGATCCTGAGTGGAAAAGGACTTTCCTTTCCTAGAAAATTCGCTAACTTCCGGCTCTAATACTTCGTGCGCGCGTACGCGCCATATCGTCCATAACATGGAGAGCCCCGACGATTCTTGTGAGGATTGAGAGAGCCATCCATTCTTTTTTTGTTGAACGTCTTTCCGCAGACCGTACATCGATAGACGTAGGTCGGCCCTTGATGTCCCGTTCTCGCTGCACGGCGCATCCCTGGCATGCGCGGCGTCGCGGTTGAAGGCGCAATGGTAAGCGGCCCCGTCGAGGTCAATTCAACCGTGTAACGCGGTGTGAAAACTTGCGAAGTTACGGTCGCTCCCTGCATTCGGTCCACGCGGTAGGCCCGGTACTCCCCTGAATCACTTCTTATGGCGCCTAGCACGTAGTGCCCTTCAGCCGTCTGCCGTAGCGAATACGGCTCTATCTTGCGAACGCTTCCCTCGTAGGCGAGATCGACACAGAGTTGGTTCGCTGCTGCAAAGCGAATAATCTCAAGGGTGGAGCGCGAGCGAAGAGGAATGCTCATCGGCAATATGCGGGTGCGTACCGCAACGTCGCCGATATCACGCTGGATAGAAGCGCGCTGCGGTATGGGCGCGCCGCTGACTATCCAGTTAAAGATTTCTGGCAGCGCGTCCCAGAAGTCATTGAGCGGCGGAAGAACGGGAAGCTGGTGTGACAGCATGTCCGACCACATGGCTTTAAGAGCGGAATGATGAGATTCGAGCGTCTGGAGGCTCGGGACCGGAATCGCCTTGTACGCGCATTTTTGACGTAGCACGTCAAGCAGTACAGCCGCAGTTGGCCGGGTGTCGGTGTGGCGGTAGAGGTTCACCACGTCATAGAGGTCACGTGGTCGCGTCCGTTCTCCGAGTGCCCGTAGTTTTTCGCCAAACGTTTCTTCGTAAGCGTAGCAATTTGCCCATATACCTCCCTCTGGGCGATCGGTGTATGGATGAAAGACCTCGCGCCGGACAGATGGAAGAACTAGCCTTTCGTCCGCTGTCAGGTCGAGCTTGATCTTGGGCCAACCCCCAGAAGTCGGCGAGATCGGTCCGCGGTACGCAATCTTGCCCTGACAGTTGGGACGCCCCCGGTCATTGTTGTAGACATCGAATTCGAGCTGGTCGGCGGGAATGCTAAGACCAGATTGTTCCGCTACCCAGGCGATGACTTCCTCAAACACTGGCCGTAAGAATTCCTCGTCGAGGTGCTCCTCATTGCGCAGGGTAAAATCCAGATCTTCAGAAAAGCGATAGGTCTCGAAATAGCACTTCTTTAGGCACGTGCCGCCCTTGAATACCCAGCTTTCCGCAAGCTCCTCATGCGCATCGATGCCAGCGAGTATCCAGCCGAGGACGTAGTCCTTCTCGACGACGTTCGGCAACAGCGAAAACGATGAGGCGGCTTCAAGGATTTCGCGTCTGTCAATCACAACGCCTCTTGTCTCTTAGCTGACGGTAACCAAAGACGCCAAGCTGTGGCGAGTTTTTTCGGAGGAAGCGCGGGATCGAGCCTGGCGTAACCCTGTGTCAATCGGGAGCGGCACTCGGCAGCCAGCTTGTCATCGTGCAACTGCGTTTCCGCGAGATATCCGAGGCGCTTGAAGATGACGCCGTTATTGAACTCACGCGCGTACCGGATCAACAAGTCGCGATCGGCGGTTTTGGTCTTGAGATATGCGCTAAGGGTATCAGCTACGTGCTCGATGCCACCGCCGACCTCGGGCGCGGCGATCATATCGACCAGCGTGCGCGCAGGATCCGATATAGATACTTTGACAGAACCGCGCCACAGCGTTTTCAATCCGAAGAGACGTTTCGGCTTCACTTTGCGCAAAACGAAAACCGCACCTTGGGCGATCACACGCTTTTCTGTGAGACGACGCGTAGTGAAGACCAGGGTCTCATTGAAGAGCTGCTCGGTGAGTTCCCAATGATGGGCGGCTGTCCAGCCGCCGATGTAGCATTGATTGAAGAGGGTCGGTACAAGGACCCAGGGATCTGCGATTACCTGTTCGCTGCCGGCTAAGTCCAAGGGAACGGGAACGTAAAGCCCGTGTCCTACCCGCCGGAGCCAGCCCTGCTGTCTCCACCGTGACAGGAGCTTTGCCGCTGCACGTCGTTCGATACCGAGTGTCTGAGACGCAATGTCGACCGACACCACTTCCTTTGCGGCACGGAGTACCGCTGCTAGCCGCGCGCGGTGGGCTGGCAACGAGTTTTTCACGGGCTTCATGGCTATATGATGATAGCAAAAGTTCGCAGTTTCTGGGAACTATGTGTAGTTGTATATAGCTATAGTTGCCCTCTGAACCCTGAAAAGCTCCATCACGGTAGGGCTCATCATCGAAAACAGCCGTCGGCACGTTAGCTGCTTATGGCTGATTTTGCTGCTTTTATTGTTTGGGTCAGCTGGTTTGATTCCCTAGTGGCCGAACGCGCGGACCTCTTGGCTGCTCTTCCATGAATGAAGAACCACAAAGCGCTGTGGCATGACAAGCGTTTCCGTGATTTCGGTCCCTGTTTTTGTTCCAACGTTTCAAGCTGCCTCACGCCTAGCATCGTGGATCAGGATCAGCGCTGAAAGAACCTCTTCGGCCAGCTTGCAGGCTGCTTGCATAACCGCAAGATTTGCTTTCCAAAAAACCTGTGATATCGGTCGTTCCTTCGCGCGCGAAAATTCTGCAAGCACTTCAGCCAGCTTTTGATCTCTGAGGTGGACGCCCCTACCTTCCTTTTGTCCAAAGGGCACAAACAATCGAATTTTTTCGGCGCGGACATCTAGTGTCGATAAATCTATCTCCACCGTCGAGTCATAGGCCCGTGCAGAATCATCGAGTAAGGAATGTGATTATCGTCTAGGTGTGATTCCAAACGTTCCGGCATGAGCATAGCCAAACCTCCTCATGGAACACCATCGGGCCGTCACATTCGGAATCCGACATACGTTATGAACCCCGGGCCGACACTCCCTGAGCCTGTGCCTTCTCAGCGGGAGTGAAATGCTGGGTGAACCATTCTGCGGCAACCCTTGCCACCGCTTCGAGTGTTCCCGGCTCTTCAAAGAGATGAGTGGCACCCGGAATGATGACCAGTTTCTTGTCGGGACATTTGAGCCGTGCCAAGGCTTCACGATTCATCCTTATAACCGGTTCATCCTCCCCGCCCACGATCAGCAGCGTTGGTACCCGAACGAGACCCAGAGCATTTCCTGCGAGGTCGGGCCTGCCACCGCGAGACACAATCGTGGAAACAATTCCCGGAAGCTCGGCGGACGCCACGAGCGCCGCGCCTGCCCCGGTGCTGGCGCCAAAATAACCTATTCTGAGGTCTTTGGTGTCCGGACTATTTTTGATCCATTGCGTCGCTCCAACCAGACGCTTTGCAAGGAAGGGGATGTCGAAACGCAGTTGCCCAGTATACTGATCAATGGACTCTTCTTTCCGAGTCAAGAGGTCAAACAACAATGTTCCGATGCGCTGCGACTGGAGTATCTGCGCCACGTAGCGATTTCGTGGGCTGTGGCGGCTGCTTCCGCTTCCATGCGCGAAAAGGACCAGGCCCCGCACATCTTTGGGCAGGGCCAGTGTGCCTTCGAGCGTTACCCCTTCTAGATCGATCAGCAGCTCGCGCCTTTCGCCGTCCCACTGTAGCTTTCGGCCCGGAATCATGGTCGAGCTCCTTTCTGCGGGATCTGGGTCACGCTCTTGCACACCCTGGAGAGCGGGTTGCGTGCCCAGACGGAGCAGTTCCGTTACCTCCTCGTCCGATATTTGTGAAAAATCTTCGTAGAACTGTCCAATCGCGTAGAAATGTTTCGGTGCTTGGAGGCAGACCAGCTCATCCACCTCAGCTCTGAGACGACTGCAAGTGGATTGAGGAGCTACCGGAACCGCGACGACTATACGAGTCGGCTTCATCTGTCGCAAAGCACAGATGGCGGCTCGCATGCTAGAGCCGGTCGCTATTCCATCATCCACAAGGAGAACCGTTTGTCCTTCGATGCTCAGTGGTGGCCGTGAACCTCGATACAGACGTTCGCGCCGCTCCAGCTCTTTTCTTACCTTCTCCGTGATTTGTTCGATTTGCTCCTTGGAGATCCCCACCGCCTCGATGATTTCCTGATCAAGCACTCGCACACTACCACTAGCCACTGCACCGAAGGCAAGTTCTTCCTGCCCCGGAACACCCAGTTTTCGCGAGAGAAATATGTCCAATGGGACGTGCAGTGCTTTTGCCACTTCAAAAGCAATTGGCACACCTCCGCGGGGAATTCCAAGCACGACCACCTCGTCGCGGTTTGCATAGCCCTGGAGTACCTTCGCAAGTCTGTAACCCGCGTCTGCTCGATCTTGGAAAATGATGTGTTCTTCACCCAGCAACATAGCTTCCTTCGTCCCACTTCCACTGCCCGACTCATGCATAGCGAGACGCGGATCTCGCTTATACCGCGAAGTGCTAAGCGCTTAGGCTCCGGCGGCCTGGACCCCACGCCGCAGCAGTGCCGGCTTCGAAATTTCCGCGACCATCTTCGCGACCATCCCCGCAGGGCCATGTAAGGCGATGTCGGCTTGGGCCACCACACCAACACACCTGCCTTGCTTGTCGGTCACAGGAAGTCTCCGCACCTGATGTTTTTGCATCAGTTCTTCACAGTCCTCCACGGTGTTTTCAGCCACGCAGGTGATTGGATTCCGCGTCATGATATCGGCAATCCTGGTTGTTTCTGCGAGCTTTGCGCCCGCGACGACACTGCAGCATATGTCTCGGTCCGTTACAATCCCCTCCAACCTTCGATTGCTCGAGTCCGAGATGACCGGAAGAGCCCCGACACCCTGGGCTTTCATCGTCTCAGCAGCTGCTTGTGCCGTATCGGTAGGGAGGCAGCAGTAGAGATTTTTGGACATGATATCCTTCACTAACATACATTTCTCCTTTAGCCTTTTTTCTTACCGGAGGCACTCGAGGACTGCAATGCTCTAGATCACAGCTTCTTGTGAGCCTCGACACCGTGGCGCGCCAAGGCTCACAATCTCACCCCACTGCAGTTTAGCGACTTGCGGTCAATCGTTGCGCCCCTTTGCCCATTGCCGACAGTTCCTCCCGTAGCAGCGGCGAAGCCGGGAGGATTGAAATATTCCTACGCTCGAGATCCGCGCGCAGAGGCACGGTGTCCGTACAGAATATGTGTTGCACGCCAAGCGACCACAACCGGGCCCAATGGGATCCCGTGAAAAGACCATGAGTAACAAAGATATAGATCTCTGCGACCTTCGCATCCCGCAGTCTTTCACACGCAGAAACCAGCGTGCCCCCCGTATCGATCATGTCGTCGATGATAACGACTCGCGACCCGACTCTACCAACGGGGCCATGATGGATGATCCCTTTCTCCGTCCGGCGTTTCTCAAAGTATGGGGTCTCACCAATTGGGAATCCCGCCGCTTTCTTCACTGCTTCACAACGGCTGATGGCTCCGTTGTCGGGAGCAACGATGGTTGCATCGGCTAGGCTTTGGCTCCTCAAGACCTCAGCAAAAATACCCGCCGTTGAAAGGGAGCGCACAGGCAAGCAAAGCAGCTCCTTGTCACGCTCGCTGTGCACGTCGACTGTAATCACGCGATCTACACCCGAGCTCATCAGAAGGGATCCAATCCAAGCCGTTCCTAAGCTCTCTCCGGGCTTGTCCTTGTCCTGCCGGCTGTAGGCAAGATAGGGAAGCACCGCCGTTACCTTGGTGGCGCCTCCCTTCTTGATCGTGTGGGTTAACAGCATCAGAGAAAGCATCTGTTCATCCGGAGGTGCGATCGAACCCAAAACCAAGCAGTGCTCGCCTGATACATCGGCTTGCAATTTGGCGTGTAATTCCAGGTTATCGTACCGGCTGATTGCGAATTGGCCCACCTGTAGGGAAGGAATTGTCTGTAATTCCCGCGCGATGTGTTCGTAGCTCGAGAAGCTGAACAGGATCATAACTATTCCCCTGCGGGATTATCATGGGGTTTACTCACTGTATGTTTTTGCCGCAGGCATTGGCCGGGACCGCTACTTCTCTTCACCCGAGCCAGGGGGCCGCCCTGAACTTGAACCCTTGTAACCCCCGAATCAACTCAAGAGCATGGGAGACGAGGCAACTCGTGCTGCGAGCTTGGCGCTCAAGCCCATCGCGAACCGCCATGCCTGTTCTTCTTGATCACGGTGCCCCAGTCGGACGGGACCTTCGCCCGTCCAACTGGAACGTCTCTAGAGTTTAAGCAGCTTTTGGATGAATACGGATTGTGTAGGCTTTGGCAGCCTTCGGCAGCGTGAACTCCAACACGCCGTTCTTTAACGTTGCGTTCACTTTATCCGTCTCGACGTCGGCAGGTAGGTCCACAATCCGCAAGATTTGGTCGCAGCACCTCTCCGCGTAGACTGTCTTGCCTTTTTTTCCTTCTTTCTTGGCTTCGCGCTTGCCGGTGATCGTCAGCCGGCGCGGCTCAAGGCTGATTTCGAGTTCTTTTTCGCTAAAACCGGGCACTTCAGCCTTCACCGAAAGAGAATCCTCCGACTCCTCAATGCTCATGTGAACAGGATGAAGTAGTTCCCTTTCCGCCTGGAACCAGTCATCCCAGTCGCGTCCGAACGCGCGGCCGTTACCCTCGAAGATTTCATAGGCCCGGCGTGAAAGAGCGTTGAAGGTATCTTGGATCTGATCAAATATAGAACCGTACTTGATAGGCTTCATCGGCTCTTCGGCACGCCTCACTGCTGCAGTTTCCGCCATGGCTTCTTCTCCTCTTGCAAATCATTCCAGCGCCTACTGCGGGGATCATCGGCCTGAACCAAAACCCTACTGGCGCTGTGGATAAAGCCTGCCAAAAAGAACGGACGGAAGCAGTGACACAGATCACAACAAAATGTGGCGGCGATTGATCATTCGGTAGAATCGCACCTGCCAGCACAAAGAGTAGCTATACCGCCTTGCGTATGCTCACCCGACCAGAAGTGGAAGCAAGCAAAGTCTCGACTTAGGGGTTCGGAGGACCATCGTCATGCAGAGGATTGTCGGCCTGGTGCTGGTCCCTGCATTCGAAGCACACGAACAACTGGCACCAACTGCACCTTTCCACGTGCTTCTCACACAAGTTGCGCGAACACTCGGAGCATTGCCTACGTGCTTCATCTGAACAGCCTGGAATAGCGCACTTCATAGGGGTAAAAGTACTCACACCGCAGGACTAGACTACGTCTCGGATAGCTTCTCCCGCAGACTTACTTCTTGAGCTCAACAATGAGACCCTTGAAGACTTTCTTGGCCAAATTTTGGGCCTGATGTTCCCGAGATACCTCGAACGAATGGAATTCGCCTGCCTTCTTGTGGATTTCTTCAGTACATCCATCTGGATAGGTGAACTTGAAATCGCCATCGGTGAGCATAACTGTTAAGCCCGGCAGATGCTGGTGCATGGGAGATTTTTCACTCGGACCATACCTTACCCGGACGATGCGGAGCCGGTCTGTCTCCAACTCCACTTTGTAGTGTTTAGGATCTAACTTCACAGGATCCCGCTCGAGTATGGGGCGCTGTGTTGCACCCATGTTGATACTCCTTTCTTTTTTTATAAGCCACCCTTGTTTTCGAAGCTGTGATGCAAATCACGCAAGGCCGTGAACCGGATCACCTCACCGAAAGTCCTGCTTGGAGTCTTGGGTATACGGACTTTTCTGCGCACCGGAGTTCTTGCCCGGTTTTACTGTGGGGAATTGGCTGATACTCTCCGCTGCTGTCCAGTTCGGTCCTTGTCGCTGTCGGCGGACTCGGACTTGTTTTTATGGGTTATTCTTCGCTAAGCCGATTGTTTGAACCCCAGCGGCGTGCCGTGTCAAAGCCTGATAAACGCGGTTAC
Organism: Candidatus Acidiferrum sp.; assembly: GCA_041485085.1. Lineage (GTDB taxonomy): Bacteria > Acidobacteriota > Terriglobia > Acidiferrales > UBA7541 > Acidiferrum. The sequence goes on from JBGPIX010000047.1 coordinate 15,986, forward strand.
CTTACAAGTGAAATCGGCCCGATTTCTCAATGTACGGTTAGGCGTTTATCAGGCAGGTAGATTGTCTCGGAGTGCGCTTCGATAACGGCTCAATTGCGGATAGGACCGGGCGAACCGCTGACGGCATTCCGACTGCCCAATTCGCAATGATGGGCAACCGGAAATTGCCCGAGAGCGCTCGTACGCTGGTGTTGCCCTGTTACTGCTGTTTTCACTGGAGACTTCTGCGTCCCGGATAGCACCTCATCAGGTGAATTGGGAAAGCCTTCCTCCGCCATTCGCGACGAGGCCTCCTCATCGCTGCGATGATTGTTGACTGGTCCGGAGTTCACCGAATGTGTGGTGTGCTACCTTTTTTCTAAGGATTCACCCTTTTTGCTGTCCTGCAATCTCCCCAGGATCGCCATCGGGCGCTCACGCCAAACACCGTCTTCCTCGTATTTCAGAGTGTAAATGTGAAGCAGACGCCACCCCTCGTGTAGAAGCCTGTTGACTTCCTCGCGACCGCGGGCCTCTAGGTTGTGCCCCGTGAGTTCCGCGATATCCAATTGCCAAAGAGGCAGCGTTTCGAGAACGCCGGTCCGAACCTCTTTCCGCCCTTCTTCCGTCAGCTTTTTCCTACCGACCATATTCCCTCAAATTGTGCAAAACGAATAGGAACCAAGAAAAACCTTGAGCTGGTATCGCCCGTTTGGCGATCCAGGACCATTGGTTAGCTCCCAAAGCTCAAAACGGTGATCCCGCACACTCAACACTGACAAGTTGAAACTCTTAGCTTAGACTCGCTCCGTAGCAGGCATGCCTACTTCGATGTGTGTTTGGATCACGCGCAAGATGGAGTCGCGCGTCACCATTCCTACCACCTGAGCATCTGAAGCATCCTCGACGATTCCAGTCATTACGGGCACTTGGTTAACGTCGGCCGCGATCATTCGTTCGAGCAACGGCAGTAGCGGTTGGTCGGGGGCGGCCAACAGGATTTTATCCCGCGGAATCATAGCGGCCTGCACGGACGTACTGGACCACTGCTCGCGCGCCACGCTGTTGAGTGCATAAACGTTCATCAGGCCGATGAGCCGCCCATTAGAAATGACTAGGTGGCATCGACGCCCTGTCCGCAACAACTGCTGGCCGTACTCGTCAAGTGAAGTCTCCCGGCTAACAGTAGGGATTTCATGGCTCATCACGTCAGACGCGCGCAGACCTGCGAGCGCCGTTCGAACGGTTACCTGGGCCACGCTTTCCTGCGCGGCAGTGAGAAGAAACCAGCCGATGAAGGCGATCCACAGCCCACCGATGAAATCGCCAGTAAGGGCGCGCCACGAACCAAAAACAATCATCGCGTACGCGATGAGCCGGCCGCTGCGGGCGGCAAGGTGTGTTGCGCGCTCATAACTGTGCGTGAGGCCCCACGCGAGGGCACGAAATATTCGGCCGCCGTCAAGGGGGAAGCCTGGCAAGAGATTGAAAGTTGCTAGGCCAAAATTGACCCAGGCAAGCCAGAAAGCAAGTGCGCCAAGCATTTCGCTCTGAGGGAAAAGGCGCCAGAGAAGCCAAAATACCCCCGCGAGGAAATAGCTCGAAAGGGGGCCGGCAATAGCGATGTTGAACTCCTGCTTGGCGTGATCTGGTTCGCCTGCGATACGCGCGATACCGCCGAACACAAAAAGAGTGATCGAGGTCACCGGGAGACGGTAACGAAGAGCAACAACGCTATGGGTCAATTCGTGAAACACCACTGAACCGAAAAAGAGAATACTGGTCAGAATGCCAAGGCTCCAATGTTGCGCGTGAGACCAGCTGGGGTGCTGCTGCGTGAATTGCGTAGCCAAAGAGAACGTGATCAGGGCAAAGATGACGAACCAACTAGGATGGATGTAAATAGGGATGCCAAAGACCCGGCCGATCCGCAAACCCGAGGCGCGTGGCATACCTAGGCCTCCGCTAGTCCGACCCATTCTTGTCCTCACTTCAGTCACTCCAGTTCCTCGGCTGGCACGTTATACCTCCTAATACCGGCCGGCGTCTACATAGGCACGCTGGAACGGAGTTCCCGACTGCCCGGCACTAAACTGCCAATTCCTGATAAGTCGTGCGAGCTCAACCGGTCGATGCAACACCATCTAAACAGTTGATCCGACAATACTTCCCCATAAAGAACCGCTCTGTCCGGCTGTATTCAATCAGACCCTAGCCAGGATGGTGTTCCGTTTGAATCAACGCTCGCAAACGAATTTTCAGCTGTTGAGCCCCTGCCAGTGGACTTCGACCTAGTGTTGCGTCGACCCATTGAGACCGCCCGACTTATCGTCCACTGAAGATCCGGTGGCCACCCAGAACCTGCTCTTCCAGGCTGCTTCGGAGCTAATGAAGCTTCGCGTACTCCACCTTCGCAGCGATGAGGATGGGGATGTCGGGGTCGGCGTCCTTCCAGAATATAAAGAAATCCTGATACGCGGCTCTCGCTTTCCCCGCGTCGCCCGCCAGCGCATACGCACGGCCCAACTGAAGATGTGCCAGCGAGCCTGTCGGCTGATTCAAGACAATGCCCGGATGATCGATCAGCTTCTTAAACTCCGCCGCCGCTGCTGTCCCGTTGTGTGCGTATAGCCCCTGATAAGCGGGGGAGCGGCCAAGGGCGAATAAGGCGAGATCCTCATAAATTACCCCCGCGCGAGAAGCTCGTCAGCTTTGCGGCTTTTATTCGTGAACTTGGGAGAGATGAGCTTTCGGATGAGAACGCACGATTGTTGATTCGCATGTTCGCAGGGCTAACCACACGAGAAGTCTACGATAGTTGGATTCAAAATTCGACCATGGCCCCGTTCTTCAAACAACCCACTTGGGAAGAAAAAGAGAATCGCGAAAAATTCACAGAGTATGCAGTTGCGACATGGAGGGCCTTAGCTCCCATCCGCCAGAAAAACAGCAGTCGAGTACGATCAAAAGGCGTCGCGAGGGAATGCGGGCGCACCATTCGCCAAGTCTCGTCAGCGGAATCGTCGTTCTTGTGAGGTCACTTGGATTAGTGTCAAATCCGACAAGTTCATGTGTCTCGGTCCCATGACCTGAAAACGCTACGACAACAACATCGTCCGCACTGCAGCCCGCCAGTTGTCCAAATCGTTTTTCAATAGCTGCCACCGTTGCTTGCTCGTCGGTGAGCAACGCCGTCTCGCCGCCAAGCGTGTCGGTAAACAGTGCATGAAGTGCTCTAGCGTCACGGCTTGCGCAGCTAAGCCAGTTGATTTCAGTCGAGGCGTAGCGGTCGATTCCGATGAATAGTCCTTTGAACGCCATCCCTATCTCCGATGCGCGCACTGCAAAAGTATGACCCTCATGAGGAAGCTGTCGGCACCTCTGGCAACGGCTCGCCAGCCAACCCTTTCTTAACGAGACCAGCCAGGAAATCCGCGAACGGGCCTATCTCTTCCCCGATGCTAGCCTTCTCCAGCGCGTTCATATAGCCAGTGCGCTGCCCGACTGGTATCACCGTCCAGGGATATCCGCCCGACGCCATCATCGTGTTCATCAGAAATCGCCCCATCCGGCCATTGCCGTCCATATAAGGATGGATGTAGACGAACACAAAATGCCCGAGCACCACGCGCACGCCAGGATCGGTTTCTTCGCGCAGCAGATCGAAGAAAGCCGGCATCGCATCCCTCACTGCGTCGCGGTTCAGCGGCACATGCATTGACTTGCGAATATAAACCTGTCCATTGCGATAACCGGCGAGATCGGACGGTCTCAGCAGGCCTGACGTGACGCTCGGCGCGAAGAGTTCCCGGTACCAGGTCCTATGGTCCTCGTCTGCGACCAGACCGGGATTTTCCCCTTCCAACACCCGGCCGATGCTTTTCTGCACGGCCTGGTAGGCCTGCCAGTAGCCGCGGGCCGCCATCGCGTTTCGCTGTTCACGGTCGTCCTTGTCTTCACCCGGGTTCCATGCGCCGCTGCGGACGCGTTCTATTAGTTCGGGAGTGACGCGGTAGCCCTCAATCGACAGTGAGTGATAGGCATCGGTGACATAGGCATCGTCGACGCGCTTTATGTAGGCCTTAATGTTGCGCGGCAGGCCCGGCGCGGACGGGAAGAGCGTGATGACGGGCTCCCGCATCTTTTGCCACAGAAGCCTTATTCGGTTCACATAAGGAGAGGTTTCGCGGGCCGGAAGGGCCAGGGACGGCCGGTCCGCGAACGGATCGGTCTCGCGCACGGCGTATCCGGCAGCGGACATTGTCTTGACGATTTCGTCGGCCATGCGGCCGCGACCGGTGTTGCGGAAAGCGCCAGCCAGCCGACCGGCAATCGTCGTATGCCCACCGTCCAGCAGGCGGGCCAGGAGGCCGGAAGAATCACGGATCATCGGCAGTACGGCACGGACG
>JBGPIX010000048.1:0-20334 GCA_041485085.1 Candidatus Acidiferrum sp.
AATCAGCGGCCAGCCCATCGCCAACTTAATCGCTTCCACAAGCGGCACGGACTCCGACTGGGTCGTCAAGCTCATCGACCTCTACCCCGACGAAGTGGGCGCGCAACCCGAAATGGGCGGCTACCAACTCATGGTTGCCGCTGACATTTTCCGTGGCCGCTACCGCGAAAGTTTTGAAACGCCCAAAGCCCTCGCGCCGGACAAGCCGCTGCTCTATCGCTTCGCGCTCCCCACGGCCAATCACGTTTTCCTGACTGGCCACCGCATCATGGTGCAGATCCAGTCCAGCTGGTTCCCGCTCTACGACCGCAATCCGCAGACGTTCGTTCCCAACATTTTCTGGGCCAAGCCTAGCGACTATCGCAAAGCCACCCAGCGCATTTACCATACCCCCAGCCAAGCCACTTTCGTCGAGCTGCCCTTGGTCACAACACCTTGAGAGGATACCGGTTCTGAGGGGAATCAGTCCGTCGCGCTCTCGGGTGACTCATTCTCTCTGTCCCTGCTATCCTCTATCCCTCAATTCGCTTTAGGAGTGAAACTCATGCGTAGCACGCTTTCCGCGATTCTTTTCCTTGCCCTCGCCGCCACCGCGACAGCCCAGCAAACTCCCCCGGCTTCGCACTTCGACGGCAACTCCTGGTGGTCGCACGTCAAATTTCTCGCCGACGATTCTCTCGAAGGCCGCGACACCGGCAGTGAAGGTCTGCGCAAAGCCCAGGCTTACGCCGTCGAACAACTCCTGAAAGCCGGCCTCGAGCCTTTCTACGTGGACGTGGACGACGTGGCGGCGTACCTGGAAAAAGCAAAATCGCTCGGCGGAAAGATGCTTGTGTCGCCGGTGGAAATTCCCACGGGAACATTTGCGTGGATGCAGGATCCCGAAGGCAATACGGTCGGTTTTTGGAAGGCCAAGAAGTGATTTGCATTTTGTGAGCCGTGATTTTTGAAAAACAGTTGAAGCAAGTTTTTCGCTTGCTGCGAGGTGGTCATGAAATGGATCGTGCGGATTCTCGCCGCTTTGGTGGCGCTGCTTGTTTTGTGTGTCGCTGGATTGTGGGTAGCGGGGATGCGGCCGGGGCACGGGCATGTTGTCGCGGAGATTGTGATTGACCGGCCGGCGCCGCAAGTGTTCCGGTGGCTGGCGGAGGACGAGCGCGTGAAGAAGTGGGTGGGGGGATTGACGGAAATACGGCAGGTGTCGGCGCCGGCGAGCGGCGGGGAGGTCGGGAAGAAATTCCGGATAGTCGAATATTACAACGGCCAGCGCGCGGACATGGAGATGGAGGTCACCAAGTTCGAAAAGGACCGCGCGCTTTCGGTTTTCATTTCGTCCATCGGCGATCCGAACAACGGATTTACGGAGACGGGCGATTACACGCTGGCGGAACAAAGTGGAAAGACGCGGCTGCGCTTTGAGGTGCAGACAAAATATTCTGGATTTGTCTTGCGAATGCTTGAGCCGATGATCACGCCTAAGGCCCAGGAAAAATTGCAGGAAGATTTTCGCCGGATGAAAGAACTGGCGGAGGCGGAGCCCAAGACGAATTGAAAGAATATCTGCCACGGAGTCACAAATCCACTCAGAAGAAAATGGTGAAGCGATGAAAAACATGCCCAAGGCTCGAATAATTGCGGTGATCTCAGTCGCTCTGTTGAGTCTCCCACTTTGGGCGGCACTGCAAGAAAAAACGCCGGAGAAGCCGGCGGTTGCGCCGGCGAAACCGGGCGCGGCGGAGATGGAGCGGCTGAAATTTTATCTCGGCGAATGGGACTACACCGAAACGTATCCGAAGAATGGAGCAAAGAACACGGGGTTATACACCAGCAAACTCGGGCCGGGCGGAAATTCGCTGATTAACACCTTTCATTCGCAAGGGCCCGTCGGCGACTTCGAGGGATTGCTGATCATGACGTGGGACGCCAAGGAAAAAGCGTACAAAGCTTATGCGTTTGGCAATGATTTCCCGGGAGCGCTCGTGGAGACCGGGCAGTTCGAGGGCGACGCGCTGGTGTACCGCTCGGAATTTCCGGTCGAAGGGGGAATGGTGAAATTACGAAACGTCACGCGGCTCACCGGCCCAGGAATGCTTGTGAGCGAACAGTTCATGGCTATGAAAGACGCTCCGGAGAAGCTGTTCGTCCGCGTCGAAGCCCAAAAAAGATAGCGCTCGAGGCGGCCATTCAGGGCTTCGGGACTGCCCCGCTATCTTTCAAACTCAGCTGAAGATAACTCGAGGGACTCGTCCGGGGATTCGCCAGGGATTGGTGCGAGCCAGCTCCGAGCCAAAGCACTTCGCCTGCGCGCAGCGTTTTGATCTGACTGTCCTCCGCATCGAATTGAACTTCTGATTCGTTGAGCACAACAAAAAGAGTTCCAGTCTGAGGAGTGATTCCGATTTTGGTGGCGTTCGGACCGAGACGGACCAGATCCAGCTTTATTTCTCCGGTCTCGATTTGCGGGACGATCGAATAGCCCTTTTTTGCATCCGCGGACATTTTCTGGCAGGGCCCAGTGGCCGCACCAGGCAAGACTTGTTCGCAGAGATTTCTTGGTTCGCCTTGAGGTTTCAAAAGTTCAATGGTGACATTGTCGAAGGTGCTGCCGGCGTCAGTGCGGGCGATGTGGGCGAAGTGGCCGGGGGAGTAGCCGACCTGGCCATCGGCCATCACGATGCGGCCTTCTGGTCGGCCTTGGACTGCGTTGACGACGTCGGCGGGGCCTAGAGAAAGATAAAGGTAGGGAACGTCGTGTTGGTGAAGAAGCGTCGCGGCGTGGGCGGGGACGCTTACGCGGAAGACACGGACGTAATCATTTTCCAGAACGAGATGATGATGCGACTCCTTGGAAAGCGGGACGGCTTCGGGGGCTTGGGCGTGCAGAGAAAACGTGAGCAAGAGCAGGAGTGAGCAGAGAAACGGTTTCATCGCGCGTTTACCTCCGAGCAATTGGAGCAAATCGAGAGAAAATCAAAAGAAAGATGGCGAGATAAACTCGCCGCTACAAAAAACCAAACCACACCGCATTGCACCGGTCTGAAGACCGGCCCCTACAGAGATACTTCAGAGGCGCTCGAAGATGCCGGCGGCGCCCATGCCGCCGCCGATGCACATGGTGACCATGCCGTAGCGGGCGTTGCGGCGCTGAAGTTCGCGGATGATCGAGGCGGTTAGTTTTGCGCCGGTACAACCGAGAGGATGACCAAGGGCGATGGCACCGCCATTGGGATTTACGCGCGCGGCATCAAGGCCGGCTTGCTGGATGACGGCTAGGGATTGGGCGGCGAAGGCTTCGTTGAGTTCGATGACGGCGATGTCGTTCAAAGAAAGACCCGCGAGCTTCAACGCTTTGGGGATGGCTCGAACGGGGCCGATGCCGAATTCTTCGGGGAGAACGCCGGCAGTGGCGAAAGCGACGAAACGCGCGAGGGGCTTGAGGCCGAGCGCCTTGGCGCGGGTGTCACTCATCATCACGGTGGCGGCGGCGCCATCGCTCATCGGAGAGCTGTTTCCTGCTGTGACCGATCCTTTGGCGTGAAAGGCGGGCTTGAGTTTGGCGAGGACTTCGAGTGAAGTGTCGGCGCGGGGGAGTTCGTCGGTAGCGAACGTGAAAGTTTGCGTTGCGGGCTTTATCGTTCCACCTTTCGGTTTGGAAGAAGCGCCGTTGCCGTTGGGGAGCGCGGTGATTTTCACTTCGACGGGAATGGTTTCATCCTTGAAATTTCCGGCGGCGATGGCGGCCAGCGCTTTTTTGTGGGAATCGGCGGAGAATTGGTCGGCTTGTTCGCGGGTGATGCCGAATTTGCGGGCGATGTTTTCCGTGCCGAGGCCCATATTAATGTAGGCGTCGGGATAATTATCGACGAGCCAGGGATTCGGCGAAATCTTGTTGCCGCCCATGGGCACCATGGACATGGATTCGGTGCCGCCGGCGACGATAACTTCGGCTGAGCCGGCGCGGATTCGTTCGGCGGCGAGAGCGATGGCTTGCAAGCCGGAAGAGCAGAAGCGGTTGATGGTCATCGCGCTAGTTTCAACGGGGAGTCCGGCGCGTAGCGCGGCGATGCGCGCGACGTTCATGCCTTGTTCGCCTTCCGGCATGGCGCAGCCGAGGATGACGTCGTCAATCTCCTTGGCGTCAAGGCCGGGCACTCGCGCGAGAGCTTCCTTGATGGCCAGCGCGGCGAGATCGTCGGGACGCGTGGCGCGCAGGGATCCTTTATAGGCGCGACCTACGGGAGTGCGGACGGCGGAAACGATGACGGCTTCTGGCATGGCGGAACCTCAGAATTCGAAAATCGAAATTAGAAACTCGAAAATCGTTAGGCCCAAGAGCCTGAGCTACAGGTTCATTGTTGGGCGACTAAGTTGAAAAAGCAAATCCTGGTGAATCCTTGATTTCTAGTTAACCATAATGACCCACCCCCCTCTGGTTTTTTGGTAAGTGTTCATTCTAAAGGGACTTTAAGTTGTTTAGGATCAACACTTCTATAAGGCAATTATCCCTTGACAACAAGTAAGACTTCTGGTAGATTCTGCTTATGGATAACGAAACCCGCTTATCAATTGCAGACACCATTGAAAGTCTTGTCGTAACAACTAAGCGCGTTGACGATCTTACCGCTTCTTTGCTGGCAATTCGGTTGACACTCGCCGAACTTGGCCCCGACTTCGAGCGTTTATACGCGAAACATTTCGCGGGGCCAGACGTTCAGCAAGCCATTCGTTTATACGCTGCCCAGCGCGATTTGCTGCTTGCATCAGCTTCCGTGCTTCGGAGATCATTATGAAAATTCCTCAGAGTATTCCAAAAGAGTTGCGCTACACCGTGGCAAACTTCAACGCGGAGTTTCCCAACAATGACGCCTGCCTCGAATACATTAAAGAGCAACGCTGGCCTTCCGGCGTCACCGAATGCTCCAAATGTGGTGTCGAGCGCAAACACTACCGCGTGACTGGCCGTACCGCATATGCCTGCGATCACTGCGGCAATCACATCTACCCGCTAGCCGGAACCGTATTCGAGAAGTCCACCACTTCTCTCAAACTCTGGTTCTACGCCATGTACCTCATGGGCTCTACCCGCTGCGGCATCTCCGCAAAGCAAATCCAACGGGAAACTGGCGTCACTTACAAAACAGCGTGGCGCATGTTCCGGCAGATTCGCACTCTTCTTCAAGAGGATGATCTGCGACTGGAGGGCTCGACGGTGGAAATGGATGAAATGTTCCACGGCGGCCATCGTCGCACTTCTAGCTGGCGCGAAAACAAAGTCCCCGTCGTCGGCATGGTCGAACGCAGCACCAAACAGCGCATTGGCCGGGTTGTCGCTCGCGTTGCCCCTGACGTTAAAAAGGCAACCCTCCACAAGACTGCGCGGGAATTCATTCTGCCCAAGAGCACCGTATTTACTGACGACTTCGTTTCCTACGACGGCTTAGAGCTTCGCGGATACGCGCACAAGCGCATCCGTCACAGCGCCAAGGTCTACGTCTCTGGCGACATTCACACCAACACTATCGAAGGTTTTTGGAGCCTAGTAAAACGTGGAATCGGGGGCGTCTACCACAACGTCAGCCAGAAATACTTACAGACCTACCTAAACGAATACTCGTTCCGCTACAATCGTAGGGACCGTGGCAACCTACTCTTTAAGGATGTTTTGGAGCGGGTTTCGAAGAAGGCGTTTTAATCGCCTTACCGAGCAGGGCCGTAAACGCACCCCGTGTGTACGGCTCCATCTTTTTGCGGCTCTCATTGCGCGGCCTTACTTTTCGCGTTCGCGTCATTTCCGTCAAGTGTATCATCCTTCCCAAGTCCCTCCACCCAAGAGGTTAGTTTTTCTGTAACCTCAAGCATCGTGTCCATTTCTTTAAGATTTTGTAGTGTATATTGACCCAAGTATCCAGTCGGATGGCGCAAAAATTCTTGCATGGGCCAGCGAAGCTGGGACTCTTCGTGTATCCGTCCATTGTCGAGGTCCCTGACAGCGCGATTGATCTCCCAAGCCAGCCAATCGGCTGCTTGAAGCGGAACGAATCCGTACTCAATAGTTCCGTCATCGCGTGACGTATCCTTCTTGGGCCGGAAACTTGGCGGTATATGACCTTCATCTATGGCTAATTGCTGTCGCAAGATTCCAGAGCCTTTATCGCCAGCCTCAAAGACCATGCCAATGGTCAGTTCGGTGCAATATTTCCATTCCTCTAGAAGCCATTTACGCGCGTATTTTTCGCAAGTCCGCGCTGCAAGACTATAAGCACGTGGAGCAAATTCCGCTCTCAAATTAGAGTTGGTCTCCCTAAAATCTTTATTGATCACAGTGCAGCTCAATTTGTGGTAGCAGTTGCTGTGAATCAACCCCATAAGGTCGCCGTGCAATGCACGGCGCAACTCATTACGATCTGGCAAGTCATGCCAATGCGCGAATGGACCTTGAAAGCTGGCCAAATCTGTTGCACGGAAAAATTCGATTCCGTCTCGATCTAAACGAGCCTTCCACTTTTTACTAAATTCGTCCCAATCATCTGTGCTGGAAGCAAAGCCCGCCACGGTCAGATAGTCTGTTGCTTCATCGCCGCCAGCATCAAACGCGAATGTCAGCATCGCAAAAATCGCCCCTGCTCGGTCCAGCCACGGCGGCCAGAGAATTGTCGCCAGGTGCCGAATCGGACCGTACCCCGCACTTGCGCAAGACATTTTGCCACTTTCCTTCCCTACTTGTCTAGGGGGGATAATTGCCTTCTATAAGTGTTGATTCTAAAGATAGTTAGAGGTACGTTTTCCGGTCAATTTTACAAGTGTTGATTCCAAATAAGTTAGCGGAGAAGCGAGTCAAAAAGAAAAACGCGGCAGATGGCTGCCGCGCTTTTCGACACGTTTATCCAATACATATCATACCGAATAGCTAATGAGGAGTCAAGGGCAATTTTGGATGCAGATCCGCTTTGAGAAGTGCCCCGGAGGGTCCGGCGATCCGGTGACTTAGCTGGCGGGAGGATGGGAGCGGAGGGAGCGGGCGATGAGGCCGAGACCGCCGACGAGCAAGCAGAGGGTTGGCCTGGATTTCTCTGGATTGCCAAGAGGGATTTTCGAGGTAGTAAGCGTTAGGACTGGGAGCGAGTTTCGCTCGAGCTAGGAGCACGAAGATGCGTGCGGTTTAGGCTGAGGTTGGAGGAAAAGCGGCGGCGAGCCGCCGCACTCCCAAAGGCTCTACTCGGCGCGGAGGGCTTCGACGGGGTCGACGGTGGCGGCGCGGCGCGATGGCAAGTAGCTGGCCAGGAACGCCGTGGCGATAAGGCCGGCGCATACGGCGACGTAGGTCAACGGATCCGTGGGATTGACCTTGAAAAGTAAGGTGGACATGAGCCGCATGATAATGACGGCGACGACGAGCCCGCAGGAGACACCGATGCCGGTGAGGAACAAGCCGTGGCGGACGAACATGCCGGTGAGAGTGGGCTGCTGCGCGCCGAGGGCCATGCGAATGCCGATTTCGCGGCGGCGCTGCGAGACGGAATAGGCGATCACGCCGTAGATGCCGACGACGCCGAGGAGCAGCGCCATGGCTCCGGCCACGCCGAGCATGACCAAGGTGAAAGAAGTGCGCGCCATCGAGCGTTTGTAGAAGTATTCCACGGTGTGGACGTTGGCGAGAGGAAGATTCGGATTCACAGCCCATACGGACTGGCGGACTTCGGTCATAAGGCTCTCGGAGCCGGCGCGGGAAGTGCGGAAAATAACGGCGACATCGCGGCTGACCGTTGTCGAATCGCTTTCAAAATGGTCCAGCAAAAGGGGCCAGTAGGCGGCGGTGGTAGCCGGCTTGCTGACGCCATCGTAGTAGACGTTGCCGACGACACCGACGATTTCCCGCCAGTCATCCTTGGTGCTGACGCGGATGCGCTTACCTAGGGCGGCGGCGGGATCATGCCAATACTCGCGAGCGATGTTTTCGGAGACCATGGCGACGGGAAGCTTCTTGTAGGTATCCGTCCAGGTGAAGTCGCGGCCCGCCACAAGAGGAGCGCCCATGGTGGTCAAGAAACCGGGGGAGACGAACTTGAAGGCGCGAAGCGGAGGAAGCTCACCTTCAGCGTAGGTGCGGCCTTCCACAAAGATGGGGTCGTGCCAGCCATTCTCGTCCATAGGGATGGCCGTAGAGAGGGCCGCGGAAGAGATGCCGGGAGCCGCTGCGACTTTGTGCAGGATTTCCTCTTCCATGCGGAGAACCGCTTCGTTTTCCTTTATCTGCGCTTCAGGGATGGAAATGCGGAAGGTTTGCAGTTCAGCGGCGCGGGAGAAGCCGGGATCCACCTTGGTCATGGCGCGGAAGGTGCGGATCATCAAGCCGGAGCAAATCAGGAGAACAAGGGCGAGGGAGACTTGCACGACCACGAGAACGCTGCGAGCGCGATGTTGCTCGCGACTCTGGCTGAGGGCGCGTCCGCCTTCGCGGATGCCGGTGCTGAGCTGCGCGCCAGCGTATTTGAATACGGGAACGGCGCCGAAGAGAAGACTGGTGAGGATGGAAATAGCCGCAGTGAAGAGAAGGACGGGTCCATCAATACCAATGTCATGAATGCGAGGCAGGCCGGCGGGTGCGATGATCACGAGCGCGCGCAAGGCGCCCCAGGCAAGTCCCAAGCCGATCAAGCAGCTGATTAGTCCGAGGGTGAGACTTTCCAACCACAATTCTCCGGCGATGCGCCCCCAGCTGGCGCCCAGCGCGGCACGCAGAGCCAATTCCTGGCGGCGGCCTTCGACGCGAACGAGAAGAAGATTGGCCACGTTGGCGCAGGCGATGAGCAACACCATGCCGATCGAGCCCATGAGCACCCATAAGACGCTGCCAGCGTCGCCGACGACGTCGCGCTTCAGCGGACGAACGTTTGCGCCGATGTGGGCGTCATTGAAGAGCTTGATGCTAAAGCCCGGAGGCGCCGGGAAAGTGCTCATAACGATAGGAAGCATACGGGCGACGTCGGCGTTGAGCTGCTCGATGGTCGCGCCCGGTTTCAGGCGACCAAGAGCTTCATAGCTGAAATTGCCGAGGAAGACTTTGCCGCGCTCGAATTGAAAAGGGAAAAAGAGTTCAACGTCGTCGGCGTCCAGGAAACGGAATCTTTGCGGCATAACGCCGATGATTTGGCGGGATTCGCCGTCCGCGATGAGCGTTTTGCCAATGGCCGAAGGGTCGCCCCCAAATTTATGGCGCCAGTAACCGTAGGCGAGGACGACGGTTTTTGCGGTGCCCGGGGAGTCATCTTCTTTGGTGAACGTACGGCCGAGAAGAGGAGCGATACCGAGGAGGGGAAGAGTGCCGTCGGTGACGCGCATGGAGTGGACTTGCTCGGGTTCGGCGACGCCGGTGACACTGACGGAATCCCCCTGGTACATGCCGATATCCTGGAGAGTCTTGCCTTGCTCGCGATAGACGAAGTAGTTCGAGGGGGACATGTTCAGATCGGCGATCTGAAGGCCGGGAGCGTTGTGCCAGACGCCGACGAGTTCTTCGGCGCGGGGATACGGGAGCGGCTTCAGGAGGACGCCTTCGAGAACGCTGAAGACGACGGTGTTGCCGCCGATGCCAGCAGCAAGAGTAATCACCGTGATGGCGGTAAACATCGGCGCGCGGCGGAGCCGCCGAAAGACTTGCTTGAGTTGCTGGCCAATCGCTCCCATGGTCGGGACCCCCTGGTGGTTGCCGGTATCGCGCAGAACTGACACCTTGGACGGACTGACATAGAGATACGTCAGGAGGCTGGAGAAGTTCCCGGGAATATTGCAGCCGGCGGGCTCGCGCGGCCGTCCGTGGATGCAATGCGATGAAATGGGGCTTGCGGCTATTGTGGATAGCGGTGTTTGTAGAATTCGATTTGCTGCTGGATTTGTTCCTTGGTAAGGCCGGCGCTCCACTTGTGGTAGTCACTCTTCATGACGTCCGCGGTGACGCCGGGTAGGAGATGCTCGGCTTCGGGGATAAATTCCGTGTAAAAGTGCTTAGCAACTTCGTAGAAGCCGTGCCATTGGGTGTAGTCCGGGCCCATCATGGCGGTACCCATGCGGGCGCGGCGGCCTTCGTGGTGCCAAAGCTCGTAATAGATCCACTCGAGCTTCTCGTCAAAAGGCGTGGGGGTGAGTTTCTTGGCGGCATAGAGCTTGTCCATGATGGACTTAGCGGGCTTGGCGAACTTCTCGTTGTAGAGCTCGATAGTGCCTTCGTATTGCTTGTAGAAATTCTGCACCCAGCCGGTGGCATGGCAGTTGAGGCAGACATCCTGCATGGCAGAGCGGCGCGACTCCCAATTTTCGAGGCGAGTCGTGATGACGGGGCGAAGCGTGAAGCTGATGCGGTCGCCGACGTCGTGGGTCACTTTTTGATTCGGAGTGGCGCTCATGTGACAAGTGGCGCAAGTGGGCGCGGCGGAATAGTCCTTGCCGACAATCCAGGGATGGGCATCGAGATTCATTTTGGCGATGTTGGCGCGGAATTGAATGCCGTGCTTTGATTCAGTGTAGATTTCGATTTGCGGATGGTCGGGGCCCATGTGGCATTTGCCACAATTCTCCGGCTGACGCGCTTGGGCGGAACTGAAACCATGGCGCCCGTGACAAGCAGCGCAAGTTCCCTTGCTGCCGTCGGGATTCACGCGGCCGATGCCGCTATTGGGCCAGGTGGAAGCGTCGAACTTGCCATTACCCAAAGATTTCACTTCACTGCCATGGCACTGGCGGCAGCCATTGCTAGCGGCGGGGCCGCCTTCGACGATTTCGCCGAGCATGTTATCCAGCGAGCCGATGAATTGAGCGGCGCGGGCGTGATGGCTCTTTTCAAATTGTTTGACTTCGTCGGCGTGGCACCGTGCGCAGTAGTTGGGCGTAACGATGACGGCGATCTTTATTCCGTAATGTTCAAAGGCAGCCGGGTCAGTGGCTTCGGCGCGATGGCAGGAGTAGCAATCCACACCCTTCTTGGCGTGGGCGCTGGAGCGCCATTGCTCCACGACACCCGGCGTGGATGACTGGTGACAGGCCACGCACTGTTCACCCTCGGGCGAAAGCTTAGGTTCCTGGGCATACGTGGGGAAACGGGACGCAGTGACAAACAAAAGAACAAAAAGGATTCGCTGGAACATGAATACCTCCGGACTTGCGATCGAGGAACCCGCCACGCTCGAGGAACTCGTGCGCTCATTCTACCTTCCCGGCAAAGCTTTGTATCCCTGAAAACATTGGCCCTCGATTAAGGAGCCGGAAGAAAGAGAATGACTATTTATCCTTAATTGGCGCGCCTTTGCGCGCGATGAAGATCGTGCCGGGAGGCTCGACGCCGAACTTTTTGGAGTAGTTGCCCTGGTTGATGGCAATACTGACGCGGTCGCGGGAATCGATGAAGAGAAGCACATCGCCCACGGGGACATCCATGAAGGTCTTCACGTAAGGCAAGGTGACCGATTTCTTGTTGATTTCGATCCGGAACTTGTCGCCCAGGGTGTAGCCAAGTTTCTTGAATTCGTCGCCGGGGATATCGGTGACCAGCGAGCCGAAGGGATCGTCGAGCGCGATGATATTGCCGTCGATGCCTTTATCGGTGGTGGTGGAAGTTTTCAGAGTAAGGCGAACGAGCTGAGGAACCGCGGGGCCGACGAGATTGAAATCCCATCCGGCGGCGAGATGCGCCGCTGCGGGAGAAAAAATATCGCGGCCATGGAAGGTGGAAGAAATGGCGGCTTGAATCATCCAGCTCTGATTGGTGATTTCGCGGGCGGAGTCCAGGCCGTCACGATCAATCACGGGGGTGACGAGGCCATTGTCGGGAAGAACGAAATACTGCCCCTTTTTTGTTTTGACGATGATGGCTTTGCGCGAAGTGCCGACGCCGGGATCGACGACCGCCACGAAAACGGTTCCCGCGGGATAGTAGGGAGACACGGCTTCGAGAAATCGCGCGCCTTCTTCGATCCGAAAAGGCGTTACTCCATGGGTGATATCCATGATGCGGGCATCGGGAGCGATGCTGAGCATGACGGCTTTGCAGATGGCAACGGCGTCGTTGGCGGTGCCGAAGTCGGTCATGAAAACGATGGTGGGATGCGCGCCGGATTTGCCGGCAGCGGACGAATCGTTTGGCGCGGGAGACTTCGAGCAGGCGGCGCCGAAAAGTGCAAAAATCAGCAGCGGCAGAAGAGACAAACGAATCCGAGAAATCATCAACGCTCCGTTACAGTTGAGTGGTTTTCTTGCGAGCCAGTGTAAAGCGCGCGGTTGACATTCGGCAAGGCGCGTTCTAAAAGGGACGTGCGGCAGGGGCAGCTATCCGCGCAGGAAGAAAGAGGAGGGGCAAACACATGATCTATTGGATAGTGGTTGGTCTGATCGCCGGCTGGCTTGCCGGACAAGTGATGAAAGGCGGAGGATATGGTGTATTGGTGGACATCATCCTCGGGATTCTCGGCGCCATTTTCGGCGGCTGGTTGTTTGGAAGGCTTGGCATTTGGCCAGGCGGGGGAATCATCGGCTCGATCATCGTCGCGTTTATTGGTGCTGTAATTCTGGTATGGATCACGCGGTTGGTGAAAAAGGCCTAGATAGTTTTCTTCGGGAGTCGAAAACGCGTTGCTATGGCGGAAAATTGGCCATGGCAACGCGTTCTTGTTTGCAGACTAAGTTAGCGGGCCGCGCCGGTGTTCGGGTGCGACACCAAAAACCATTCGACGGTCGGGGCGCGCTGAAATTTCAGGCGCGTGCGCGTTGCTTGCGCGACGGCGGTGTTGCCGAGCTTTTCCTGAATGAAGGCAAGTTGTTGCAGGGCGAGTGGTGAGTGGGGGGCGGCTGCGAGCTCATCGGCGGCAGTGGATAGATCGCCTTTCCGAAAGAGCAGATAACCGCGGGCGGATTCATAGGCGTTCATGACCACGGAGTCGCGCGAGGAAGTGGCGAGATCCTCGAGTTGAGAGACGGCCTCGGAGGCGCTGTCGAGGAGGCCGCTGAGCGAGGCGATGCGCGCACGTTCGCGGAGAACGATCGCACGATCAATACCGCGGTCTGATTCATTCATGCCGGCCAGAGGCTTTTCCAGAAAAGCAGAAAGAGCGGCGAGCTGGGCGAGTTCGTCGCGGGAATCGGCGGCGAGCATGGCGCTGGCCAGGGCGATTTCGAATTGGCCGTTGGGTTCTTTTTTACGGGCGGCTTCCTCGGCGAGAGTTGCGAGAGCTTTGCGGCCCTCGGCTGCGCGACCCTCCCAGAAAAATACGAGAGCTTGCTGACACTTGGCATCGAGTTCGTCGGCTGGATTGTCTGCGAGCTGGATGGCGAGGTCATATTCTTTTCGCGCATTGCTGAAATCGCCCATGAGCGTGCGTGTGCCGCCCAGGCCTTCCTGCGAATTCAGAAACTTGGGATCAATCTTCAGGGCGGCGGCGTAGTGTTCCAGCGCAGCGGAATCATTGCCGGCAAAGCGGGAGATTTCCCCGAGCGAATCCTGGGGATTCGGAGAGGCGGGCTCGACCTCCGCATAACGCGTCAAGGAAGCGATGGCCTTCACGGGGTCGGGCGTGCCGGTACTGATGTAAACATAGCCGAGGCGATTGAGGACGGCGGGAAAAGTGGGGTCGATTTGGAGAGCGCTTTCCATCATCGCGCGCGCGCGGTCGTCATCTTCCTGGAGGAGGAGCCACTCGGCGGTCATATAAAGAATGTGCTTGTCGCGAGGAAAGCGCTTCAAGAGGTCGTTCATGCTGGAGATGGCGGGGAGAAGGTCGCGGTCCTGAATGCCGATCATCCAGCGAGCGAGGAGTTGTTCGTCGGGGGCGGCGTGGGGGAGACGCGATTTTGCTTTGGCAAGGGCAAGAGTATCGGGCATGTTCCGGCGGGCCGCGAAGGATTGCATGGCGTAGGCGAGAGCGGATTGCGGATCCGCTTCGGCGGCACGGGCCGCCATAGCTACGGAGTCGCGGTAGATGGCATTTTCATACTTGTCGATGGCGAGCTCGAGCAGATGACGGGCTTGCTCGGAATGCGTGGAGAGCGAAATGGAGCCAAAGAGCTGCTGGGAAACGCCCGCTATGCGCGGAGTGTTGGTGGCTGCGCGGTCGGCTGCGGTTGCGATATGAGGAGAAGGGGATTGCGCCCAGGCAGCAGATCCCATGAGAGAAGGAAAAATCAAGAAGAAGAACCGTGCCGCGAATCGATTCATAGAGATACTCTCCGTTTCCGAAAAGAAGAGAATGAGCCCAGGTTGAAAACGTAGCGCGGCGCGAGGATGCGGAGATACTGGTCCGGAGGACAGGTGTGCGCGAAGAGAAAGAAGGGGCGCACAGTTGGGCACAATTGGGAAACCGGTGCTTGCTCCGTCCCGTGACTAGTGAACATACTGCAAGTACTCTGCCGGAAAGTGAGCAAGAGATATGAAGCTGGATGTCCGCGGGAAATGGCTGCGAATTATGGCCCTATTGTGTGCCGCCTCGATGCTCGGGGGTAGCAGCGTTGCGGCGATCAAGAACATGGCCGTCGTTATTTCCGCCGGAAGCAAAGTCTCGGACGTCCCGCTGGCCGACCTGGTGAAATTGTGCAAGGGCACGCAGAAGAACTGGTCGGACGGAAAGAATTTCATTCTGGTGATTAGAAATCCCGAGGCTCCCGAGATGCACGTTGTCGTGCAGAAACTTTTTGGTGATGCCGGCAGCGACGTGAAGGCAGCAATCGCGAAGGCGAATGAGTCCCGCATGGTCGTGAAGATTGTGGGCAGCGACGAGGACTTGCTGCACACGGTGGAAGCCACGCCCGGCGCGGTGGGAATTATCGACGTCTATTCCATCAATAGTTCGGTGAAAGTTCTCCGTGTGGACGGCAAGCTGCCATTTGATGCTGGTTACACGTTCAAAGGAAACTGAGGCAGTTGCCAGGAAGTGCAGTTCACCATCCCGTGCTAAGACCAGATCTTCAAAAAGAAGATCGAGAAGCAAGACTGAGGCAGCTAGTCTTCGGGTGCCGAGGGAGCGGGTGCTCGCATGGCGCGAAGGGCGGCGGTGCCCAGAAGAATGACGGCAATCGCCAACGCGATCCAAAGCAGATCCGGGTGGCGCTCGGTGAAAGGGCGAGGATCGGCGTAATTGGAAGTCGCTTCTTCGGCGCGCAATCCCAGGTGGGCCATCACCTCGTTTGGCTGGATATGCAGTGTTCGGGCGAGGTCGTATTGCGGCGCAGTCGCGCGGAAGTTGCCGTAGATGAGGCGATAGGAACGATTTTGCACTGGATGGAAGAGAACGAAGCGCAAGGGCATCGTCAACGAAAGGCGAACTTCCGATAGCGGGGCGTCGCTGGCGTTGAGAACTTCCACGCGCCAGTAGCGCGGCCCCCACATCTCGTAGCATTGCACGCCCAGGGCTTCCTCGGTTCTCCCGTTGACCAGAAAGCGGTGAATCTCACCGCCGCCGACAGACTGCCACTCTTTCTGATCGGTGCTGTTGAGCAGGCGCACCGCGCGATAAAACTCGGGCTGCGTCGTTTCGAAATTGAAACGGGCAATGGGAATCGCCGCGCTACCCGCGTCCACCGTCCATTGCGATTGCGAAGGTGCGCCGTTCGAATCGGGAAGCAGCAGCGCGGTGAGCAGAGCACCCTTCTCCGCGGGAGTCTCCGTTGTAATGGCAGGAGATGAAAAAACATCCATGCCTGTTACCTCGAAGGTGTGCGCGGCTTCCTGGATGCGCACGCGCAGATAACGCGCATTGTTTTCCGAATACCGAACAAGCTGATTGCCTTCGAGGTTTTCCTTGCGGAAACGGGAAATGGGCGCGCGCGCATTGACGATGCGCCACTGATGAGCATCGTCGCTCGCCGCCACTTCCACCCAATTGATGAAATCGGATTCAGTCGTCTGCACGCGAACACTATTGTGAAAACCAGCGCGCTCGCCCAGGTCCAGAACAACCTGCGTGAAGTGGCCGGGGACGAAACTATTCTCGCGTAGCGTAGCGCCGACCCTGACAGGCTGGGGCGGCGGCGTGATTTGCGACCGCACTTCGAAGGGAAGCTCCTGGCCGAGGTCATCGATGATACGCAGGTCGGCGAGCTGATTTTCCGAGTGCGAAAAGACTTCGCGGTCGAGCGTTACGTAATTGAGCGCGTCCGCACGCCCTGCCTCAATGGTCCGAGAATAGCGCCAAGAGCGCCAGGCGGAAGGAAGATCGGTGGAAAGACCTGAAGCGCCCAGTGCGGCAAGCATCAGCAGCAGAGAAAAGATTCGACGGTTCATGGCTAAGAACGCTCGCGAGCGACTTTGCGTTGATAGAGAAACGAAACGGTGAGCAGAACAAGACCGAGGATGAAGAACGAAACGATGCGGTAGAAACGTTCGAGAAACGAACTGTCGTAGATGAAGACTTTAACGACCACCAGGCCGAAGAGCACCAGCGCTTGCCAGCGGAGCAGCGCAGATTCCCGCTTGACGCCAAGAGCAATCAGGCCGGAAGCATAAGCGGTCCAGAGAAGAGAAAGCGCGAGGTGCTGGGCCAGGGCGGAGTCAATACCAAGGCCGGCATGAGAGCCGAAATGATCCCAGAGTTCGAGCGAGAGCGCGATCAAGGCGAACACATTGATGGCCACGGCGAAGACACCGAGGGCGCTGAGTTCCTCGCCGCCGATAGAAGAGGTTTGCTCGCGCGCGGCGTAGAGGACGACTCCAAAGCAGATAATCAGGACAGCATAAGCGGCGAAACGCTGATTGAACAAAAATTGGGCCGCGGGCAAAGGAAAAATTAGCAGCCGAATCGCAGCGAGCGCGAGCAGGAAATAGCCTCCGGCGCGCAAGTAGCCAGTCATCGAGCGGAAACCGGTCCAGACGAGGATGGCTCCTTCGATAGCGAAAGCCAGCGTGATCCATTTGCCGTCGAGCCGGATAGGGATAGCTAAAGTAGCAAAGGTCAGCGCCAGGCCGGCAAAGAGCACTCGCGTCAGCAGCGATTCACCAGGTTTCGGTGGCGGAACAAGACGCGCGACAAGGATTTGCCCCGCGGACAAAGCGAGGACTAGGAGCGTGAGCGGCCAGCGGTCCTTTGGCCAAAGCATCACGTAGAGTGCCCCGAGATACGCGAAGGAGTTGGCGAGAACCACCAGGATGTCGAGTTCGTGCAGGCCGGAAAACCGGACGGCTCGAATGATGGGAAGCGCGGCGTAGAGCAGAAAGAAGAGCGTTGCAAAGATCACCGTGCGCTCCAGCTTTTCCGCACGATAAAACTCCGAATACCAGCCCCAGAAATAGAATTGGCTGAGAAGGAAGGAAATGGGTGTGAGCGAGCGCCAGTCGCGGCGCAGTTCGATGACGAGAAGCCCGGCGCCAAGCATCAAAAGGTAGGTGAAGAGAACAACTTGTGCGTCCTTGCCTTCGCTGACGAGTATCGGCGTGAGGAAGCCGCCGAAGAGAGAGAGCAAAGCAATGCGCTGCGAATTGCGGCCCAGAGCCACTGCGCCCATGCCCGCAGTGACGACGATCATGGCGAAGAAGCCCACATCGAGGCTGAAGAGCTTGTAGTATTGGCATCCTGCCCAGATCGACAGGTACATCACGGCAGCGCCGAGTCCGGCGATGCCTTCTGAAAAATAGGAATAGCCGCGTTTCAGAAGCCATTGACTCCACGGGAGCATGGCTGCGCCCAGCAGAACTCCGATGGCTACGCGGCCGCTGGGGCCGATCCAGTTGTTGTCAAACGCGTATTTCAGAAAGAAAGTGACTGCGCTGATGATCGCGACAATGCCGATGCGATTCAGCCAGCGCCCGCCAATCAACGTTTCCAGATCGAGGCTGGACGACGACTTTGGCTTCGAGGTGTGAAGAGGCGGCGCGGCGAAGACGTTGATCTGCGGCGCGGCGAAGACTTCACGCGGGTGGGACAGAGGTGGAAGTGGAGGAGGCGGTTGTGGAGAAACTGGCGAAGTGGGAATGGCCTGGGATAGAGGCGAAGACGTGGGGATAGTTTCCGCGGGCGCAGCTTTCGGTTCGTAGGAGATGTCGGGCTGCTTGGAAGAAAGCGACTTTTCGATACTAAGAAGACGCCGTTCCAGGGCGGCGAGCCGATCCCCAAGGGTCAACAGGGAACCACCGCGCAATTGCTCCGCGATTCTCTGAACGCGAACAAAGGCGGAGATGGCGAGAATCGGAGTAATGATGAGCAGGATGACAGCGAGAACGGCAAGGAATTCCATTTTTTAGAGGCTGGATACTTGCGACGGGGGGATTAGAACACACTTAGGCAATCCGGGACAATTGCCGATTCCTGGGAGGACTGCGCCCCGGTTTGAGTGGCTCGATTTTGTACTTGACAAGAGCGAATAAAAAGCGAAATATATCGAGCCTCCGATGGCTGTGCCAGCTCGCTATTTGAAACGCTTTTGGCGGGGGACTCACTAGTCAATGGAGCCGGAAACGCCTGTACGGAAGTACAGGTTTTCCACAGCTGGGACAGGGAAAAAGAGGCGAAAAATGAGGCGAAAGTCGATCGCGTCGTAACCGACTTCCTTTCATATATTTATGTAATTTTAATACAAGGGAATGCCGTACTAGGCGACTAGTTTAGGCCCCAAAATGTGACTTGCGTACCATCGCGTTTGGGGCCTGGAAGGTGTCAAATGGGACAGGTAAGGGGAGTGACTGGACCTTCTGGATAGGGTGGCGCATCCAAGTAAGTGAACAAAAAGCGCAGCAAGCGAAACAGGGAATGGCTGCCGGGGTTTAAGGGGTAGGGGATGAACGATAGAGGAATGATGAAGACCAAGGACAAAGGCCGAAAATGGATGTGGATGTTCCTCGCAGCGCTGGTTTCGCTGCAAATGTATTTCGTGTGGGAACTGCTGGCGGTATTCGCGCTGTTTGCGATCGGATTTGCGGCCATCGCTTCCGTGGTCGGAAGCTTGTATATGTTGCACCGAGTTTGGGCCGTGGCCGTGGAACGGATTGCCGACAGCCGGCACCCAGTCATGGTGGCCACGCGGCAGGGCATTTACACGATCGAGGATGCGGCGCGCCGGCCGTTTCGGCGTCCGGGTTCGGCGGCAGCCCGCTAACTGAATTCATGACTTTCTGGCCTTGGCCAGAGCACACGCGGAACGAGTCAACCTGCCTCCTTCAGGAATGACGCAGTCTCCGCGGCAATAGGAACAAAGGGAAAAGGCCAACCGTCCTGAGAGAGCGGTTGGCCTTTTTCTTTTGCGGAGCAGAAAAATTAGCGCCGCAGAGGGTACATCTTTCTCCGGCCGCGTTGCCGGCTGCACTTCTAATGAGTGAGCGGATCGATGTCGGTATTCGGAAGGATTTCCGGATCATCCTGAGTGCGCGAATCGTTCTCCGCTTCAAACAGAGTTTTCCCGTTGTCTTTGGTAAGCCCGTCGAGAGTGGATTTCGAATGTTCATCCACGGCGCTGACGGCAGCCACTAGGCAGGAGTACAGGAAAGCCTTCATCCCCTTGCGGAATTGTTCCGTGGAACGCTCGGCGGCGCGGGCCACTTCGGTTTCGAGCGCCAGGCGGCGCGCTTCGCAGGCCGCACGGCTTTCCGCATCGAGCGAGGAGAGAGCGGACACCGCTCGTTCCTTGGTTTCGGTGAGGACGGCATTTACATGCAGATCCGTTTGCCGCTGGAACGCACCGAGGGCGGAATTCACCGCGCCGTGCACCAGCGCTTGCACTTCCGCGGAGCGCGCGTCGAGCTTCATGAGCGCTTCCTGCGTCACCGCATGTGTATTCTCCAGCATGAGTTCATAGCGGCGGTGCGCCGTGCGCGCGGTGGCTCCTTCGAATTCCGCGGTGGCCCGGGCCAGCGCTTCGTTCAACCGCGCGTGGATCTGAGGCTCCCCTTCGCGATGCATGCGTTCCAAAAATTCCTGCGACTTCGCCAATTCGCGGCCCAACTCCGCCGCTTGTTTCTCCAGCCGCTGGGCCATCTCTTCCGCCTGGCCGCGGTACTTTTCCATTTGTTCTTTCCACTGCGAGGCGATCTCGCCGGAAAAGTCCTCCTTCGAGGAAAGTTTCAGGGCTTCCACACGAGTGGGGAAAAGTTCCTCAATCTCGCGCACGCTGGAGTTGCGCACATCATCAATCGAATTGAGGGCTTCGCGCACCGCTTCGTCCACTTTTTTGGCTACCGCTGCGTGCACGGCTTTTTCCGCGGCTTGCTGCAGTTTCCCCTGCAATGCGGTGATCAGTCCGTCCGGAGTGATCACGACGCGCTGTGGTTTGGGCGCTTCCGCCAGTTTTGGCGTCGGCGGCTTCGAAGCAACGGGCGAGGGAGACGGGAATGTGGCGACCTCGGCCATCTTGTGCTCGGCGGCTACTGGCGGC
>JBGPIX010000049.1:0-20251 GCA_041485085.1 Candidatus Acidiferrum sp.
CGTGTTTCTCTCTGTCCCAGGATGACCCAGCTTTGCGTGATGGGATCTTTACGAAGTTCCATTCGGTATCTTTAGCGGGTATAGCGTGCGGGGGTTGGCCCCTGTTCGAGGCGGTGACGGTCCCAGATGGCGCCTTCGCGCGTGAAGTAGGCCATTTCAAAATCCTGCGTCAATTCCAGCGCATCCACCGGGCAAGCGTCTTCGCAGAGTCCGCAGAACATGCATCGCGAAGTATCGTACGTGAAATTCGTCAGCACTTTCCTGCGCGTGGCGTCGTCGCGCTGCCAGCCCACTACAATCAGGTTCTCCGGGCACGCTAAAGCGCACAAATTGCAGCCGATACACAGCGTTTCGCCCGTCTCCGGATTATTGTTCAGCCGCGGCGCGCCGCGGTAACGCTCCGCCACCATCGGTCGTTCCAGCGGATACTGCTCCGTGACAATGTTTTTGGGATGCTGCGTCCGGAAGGTGACCGCGAGGCCCTTCAAAAAATCGACTTGAAACAAGCGCTCCAGGAGTTCCCGCATGCGCCTAGTTTGTTTCTCCCCTCCCCAATTGTCAAGCCACGGCTTTGGCATGTCTTCCCTGTGTCCTCTGCGCTCTCAGTGCCCTCTGTGTTAATTCCGTTTCCCGTCTTTCCGCATGTTATTCTCTCGCCGAAGATGGAAGCTGACGTCCAATTCATGCAGGAAGCGCTCGCTGAAGCGCGCGCCGCGGCCGCAGCTGGCGAAGTCCCCATCGGAGCCGTCCTCGTCCATAACGGTAAGATCCTCGCTCGTTCCGGCAACCGCACCATCCGCGATTGCGACCCCACCGCCCACGCCGAAATTGTTGTCCTCCGCGAAGCCGCCCGCCTCCTCGGCAACTACCGCTTAGCCGACACTACCCTCTACGTCACCATCGAGCCCTGCAGCATGTGCGCCGGCGCCATCATCCAGGCCCGCGTCCCGCGCCTTGTCTACGGCGCCGACGATCCCAAAGGCGGCGCCGTCCGCTCGTGCTTCGAAATCCTCTCCGACCCACGTCTAAACCACCAAGTAGGAGTCACCTCCGGCGTTCTAGCCGCCGACTGCGCCGCCATTATTCAATCCTTCTTCGCGGAACGTCGCTGAGCGATAACTCTCCTTACATCTGCTCATGGCCCCGGCTTCCTCTCTCTGCTAAACTAAGGTGTCGAACGACCGCGGAGAGGTGGCTGAGCGGTTGAAAGCACTCGCCTCGAAAGCGAGCGTGCGGGAAACCGTACCGTGGGTTCGAATCCCACCCTCTCCGCCAGAAAGCCCTTTCCCCAAGAATTCATGATCCTACGCACGGTTGAGCAGGTCCGACGAGTCTTCCTCATCATTGCTGGATTCACTTTGCTGCTGGCAGGTGTGATTATGCTGGTTACGCCGGGGCCGGGAATGCTGGCGATTTTTCTCGGCCTCGGCTTGCTCGCGGCGGAATTTGTCTGGGCCCGGCGTCTGATGGAGCGCCTCAAGCACGAAGGCGTGCGCTTGGCTGATCGCTTTACGGATACCAAGAAATAAAGACGTGATTCTCCGTGCGGAAAAGTAACAGAACACTTTCTTTGGAGGGACCCTTGCCAGTTTCGATGCCTCGAAGGACTGCAAATTGGTCCGGAAAATGGGCGCTCATCACCGGAGCCAGTGCCGGCATTGGCGTAGCCCTCGCGGAGGAGCTGGCATCCGGCGGAACAAAACTCGTACTCACGGCGCGGCGGAAGGATCGCCTCGACGAACTGGCGCGCCGGCTGACCACAACTTACAAAGTCGCCACCGAGGTCTTCCCCGCGGACCTGGCCGATTCGAATGCCCCCGAAAAACTTTTCGCTTTCACGAAAGAAAAAGGTATCGAGATCGATCTGCTCATTAATAACGCCGGTTTCGGCCAGTACGGCGAATTGCATTCCGTTGAAGCGCAGCGCCTGCTCGATATGGTCCAGGTGAATTGTCACGCGGTCGTGCACCTGACCCGCTTGTACTTGCCGGAGATGGTCGCCCGCCGCCGCGGCGATATCCTAATCCTCGCCTCCACCGCTTCCTTCCAGGCCGTCCCCTACATTTCGACTTACGCCGCCACAAAAGCCTTCGATCTCCTTTTCGCCGAAGGCCTCGCCGAAGAAATGAAACCCTACGGAATCCGCGTCTGCGCCCTTTGCCCCGGCTCCACGGAGTCCGAATTCCACGCCGTCTCCGGCCAGGAAAAATTCAAACGCAACGCCGAAACCGCCGAAAAAGTGGCCCACACCGGACTAAAAGCCCTGGCCGCCGGCAAAAGCTACGTCATCTCCGGCCTCGGAAACTACCTGGGCGCCCACGGCGAACGCCTAGTCCCCCGCCGCTTCGTCACCAAAGTCGCCGGCAACATGTTCAAGCCCGCGAAAAAATAAACAGACTCCTTGCAGCGGTGTGCCCGGCGGTTCGGCGCGCCTTCCGCCAAACCAAATTCGTTCCTCCCTCAGGCATTTGCATGTAGAAGGATAGGAGTATCTGGCCGCGATAGGCCGGTTTCTGAGTCGATGTCGGGATAGGTCTCGATTCTAGGGTGCTGTGTTTCCATCGGAGGTTCAGTTGCCAATCTGAACCATGTCCCCCGGCTTGATTTTCTCAAGGGCCGAAACGCAAGCCGGAAAGTGTTGCCGGAGGTGCTCCAGACGATTGGAAGAACACTTGAGAATCACTATAGCGATTCGGCGCCCCTCCAAATTTTGTTGGTAGCGGAGATTTGTATCTACGGTCACCAACACCTCAAAAGCAGTTTCCGCCAGTTTCAATAGTTCGCCGTTCTGTTTCCCTGCCCAGCCGGCTTCCTGAACCGTGAGAGATTCGTGGCCGTGTTTTGTGAGGAAGCTCTTCAGCGCTTTTGGCGCACACTCATCAATCAGCACCTTCATCGGAGCTGTGACACAAGGCTCACCTTTGCCTCTTCAATGGCAGCGATGGCGAGTTCGCGGCTAACGCTCGGGTACTGTTCCAGGAATTGGTCTAGAGTGTCTCCACCTTCCAGGTAGTCAATTAGCACTTTGAAAGGAACGCGCGTCCCGCGGAAGACGGGCTCCCCACCGAGAATGTTCGGATCCTTAGTGATCGCGCGTGTCATAGAGTGCCTCGATTAGTCCTAGTCTAGCAGGCAGAAGTAGGGGGGAAAAGACGGTAGTTGGGCCGAGCCGTCTTGGGATGACGTGTCTATCCCCCACCCTGTGCCGCAGGCACCGCTTCCCGAGCGTGTTCGCTCCAAGCATGTAGTTGATTCCCGTCAGTTGCGACTCGGCAGCTTAGCCGTAGTTCAATGTGACACTATTCGGTAATTGTAAATGAGTTCTGCACTTAACTACACAAAAGTTGGCATATGCCCTGTAACTCTGATTCTCAGATACCATTCGCGACACGCGGGACCACTCAATCACGTCTAACCTATTGCGAAAACAGGGGCTTTCAAGCACTCTCCCTCGGCAGCATTCGAATGGGAACTTTTCGACTGCGCGCCGGGAATTGATAGATGAACGCGGACAGGACGCCTGATCAGGAGAGATGAGGATCGCCGAGCAAGAGAGAGACGACGTTCTGTTGCGGCGGGCCGCCAAGGGTGATGAGGAAGCGTTTACCCTCCTCTACCGGCGGCATCAGGCGGCGATTTATCGTTTTGCCTTGCGCATGACGGGAAATACCTGGGCCGCGGAAGAAATTGTGCAGGACGTATTCATGACTTTGATGCGCGATCCCAGGAAATATGACGCCACGCGCGGAGCGCTCGGAGCTTTTCTTTACGGAGTGGCGCGCAACCGCGTCATGAAACACCTGGAACGTTTGCCGCGCGAAATTTCGCTCGAGGAAAAAAATGAGGACGGCACTGGCTCTGGAATTGTTTTGCAAGATGCGTCCACTCCGGCGCTATGGCTAGAAAAACGCGAACGCATCCGGCAAGTGCGTGATGCCGTGCAAGAATTGCCAGTGGAGTTTCGCGAGGCCGTGGTGCTGTGCGAGCTGGAAGAAATGAGTTATGAAGAAGCGGCGCAAATGGCCAGATGTCCCATCGGCACCATTCGATCGCGGCTGCACCGCGGAAAGGCATTGCTGATGGCCAAACTTGAAATGCTTCGCGGCGTGCCCCGCCGCGCGAGTGTGGCGCGATGAAGGATTTTTTCACGCAAAGGAAGCAAGAGATGAAGTGCGAAGAATTTGAAGCCATTGGATTGCACGCCGAGCGCGACGCTTCGTTAAGCGAAGCCGAGCGTGTGGCCGCGCGTGAACACGCCACCACGTGTTCGCATTGCGCCGCGCTGCAGGATTCCTGGGAAGCGGCCGGAATTGAGCTGCGCGCACTTGCAGAAGATACCGCCATGGCGCAGGCGCCCGCGCGCGTGGAGATGCGTTTGCTACAGGAGTTTCGCACGCGGCACGTGACATTGAAAGTTCGCCGCGCCGCGGTAATTGCTGCATGGGCTCTGGCCACCGCGGCTGTGCTGGTTGGCGCGGTAAGTTGGATAAATTGGCGCAAGGGCGTTTCGACTGAAGCGACGAATTCTTTGAAATCTTCGCCAAGCGTGACGAATTCCGCCGCAAGTAATGCTAACGGAGCGGCGAGCCAGCAATCGGATTCCGCGGATTCCGACACGCTGATGGCGGACAACGAACTGAGCGACTTCACGCTGCTCCCAGGCACTTTGCCTTCGGACACCGCGGACGCCGCGATTTTGCGCGTGCGTATGCAACGCAGTTCGCTGGGCGCTCTTGGTTTGCCCGTGAATGAAGAGCGCGCGGGCGAATGGATCCAGGTGGATCTTCTGGTCGGAAATGACGGGTTGCCACAAGCGGTGCGACTGCCACAGCAATAAAGAGGAACGAATAAAGTTTAGAAGTTCGGGAGAGAAGAGGAGAAGGAATAATGAATCGCAGATTAGCCATGAGCTTGATTCTCGGCGGCACGCTGGCAGTGAGCGCCGGATTTGTGCGAGCGCAAGAAACGCCGCCACCTCCGCCACCGGGCGGAATGCGGCACGGCGGCCCTGGTGGAGACATGATGCCTCCGCCCATGGGTGACCGTATTGAATTGCTGGGCTTCGAAGGAATGCGCGGCGGAAAAGTTGTGACCGGTGCGCCGTTCAGCGGGGTTGCCGTTACCGAGTCGACGCAAACGCTCGCGGACGGAAATCACATCACACGGAAGACGCAAACGAACCTTTTCCGCGACAGCCAGGGACGCGTTCGCAAGGAAGTAACGCTCTCGGGATTTGGTCCGATGGCAGCTTCCGGCGAACCGAAATCTTTCGTGGTGATTAACGATCCAGTTGCCAAAGCAAATTTTGTGCTGCACCCCGATACCAAGGTTGCGGAGAAAATGGGAAATTCGTTTCGCGGAATGAAGGGACCGGGAAAGGGCGCAATCAAGGAGAAATTTCAGACCCGTCAGGAAGAGGAAATCGCTGCCGGCAATCTTAAGAAGGAAGATTTGGGCACGCAGGTGATTGGCGGAGTCAGCGCGCAAGGAACGCGTGTGACACGCACGATTCCCGCTGGTCAAATGGGAAATGAAAAACCAATCCTCATCGTGCACGAGACTTGGTTCTCCAACGATCTGCAAATGGTGGTGATGAGCAAGCGGAGCAATCCGATGGGCGGCACAACCACGTACACGCTGACGAACATTCAGCGCACGGAACCGGCGGCCGCGCTTTTTACCGTGCCATCCGACTTTACGGTTCAAAAGGGCGGAATGGGTATGCACGGCAGGAAGAGATTGAATCAGGCACCGCTTCCGCCGCCTCCGGCAAACAACTAAATCACAACACACGATCTTCTCTCCTGAAGACGGTGCGCCCTTTTCGCAGATGCCCCCATCACTGCGGAAAGGGCGCTGCCGTTTTTGGAGAGGAAGAAAAACGAAACAAAGAAATAATGAAATACCGAAAAACCGCGTTCGAGTAAGCGCGTGGTGTAATTTTTCATGGCTGCATGCTGCGGTCGAGAAGTTCGATGACGTGGAGGACTTCCTGGTTGGTGCGGTGGATGGCGGCGCCGGCGCGAAGTTGCAGGAGGCAGCCGGGGTTGGCGGTAACGATGGCTTGGGCGCGGGTGGATTCGGCGTGGCGCATTTTCTCGGCGAGTAATTCTAGAGAAGTTTCTGTTTGCGTGACGTTGTAGACGCCGGCGGAGCCGCAACAGATTTCCGAGTAGGGCAATTCCACAAAATCGAGACTGGGGATGGCGCGGAGAAGTGTGCGCGGAGCTTCGCGAATTTTCTGGCCGTGGAGGAGATGGCAGGAATCCTGGTAGGTGACGCGGAGCGGAAGCGGATTCAATTTTGCGGTGAGACCGAGAGCGGCAAGAAATTCAGTGACGTCGCGAGTTTTCGCGGCGAAGGCGCGCGCCTGGCTGTGCTCGGCCTCGTCCGGTGAAAACAAATGATCGTATTCCTTGAGTGTGGAGCCGCAGCCGGCGGCGTTGGTGATGATGGCGTCGTAGTCGTCTCGGAGAAATGCAGAGAAATTCTTTCGCGCGAGTTCCCGGGCGGCATCGCGAATGCCCGCATGCGCTGCGAGTGCGCCGCAGCAGAATTGTTCCTTGGGAACGACGACTTCGCAGCCGTTGGCGGCGAGGACGCGGAGGGTGGCTTCGTTGAGCTGTGAAAAAGCGACATTGGCGATGCAGCCCGCGAAAAAAGCAACGCGGGCGCGGCGCGGACCGGCGGCGGGAAACGTCCAGCCATGGCGTCCGTAGAAAAAGCTGTCGTCGATGCGCGGGAGAAAACGCTCGCGTTCGGCGAGGCCGAGAAGTTTCAGGACTCCGATGCCTCGCGCGATGGTTTGCAAGCCGGAGCGCTGGTAGATGCGAATCACGCGTGCGAAGTCGATGATGCGATGCGGATCGGGGAGCAGGTGGCGAAAAACAAAGTTGCGCGTGACGGTGGCGAGCCAGGAGCGGGGATAGTCGCGCTCGATTCGCGCACGGGCATGCTCGACGAGTTTTCCATATTCGACGCCAGAGGGGCAGGCGGTTTCGCAGGCGCGGCAGTCGAGACATTTGTCGATGTGGTCGGCGAAGGAATCGGTGATGGGCTGCTGGTTCAACTCGACCTGGATCATCTGGTGGATGCGGCCGCGCGGCGAATCGGCTTCGAGATTCCAGAGGCGGTACGTGGGGCAGGCATTGAGGCAAAGGCCACAGTGGACGCAGCGGGCGTAATCCTCGTAGACGGGAATGAGGCCGGGGATGGGCGGAGGGGACATGATCTAGGTTGCCGTGAAGAGAGGATGATATAGGGGAAAGGGGATGGGGGATAGGGAGTAGGGGATAGGCCGGAAGCGCGTCGAAACGTTCCGACCGGATCGGGGTCTCTGCTCCATAAATGTGGTGGGAGCTTCGATCGGGACGTCCCGACGTCGGAACGTCGGAACGTCCTAAAACTTCTTTCCGGATGCGAACTTCGCATCCGGACGTCGGAGCGCTGAACGTGTTTGCTCTCTGGTTAACACTTCTAGTTAACGATAACTGACCTCCCCTCCCCCTGTTTTTGAAAAGTGTTGATTCTAAAGGGACTTTAAGTTGTTCAGGATCAACACTTCTATAAGTGTTGCTTCTAAAAGACTTAGGAAGGGAAAATCGTGGATTCAAGAGTAAACTTTTTGGAAGTGCGGATTTTAAAGGAGTTACGGGAAAGTGGCGAGGCTCTGCTGTTATGGCAGTTAGAAGGACCGCGTGGCGGGCGAGCATGGCTGGGGGCACCTTCTTTTCCGACAGGGCAGGGATCTTCGGGCCCAAGACCACGGCGGCAGGGCGGAACAATCGTGAGTACTTAACTAAATGAGTATAACACATTGCCTTATTTTGTCAATAGCTATCTATAAGTGTTTTGAATGCTGCGAGATAGCGGGGATGGTTAGAGAATGGTATCGGGGAAAGACAGGGGAAAGATCCGCACCCTTGGAAATTCACGAGAGATGCGGCACGCGGCTGGGAATCTCACATGGGCATGGAATTTTCTTGCTTCTTAGACGAGGTTACGGCCGGCGTGCGCCAGCGCCAACTACAAGGTTGAGGTTTGCAGCCACAGCGAACGCGCGGAAGTCCCGGTCGCGCGTGATTAGAGGAATGCCTTGGTCAATACAGGTCTGGGCGATCAGGGCATCGTCGAGACGTGCTTTGCGGCGCGTTGCGAGCACCTTTGCGCGCAAGGCGCCCGCCCGCCGCCAATAGCCAGAGGCGACCTGGAGCAGAGGCAAATCTGAAATTGTTTTGACAACATGCACAGGCAGGCTCGCGTCACTTAAGAGTTCCGTGAGGACAACGGGCACCATTACGACCTGGCCATCTTCCAAGGCACGATCGAGAAGCTGTACGTCCTCACCACTGTTGCCTTCGAGAAAGGCAATCCAGCTACTTGTGTCAGCAGCGATCACCGGTCGGCCTTCAGCTCCGCCAGCGTACGCGAGAAGCGAACCTTGCCCCGGAGTTTGCGGAGGCGAGCATAAGTCCGCGAAGCCGCAAGCAACTGTAGGCCAGTGCGGACAGTCTGGGTGACACCAGTACCGCTAGCTTGCTGCGCCTTTTCCAGAAGCGCCAGGGGGACCTCTACTGTAATCTTTCGGGCGGCATTCATAATGCCTTCATCATACCATATTCGAGACCAGCATCGAGTATGGTGTCCTTTCGGGAAACGCCCGGCAAATGCGGGGGACGGCCCTGCATTCCTGGGCTGCGCATCGGTGTTACGGAGGGAATGCCGGTTACTCAAGTTCTTCACGACGCAATAGGTTCCGGAGATTTCTTGAACCGTGCACTACTCGCAGAATCTCGACTCCCTCGGGAAGAGGTCGATAGAACACGAGCATTTTTTCGAAGCCTGCCACCTGGAATACCCGCAAAGCGGCCAAATCGGGATGCTTGAGCTGGGGATGCCATCCCATCTTGGGCTGTGCGGCCAGCAAGCCAAACGTCTCGTGGGCAGCCAGCAAGAATCGGTGACCGAGGTCGGGGCCGGCTTGAGTTGCAAGGTAATACGCCTGGTCGTCGAGACCCTGGTCGGCCTTGGGCGGACGACGTAAACAGAACTCACCGTGCGCCGGTCTTCCTCAGTCGCTCGTCGAGAAGAAGATGCTTCTCTTGCCAGTAAGACGGCCCAATTTCGATGGGCGCACCAGAGGCGAGCCCTTCCAGGGCAAGGGATTCCAGTTTCTCTGTTCCCTGCTGGTCGGCGCGGACAAGGCGCTCCAAATAGGTTTCGATTGAGAGGCCCTGGGCCTCCGCGCGGGAACGGATTTTCGATTCGAGGTCCGGATGAATGGCAATGCTCATAAGAACTCCCAATTGCGCGTTCTGAAGGTAATTGTACCGCGATGGCCAAGGGCATTTCTACAAGAGGCTAGCGAAAAACAGCCCTCCGACAAGGTCGGAGCGCGCGGGAAGCAGTGCCACCCTTTCTGCAGAAAGCACAGAAAGAGTGGGCGGCCCAGAGGCGTCTTGGCGGATCAAGGGGTGGCTACCCGCCAGGGAGAGACGGAATCATAGTCCAATGCCACCGGAAAGCCGCAAGGGGTGCACCCAAGCGTCATCATGAGTCCCGTGGAATATCCACCCGACCATATTCATTGTGCGTTACCATGCCTTTAGTTTGTTCACCTAGGACTAAAGAGCATGCGCCCTTCCCTCTCAAGTTGTCTGTCGTTGTGTCTGTTTCTTCTTGCATCTCCATTCGCCGGGGCACAGACTCCCTCGGCTTCCCCTGCCATCACTTCCACACCTGCGAGTCATTCCATCGACGACTTTTACGCCAAGGAGCCCTATGTCTATGAGCTCGTCCAGACCGCAGTCCGTTTCGAGCGCGACGGCAAGGGCCATCGGGATCTTACACTTCGAGTGCGTATACAATCCGAATCCGCCGTCCATGAGTTTGGGCTGCTCGTATACTCCTTTTCTTCCAAATTCGAGTCTCTAGAGGTGGTTTACGCCCGCGTACGCAAGCCGGACGGCACAGTAATCGAAACACCGGCTTCCGACGTTCAGGAACTTGATTCCGCCGTGAGCCGCGAAGCCCCGATGTACACGGATGAACGCGAGAAGCACATCGCCATCAAAGCCCTCGGCGTGGGCGACATTCTCGAAGCTCGTCTCCACTGGACCATCCGTGAACCGATGGCACCGGATCACTTTTGGTTCGACTATTCCTATTTCCGTGCGGGTATCTGTCTGAAGGAAACCCTTGAAATCGATGTTCCACGCGGTCTCGCCGTCAAGTTGCGAAACTCTGATCCTCAGCCTACTATTCGCGAGGAAGGCGACCGCCTGGTCTACAGCTTCCAGTCCTCGAATCTGAAGAAGTTCGAAGCGTCGAAAATTCCGGAATGGGAGAAAAACTATCACGGTATTGCTCCTCCCGACGTGCAGCTTTCTTCATTTTCTTCGTGGGACGAGGTGGGAAGGTGGTTCGGTGCGCTGGTTCAACCGAAGACCGCAGTTACGGCGGAAATTCGAGCGAAGTCCGACGAACTCACCAAAGGAAGAACCACGGATGACGAAAAGATTCACGCCCTATACGACTTTGTGTCGGCGCGCTACCGCTATATCGGGGTTGACCTCGGATTCAGCCGCTACACTCCTCATTCCGCCGTGGACGTACTGGCTAATCGCTATGGTGATTGCAAGGACAAGCACACTCTGTTTGCTGCCCTTTTACAGGCTGAGGGTATCCCCGCCTATCCAGTTCTCATTAGTTCCAAATTCCGCCTTGATGCTTCATTCCCGTCTCCGAGCCTCTTCGATCACGTCATAACGGCGGTCCCGCGTGGCGATTCATTTCTGATTCTGGACACGACTCCCGAAGTCGCGCCATTTGGGCTTCTCGTTGCTAGTCTGCGGGATCGGCAGGCGCTCGTCGTCGCCAATCCAGGCATGGCGCGACTAGTCACGACGCCCGCCGACCCGCCTTTCCCCAACTTTGAGCATTTCAATATGGACTCTTCGCTCGATGCAAAGGGAACTCTGGATGGGAAAATGCGCCTGGAGCTTCGTGGCGACACAGAGCTCATTTTCCGTCTAACCTATCGTTCCACGCCGCAAAATCGGTGGCAGGAATTAACGCAAAACATCGTCGGGCGGATGGGTTTTGGGGGCACGGTCAGCGATGTTTCCATATCGCAACCCGAGGACACCTCTCAGCCTTTCTCTGTCTCCTGCTCGTATCACCGCACCGATTTCTCCGACTGGAAAAACCATCGGATTACTCTTCCCTTTCCTCCCGTACTCATCGCTTCGCTAACGGAAGAACAAAAGGTTTCGAAAGAGACTCTTCCCATAGGCGAATTGAGCGAGGTCATTCACGAAGCAACGATCAAGCTTCCCCCGGACTTCTCTGCCGTCATCGCGCCAAATGTGAGCCGCAAAACCGAGTTTGCTGAATTCTCTACAAACTACATATTCAAGGATTCCGTCCTGCATGGAACGGTTCGGCTGAAGACTCTGCTCCGCGAGATTCCCGGCGATAAACGCCACGATTTCAGCAATTTGACCACTACGATTAACGACGCAGAAAATCGCTATATCCTGATTACCGGCAAGTTTCCCGATGGGGATACATTTCCGGCAAACCTCATGGGTCTGGATTTTAGCAAGCCGGAGGCGATGATCCCGCCCCTCGAGAAAGCGTTCGCCGCCAATCCTGACAATCGAATGGTGCTATTTCCGCTCAGCCAGGCCTATACACGAACTGGTCGGGCGAAGGATGCGGTTGCTATTCTCGAAAAGTCGCTTGCTGAGACTCCCGATGACTCTGGAAGCCTTTATTTTGCGTTGGGACAGGCTTACCTGGCTGTGCCAGAGGCAGACAAGGCCATGGCCAACTACCAAAAAGCTCTCGGCGACGATCCGAAACCAGCCCTGCTCAACAGCATCGCCTACTCGCTCGCCGAAGCCAGCGTGCATCTCAAGGAAGCCCTCGAATACTCTACTCGCGCGGTTGCTTCCCTATCCGAGGAAACGATGGACATTTCTCCAGAGTCCGCGCGGCCAAGCGACTATGCTCTCATGGGCCAATTGGCCGCAGATTGGGACACTCTGGGATGGATCAAGTTCCGTTTGGGCGATCTTCCTGCCGCCGTAAAGTATATCGATGCTTCCTGGAGACTCGTGCAGAGCTCGGAAATTGGCGAACATCTCGTCGAGGTCTACGAGGGAATGGGGCAGAAGGAAAAGGCCGCGCTAATATGTCATCTGGCAAACGCCGCATTGGGTCACAACCCGTCGCCCGAAAACAAGCTGCGGGAGAAACTCACTTCAGAGATGACAAGGCTGCGTCCGTTTCTAAAAGCCTCGCCGTCAGGTTCCAATTCATCAAAGCACACAATCCCCGACGCCTATGTGGCGCTTACTGATATGCGCAGTTTGAATATTCCTCTGCGAATCAAGCTTCATGGCGAATCCGGCAGGGCCGCATTCACAATTTCGCTCGTCAATGGACTAAAAGTCGAGGAGGTCGACTTCCTGTCCGGTTCCGAAGAACTACGTGCCGTGATCCCCGCGCTGACCGCCGCGAAATATTCTTTGTCGTTCCCGGATGACGTTCCCGTACGCATCCTCCTGAAAGCAAATCTAAATTGCTCCGTCTACTCCAAAGACTGCCTCCTGTTCATTTCCACGGTCACCGAAGCCGCCAGTTCACTTGTGCCGGTCCCGTTCAACGTTGCTCCGCAATAACTCAGCCGATAGCCGCGATTCGTTTGAAGGCGAATTTCTCTTCAGAGGATTGTTCGTCAGTGGTGCTGCTACGCATCGTAGCTTGAGGATGGTCTGCTTGCGAAGGCGAGGAAAAAGCAGCGAGATGAACTTGCTGCGAGATATCTGAGGCGCCCGCTTGGGAAAGCGGCGGTCGCCACAAGATCGAGTCGCCCTGGAGAGGCGAATTCGGCTAGTGCAGAATGCTCAGGCGCGAAGAGCTGGCGGGGCGGTCGACCACCAGTTCGGGGTGTTCGCGGCGGAAGGATTCGGCGATGTGACAGTTCCAGCAGACAGGCAAGTGTGTGCCCATCACTTCCTGGAGCTTATCGAGAGGGATGTCGTTCCACTGGATAGTTTTGCGCTCTTTATCGACCAAGGCGGGCGGATGATCGTGCCAATGGATTTCGCCGAATGGCTTGTGACAGTAGGAGCAGCTCTTACCCTGATACCAGTTGTTTACGATGTTCGAAACGAGGCAAGACTTTGGCGAGTCCTCGATTTGGGCTAAACACTCCTGGCCACAGCCTTGCTTTTCAGGCCAGCGGGAGCAGGCGCTCAACCGCAGCTGCTCATTTCCAAGTGTTGCTTCCAGGGCGGCCTTCCCTGCTGCAACGCGTACTGCGGCGGGCTTGTGGTTCTCCGGGCAAGTGATGAGCCTCTCGCCACGAAACTCCGCGTAAGTCCGCAACGCGCGGCGGAGCCCTACGAACAGAAAGACACAGGCGGCGACCGCTACGATCAGAAGGATGAATTCCATGGGCGGTTCCTTTCCGGCGCTGTGCAAGACCCGGCCTGAGTACGAAGTAGCGCCGTTTCAGCGACCCGAGAATCCGGTTGATGGTGGAAGGGTGATTCCTGTGAGCCTGGAATGGAGAGCTTCCCTGGGTCGCTTCCACGTCTCCACCATTACACCCCCTGCTGCCCGTTGGGCTGTGCCGGGGCTCACATGGGTGCGTGACGCTGGTCACTCATCGGAGGATGCGTTGCAGACAGCTTCCGGAGATTTCCTTTGGAGAGGAAAATGGGTAGAGTAGCGACTCGCGCCGAGGGTGTGGCGGCTGAGGAATATGGATACGGGCGGAAAAACTTCAAGGTACGCCGGCCTCGCGGGCAAGACGGTGTTTATTACCGGGGGAGGAAGCGGGATTGGCGCGGCGTTCACGCGGGGGTTCGCGGAGCAGGGTGCGCGCGTGGGTTTCGTGGATATTGCGGAAGAGACAAGCCGGGCGCTGGCGGCGCAGATTCAGAAAGAGACGGGGACGGCACCGCTGTTCATCGGTTGCGACCTACGGGACGTTTCGGCGCTGCAGGCGGCGATCGAAAAAATCCGCGTGGAACTGGGCGACATTGCCGTGCTCATCAACAACGCGGGGAATGACCAGCGCCATGCGCTGGAGCAGGTCACACCAGCGTATTGGGATGAGCGGATCGCGGTGAATTTGCGGCACATGTTTTTCGCGGCGCAAGCGGTTGCGCCGCAGATGAAGCGGAATGGCGGAGGCGCGATTATCAATCTTGGTTCCATCACCTGGAGGCTCAAGCAAGCTGACGTATCCGTATACGGGATTAGCAAGGCTTCCATCGTAGGATTAACGCGCGTGCTGGCGCGCGAATTCGGCCCTTTCGGCATCCGCGTGAACACCATTTCGCCGGGAGCGATTTGGACGGAGCGGCAAATCAAGCTTTGGTACACGCCCGAAGTGGAAAAAGAGATCATGAACGGCCAGTGCTTGAAAACTCGTTTGATGCCGTCCGACATTGCGAATATGGCGATGTTCCTGGCGTCGGACGCGGCGGCGAAATGCACGGCGCAGGAGTTCATCGTGGATGCAGGGTGGAGCTGAGGGAGAGATGAAAACGATCAAAGGACCGGCAGTATTTCTGGCGCAGTTTGCGGGGGATGCGGCGCCGTTTAACAAATTGAAGAGCATCGCGGCGTGGGCGGCCAAACTCGGCTACAAGGGCGTGCAAATTCCCTGCTGGGATGCGCGGCTGTTTGATTTGCAGCGAGCGGCGGAGAGCAAGACCTATTGCGATGAGATTCGCGGGACGGTGGCGGAGCACGGACTTGCCGTCACGGAGCTTTCGACGCATCTGCAAGGGCAATTGGTGGCGGTGCATCCGGCTTATGACCTGGCGTTTGATGGGTTTGCGCCGGAGAAGATGAGGGGAAACCCGAAGGCGAGGCAGGCTTGGGCCGTCGAACAATTATTGATGGCGGCGAAGGCTTCGGCGAATCTGGGGCTGGCGGCGCATGTGACGTTTTCGGGGGCGCTGGCTTGGCCGTACATCTATCCGTGGCCGCAGCGGCCGGCGGGGCTGATTGAAACTGCGTTTGACGAGTTGGCGGCGCGGTGGCGGCCGATTCTGGATGCGTTTGATAAGGCGGGAGTGGATTTGTGCTACGAAATTCATCCCGGGGAAGATTTGCATGACGGTATAACGTTTGAAATGTTTCTGGAGCGCGTGGGCGGGCATCGGCGATGCAACGTGCTTTACGATCCGAGCCATTTTGTGTTGCAGCAACTGGATTATCTGGAATTCATAGACCTGTATCACGAGCGGATCAAGATGTTTCATGTGAAGGATGCGGAATTTCGTCCGAGCGGGCGGCAGGGGGTTTACGGGGGATACCAGGCTTGGGCGAACCGGGCGGGAAGGTTTCGGTCACCGGGAGATGGGCAAGTGGATTTTGGGGCGATCTTTTCCAAGTTGACGCAGTATGACTTTCCGGGTTGGGCGGTGTTGGAGTGGGAGTGCTGCATCAAGAGTAGCGAGCAGGGGGCGGCGGAAGGGGCGCCGTTTATTCAGCGACATATTATTGAGGCGGCGAGCAGCACGTTTGATGATTTTGCGGGTTCGGGAGCGGATCAACGGGCCAATCGGCGGATGCTGGGGTTGGGGTAACAGACGGAAAGAAAAAAACCTTAACACAGAGTTCGCAGAGAACCGAACACAGAGGACACAGAGCGGAAAGAGAAGAACGGC
This sequence comes from Candidatus Acidiferrum sp., assembly GCA_041485085.1. Taxonomy (GTDB): domain Bacteria; phylum Acidobacteriota; class Terriglobia; order Acidiferrales; family UBA7541; genus Acidiferrum. Next base: position 15,696 of record JBGPIX010000049.1, read on the forward strand.
CCGCCTCGGAAGGCGGGCCCTACAGTGGCGAAGTCGATTTTGTTGAGAAATCCTAGTTGGTTTGTAATGGATGGGGGACATGACAGCAAATTCAAAGACGAGTGATGGAGTGAAGCGGCGGCTGCGGCTGGGGATGGTTGGTGGGGGGCCGGGGGCGTTTATTGGGGCGGTGCATCGGCTCGCGGCGCGGATGGATGATCACTTTGAACTGGTGGCGGCGGCGTTGTCTTCCGATCCGGCAAAGAGCCGGGCAGCGGCGCTGGATCTGCATATTGCGGCGGAGCGGGCTTATGGAAGTTATACGGAAATGGCGGCGGCAGAGGCGAAGCGGACGGATCGGATTGATGCGGTATCGATCGTGACGCCGAATCATGTGCATTTTGGGCCGGCGAAGGCGTTTTTGGAGGCGGGGATCCACGTGATTTGCGATAAGCCGCTGACAACCACGACGGCGGATGCAGTGGCGCTGGCGGAGATTGTTCGGAAGAGCGGGCTGATTTTTGGGTTGACGCACAATTACACGGGGTACCCCGTCGTGCGGCAAGCGCGGGAAATGATCGAGGCGGGGGAACTTGGGAAGATTCGCGTGGTGCAAGTGGAGTACGCGCAGGACTGGCTGACCACCGCGGTCGAGTCGACCGGGAACAAGCAGGCGGTCTGGCGGACTGATCCGGCGCAGAGTGGGCCGGCCGGATCGCTGGGGGATATTGGGACGCATGCTTACAACATCGCGTGCTTTGTGACGGGGTTGCGATGCGAGCAGGTGGCGGCGGATGTTTCCATTTTCGTGCCGGGGCGGCGGCTCGACGACAACGTGCAGGTGCTTTTGCGGTTTGAGGGTGGGGCACGGGGAATGTTGTGGGCGAGCCAAGTGGCAACGGGAAACGAGAACAATCTGCGGTTGCGAGTGTACGGGGACAAGGCGGGGATCGAGTGGGGGCAGGAGAACCCGAATTATCTGCGGTTTACACCGTATGGGAAGCCGCCGATCACAATCAGCCGGGCGGGAGCGGGGGCTACTGCTTCGGCAAAGCATGCCAGCCGGATACCTTCCGGGCATCCCGAGGGGTACCTGGAGGCGTTCGCGCAGCTTTACGCGGATCTAGCTGAGCAGATTACCGCGCGAAATGCGGGGCGAGCACCTTCGCTGGCGTCGCTTCTGGTGCCCGGAGTGGCGGATGGGGTGGCGGGGGTTCGGTTTATAGATGGAGTGTTGGAGTCCTCGAGGCAGAACTCGGCTTGGGTGAAGATACCGGCATCCTATTAGGGAGAGCGTTGAGCGGTCGGCTTCAGAAGGCCGACCCTACAAAGGCGCGGACTAAGAGCCGGATGCTTGTTCGAAGGTGGGACGAATAATCCCATTTCCGGTCGATTTGAATGGATTTGGAGAAAAGAAGTCCCGCTAATCCATTGAAAATACGTATAGTTAGAGAGGGGAACCTGGGGCCGGAGAGTTGCGTTCTAACAGGTATCAATATATATGGACATCCAACGACCATCTAACGCACGTGCCAAGAAAATCCGACGGATCGCTTACGGTACCGTCGCACTCCTGCTGCTGGCGGGGGTGACTTATGGACTATCCAAGCTAAGGCCCGCCGCACCAAGCGTGGACAAAGCCACGATCTGGCCGGACGAAGTGAAGCGCGGCCCCATGCTGCGGGAAGTCCGTGGGTTGGGGACGCTTGTTCCCGAGGACATCCGCTGGATCCCTGCGCAGACCGATTCGCGGGTGGACCGGTGGGTATTGAGGCCGGGAGCTATCGTCAAACCAAATTCAATCATTATGGAGCTGAGCGATCCCACGCTGCAGCAGACCGCGCTGGACGCGGAATTCCTGCTTAAAGGCGCGGAGGCAGACTACGCGAACCTTAAAGTGCAGGTTGACAGCGAATTGATGAACCAGAAGGCAACAGAAGCGGGAGTGCGGAGCGATTACGAGCAGTCGAAAATCCAGCACGCGGTGGATGACAAGCTCTTCAAGGAAGGCATCGGGGCAGAGGTGACCGCCCAACTCTCCAAAGTAAAGATGGAGCAACTGGCGATTCGCCTGGGGCTCGAGGGCGAACGGACGAAAATTGCGGCGGATTCCGCGAAGGCGCGGCTAGCGGCGCAGCAGGCAAAGATCGATCAACAGAAAGCCCTGTACGGACTGAAAAAAAGCCAATTGGATGCACTGCATGTCCGCGCGGGCATCGACGGCGTGTTGCAACTTGTGCCAGTGGAAGTCGGTCAGCGCGTAACGCCGGGGACAAACCTGGCGCGGGTGGCTGATCCAAAGAAACTCAAGGCGGAAATCAAGATTGCGGAGACGCAGGCGAAAGATGTGCAGATTGGGCAAAAAGCCACGATTGACACGAGGAACGGGATTGTGACCGGGCGCGTTTCACGCATCGATCCCTCCGTGGTGAATGGCACCGTAACCGTAGATGTGACCATCACGGATCCGCTGCCGAATGGCGCTAGGGCGGATTTGAGTGTGGATGGAACGGTGGAGCTGGAGAATTTGAAGGACGTGCTTTACGTGGGGCGTCCAGTGCACGGGCAGGCAGACAGCACGATCGGAATTTTCAAGATTATTGATGACGGATCGGAAGCCGTGCGCGTCAATGTAAAGTTAGGGCGGAGTTCGGTAAACACGATTGAGATCGTGCAGGGATTGAAGGTCGGAGACAAAGTGATTCTCTCCGACATGTCCGCGTGGGACAACTTCGACCGGGTGCGGCTGAAGTAGAGAGCGACGCAGGAGAATAAAGATGCACACGCTCTTGCAAGACGTGCGCTACGGCCTGCGGATGCTGGCCAAGAATCCGGGCTTCACGCTTATAGCGATACTCACGCTGGCGCTGGGCATCGGCGCAAATACTGCCATTTTTTCTCTCCTCAATCAGGTGCTGCTGCGGCGCCTGCCCGTTCGTAATCCACAAGAGCTAGTGGTGCTCAAGTCGCCTGGACCGAAGCATGGACATGTCTGGAGCGATGGCGACGATTCGGAGATTTTCTCCTACCCGCTGTACAAGGGTCTGGCCAAGAACACGACGGTGTTCGACGGAGTGATGGCGCGGTATCCGTTTTCTGCCAGCATCGCCAGTCACGGACAAACGGACCGTGGTTCGGGCGAGCTGGTGACTGGGAATTATTTCCAGGTGCTGGGCGTCCAACCGGCGTTCGGTAGAGTGCTTTCACCTGCGGACGACGATGTGCAAGGCGCTCATCCGGTCGTGGTCCTGAGCCATGCGTATTGGACGCGGCATTTCGGCGGGGACTCGGGTGTCCTGAACCAGACGATTCTGGTGAACAACACAGAAATGACGATTGTCGGCGTCGCGCAGGCGGGATTTACTGGCATCCAGGTGGGGCAGATGCCGGACATTTTTGTGCCCATGACCATGAAGGGGCAAATGACGCCAATCCGCAATGGATTGGATGACTGGAATGATTCGTTTTTGGCAGTGCTGGCAAGGCGCAAGCCAGGTGTTTCAATAGAGCAGGCACAAGCGGGGATTAACGCGGAGTACCCCGGGCTGCTGGAGCAGCAAGCTGCAACTCTTAAACTGCGCGCAGACGGAAAAGACAAGAAAGAATTTCTGAGTAAGAAGATTGTGCTGTCTGCCGGGGCACAGGGGAGGACGACGGCTCAGAGGGATTCCGGGCCGGCATTGGTGGCGCTGTTTGCGATGGTGGCGCTGGTTTTGCTGATTGCATGCACGAATGTGGCGAATCTGCTGCTGGCCAAAGCGGCGGCACGGCAAAGGGAATTTGCGATTCGTGCGGCCCTGGGCGCGACTCCGGGACGGATGATGCGTCAATTACTGGTGGAGAGCTTCCTCTGCGCATTGGGCGGAGGGGTACTGGGACTGATTTTGGGCAGCTGGTTAATGAACATTTTGACGCAAGCTGTCGTTTCTGAAGCAGGGGTACGAGGGATCACGGCACAGGTGGATGGAAGCGTACTGGGATTTGCGGCGGCTGCGACGGTGGTATCGGCGCTGCTTTTCGGGCTGATACCGGCATGGCGAGCGACGCGGACCGGTGTCTCGCAGATGATGAAGGATCAAGGATCGACGACATCTGCTGGGCCGGGACATGTGCGGTTCCGGAAATTCCTCGTTGCCGGGCAAGTGGCGTTCACACTGCTGTTGCTGACGGGTGGGGCGCTGTTTTCCCGGACACTTTGGAACTTGCGGAAGCAGAACCTGGGATTGAGCACCGAGAACTTGATTACGTTTTCGATATCGCCGCAATTGAGCGGCTATGACGAAGCGAGAACGGTGGCCCTAGTCGACCAATTGAGGGAACGCTTGGCGGGCGTGCCGGGGGTGCTGGGGGTTGGATCTTCGCAGATTCCGGTGCTGACGGGGACGGATATGGGCACGAACATTACGGTGGAAGGCCGTCAAAACCTGGATACCGACGACCGGCATGTGAATTTCGATGCGGTGAGCCCGAATTATTTTTCAACCATGCGGGTACCGCTGCTGTCAGGACGCGAATTTAACGCGGGAGACCTATCGAACAGCACGAAAGTGGCGATCATCAATGAAGCCATGGCGAAG
>JBGPIX010000050.1:0-20205 GCA_041485085.1 Candidatus Acidiferrum sp.
CGCTGGCGTCGGCGAGAACAATCAAGGGCACGGCCGGCGCTGAACGATGCACGCGGCGCATCGCGTCTAACGGATCTGGCCGCGCCAGCGCCAGATCGAGGAAGATGACCTCGGGATTTACGATTTCGAGCGTGGCAATCAGCGTGGAGACGCCAGAAACGGTGGTCAATTCGAGGCCGTCTTGACCTTCGGGGTAGAGAGCATGCAAAGCGGAAGCGGCCTCGCCGGGATTCCCCTCTGCGAGCAATATGCGCAGCTTTTTCTCGCTCATACGCGCAGCCTCCCTTGGCCAGGGGCTCGAAGTGGTAGCCGGCGGCCTGAAGCCACAATGGTGATCGATTCGAATCGAGTATCAGTCGGCGCGCGGCGACACTTCATCGCAAGCCTGCTTCATTCACGAGACTGGAAAGGGCAGTCCTCTGAACCATCAACTGCTTGGAAGGGGGTTCGTCTATTGTGGCGCAGGGACGGCAGGAGTCAAGCGAAGTTCGCTAGGGTGACGGAAACGCCAAGAGCCCTTCGGGCCGTAAGGAGCGGGCGGATCATGCGGGAGGCAGTCTGCGCTCATCTCCGGAAACTTTTGTTCAAGGAGAACCGATCAGGCGCCGAAGATTTCGTTGATTTTCTCGGCCAGCGTGAAATCGTAGTCGCTGATCCCTTTTACGCTATGGGTATTCAGGTCGATCACCACTTTATTCCACACGTTGAACCATTCCGGATGATGGTTCATGGCTTCGGCCACTAGCGCGACGCGCGTCATGTTGCCGAACGCCGTGACGAAATCCTTGCACGCAAATTCCCGGTGCAGCTTGCCGTTTGCCACGCTCCATCCCTTCACTTTGGGGAGCAACGCTGCAATTTCGGTGTCGGAAAGTTTTTTTGCAGGCATGGCGCATTCCTCCGGAATCGGCTGGCATTCTCTCCTGCCATTATGCGGCGCAGGCCCTGCGGCGGCAAGAATTCAGGCTTTGCGGGCCCAAACTGGGGACCGTTCTGACGCTCGCAACGCTTCTTCGTTGAATGCGCGGTGGATTTCCATTATCGTAGGGGTTTCCATTGAAGCCAAAATGCGCGTTGTACGCGCATGCAAACGGAGAGCGGAGAACCACGTGAAAAAGAAAATTCGCGCCATCCAGTATGGTGTGGGCCCGATCGGCGCATCGATTGCGCGGCTGATGCGGGAAAAGCAGGCCATTGAAATTATCGGCGCCATTGATACCGACCCGGCGAAGGTCGGCCGCGACCTGGGCGAAGTTGTCGGAGCGAAAGACGCGCCGTGGGGCGTCACGGTATCCGCGGAAGCCAAGGAAGTGCTGGAGCAGGCCGCCGACGTGGTGATCCATTCGACGTCATCGTCGCTTGCGAAAGTGATGGACCAGTTGCTGATGTGCCTGGAAGCGGAGTCGTGCATCGTTTCGACTTGCGAGGAATTGTCGTACCCGTTTCGGACGTACCCGGAGCTCGCCACGAAACTGGATACCGCGGCGAAAGAATGGGGTGTGGCGCTGGTCGGTACCGGCGTAAATCCGGGCTTCGTGATGGACAAATTGGTCGTGACGCTCGCGGCCGTTTCGCAGCGCATCGAGCACGCGAAGGCGCTGCGCATAGTGGATGCGTCGAAGCGGCGGCTACCGCTGCAAAAAAAGATCGGCGCGGGCATGACGGTGGAAGAATTTCGCGCTCAAGTGAAAGCCGGTGTCATCAAGCACGTGGGTTTACCAGAATCCGTGGCGATGGTGGCGGACAGCTTGAATTTGCCCGTCGAACAAATTACGGAGACCATCGAGCCTAAAGTGGCCAGCGAGCGCGTGCAAACGGAATACTTGACGGTCGAACCGGGCCAGGCGGCGGGAGTGCACCAAATTGCTCGCGGCCTTTCGAAAGACGGCACGGAACTTGTGTACCTCGAGCTGCAGATGTATGTCGGGGCGAAAGATCCGGCCGATACGCTCACGCTGACGGGACATCCGAATATCAGTCTGACGATTCCTGGCGGATCGCATGGCGACATCGCCACTGCTTCGGTGGTCGTGAATTCGATTCCCGTGATTCTGGATGCTCCGGCCGGTCTGCGCACCGCGCGCGATTTGCCGATCGGCTTCTTCTCGCCAAACGCGCGGCCGTAGTGCCTTCGTTCTGGCATCGTCAGCGCGGGGCTTAAGCCTGGCCTCCACCTAAACCCAAACAGGCCAGCCCTCTAGTTGTGTTTCATGAACTCGCCTTTGTGGCCGGTCAGCGAGTTGTAGAGTGTTTCGATGAACGCGTCTTCGCTGACGAAATCGCCTGACCACTTTGCCCAGGGCGCGAGAATTTTCTCCTTCTTCATCTGTTCCAGGGTTTTGTGATCGTTGATGGCTTTCTGCACGACTGCTGAAGTTTCCTTGAGCATTTTGGTGAAGGCGCGGACGTCGTCGAGATTCGAGAGCGCGCCGTGGCCGGGGATGACTTTGACGTCTGTCGGCAGTTGCGCGGTGGCTTTTTCCATGGCATCAATCATGCCCTGCACGCTGCCGCCGCTGGCCACATCAATAAAAGGGAAACCGTAGCGCACGAAGTCGTCGCCCATGTGCACGACGTTGTTCTTTGGAAAAAAAATGATGGAGTCGCCGTCAGTGTGGCCGGAGGGAAAGTGCAGCGCGCGAATGTCTTCGCCGTTCAGGTGCACGGTGACGTCGTGCTCGAAGGTGATGATGGGGAGCGCCGCTTTCTCCGCTGGCTTATTTTCCATCTTGATGGATCCGCCGTTCCCCGCGGTGCCGCCGGTTTCCAAGCGCTTGCGGACGTTATCCTGCGCGATGAGCGTGGAGCCCGCGTTATTGAAGGGCACGTTTCCGCCGGTGTGATCTCCGTGATAGTGCGTGTTGATGACGAAGCGCACGGGCTTGTCCGTAATTTTCAGATCCTTGAGCGCGGCCTGAATCTTATCCGCCAGCGGAGCGAACTGGTCGTCCACAATCACGATGCCGTCTTCGCCGACCGACGCGGCGATGTTGCCGCCTTGGCCTTCCAGCATGTAGATGTTGCCGGAAACCTTGGTCACCTTGATCTGGACTTTGGAGTAGTCGGGCTGCTGTTGCGCCCGCGTCGTCGCTCCGCAATTGAGTGCCACGCCAATCAGTGCTAGAACAATCCCTGTCCGCGTCTTCAAGTTCATCTCGCTCCTCCTAAGGAAACCGCCGGGAATTCTACCACTGTGGACCGTTACCGGTGACGCGAGAAACGGGAGCCAGGGATACGCCGGCGCGCGAGTTTACCCGGTCATCGTGCAGCGCACACGTTCTCCGGTCCGGCAGGCTGCGTAGATCGCTTCCACGAGCGCCAGGCTGCGGCGTCCCTCTCGCCCGTCGCAACGCGGGGTGGTGTTGGCCTGAATGGACTGGAGAAAGTCTTCCAAAACGGATTGGTGCCCTCGCACATCGCTGACCACGGGCGAGGATGCACTGGGATTCTCGTCAACTTTCCCGCCGCGCCGCAAGTCCGCCGGTGGATTCCGCAAGTCAGCCGCGAGCAGGCGATCCTGCGCGATAATCAAAGTGCCCTCGGACCCCGTAAGTTCCAACTGGCGAGGGTAGCCTGGATAGACCGATGTAGCAGCTTGTAGAACTCCGAGCGCTCCATTGGCGAACTCGAGCAGCGCAACCAAAGTGTCCTCTGCCTCGATTGCATGAAGCGTGGTCTTGCTGGCGGCCTGCACACTGACCACCTCGCCGAACAGCCATAGCATCAGATCCACGGTGTGAACGGCTTGGTTGATCAGCGCTCCTCCGCCGTCCAAAGCCCACGTCCCCCGCCACCGGGAGCTTGCATAATATTCCGGTGGACGGAACCACTTCACGCGCGCGTCCGCCAAAATCGGCCGTCCCAATACACCGGAATCCACGGCCTTCTTCACGCGAAGGATGTCCGGTTTGCAGCGATCTTGAAAGAAAACTCCCAGCTTGACTCCGGCCTTGTCTGCTTCCGCGATGAGGGCATCGGCGCGCTCAGTAGTGATATCGATCGGCTTCTCGGTCAGGACGTGGAGCCCGCAACGCGCCGCGGCGATGCCTTGAGCCGCATGCAATCCCGAAGGACTGCCGATGGCCACGAGATCCATCGGACGGTGCGCCAGAAACTGGGCCAAGTCCGCGTAAGGCTTTCCGCCGTACTCTCGGCACAGCCGAGCGACCTTCTCTGCGTTTGTTCCATAGATGGCAGCAATTTCGACTCCGGGGAGGGCGCGGGCAGCCCGCGCGTGGGTCTCGGTGATATTTCCGCCGCCGATCAGTCCGATATGGGTGGTCATTTGGCCTACTGCGGTTCACTCAAGAGATCCAAGCACGGTTTGGAGTCTGCCATTATCAGCGAGAGGTTTACTTGTTTCAAGGCAGGAACCGGCGATGCGGGTAGTAAGAACGGAGGCGCTAACGGCCGGCGGTGGCGCTCGTCTATCTCATCGCGCCACTATGTCAGCACACGACATAGTTGGGTGGCGAGATTTACTTGAGGAGGAGGAGACACGATGATTCTCGATCATCCGGTGGTTCCATTGGTGGGACGGTTGATGATGACGTACATTTTCGCGACGAGCGGGATCGCGAAGATATTTGGATGGTCCGGCAACGTGGCGTACATGAGCACGCGGCACTTGCCGATGATTCCGGTGCTGCTCGCCGGAGCGATGGTGATTGAAGTGGCGGGCTCGGTTTGCCTGGTGACCGGATACCAGGCGCGCATCGCGGCGTTTGTCATGTTCTGGTACACAACGGCGGTGACGGTGCTCTTCCACAACTATTGGGCGGCGAGCGAAGCGATGGCTGGGATCCAGGAAACGCACTTTCGTAAGAATCTGGCGATCATGGGCGGGTTGTTGGTGCTGGCGTATAGCGGGCCGGGAAAATGGGCGCTCGGACGGCGGGCCAATTCGTGAACGAGACTCTTGCTCGATTGGATGGCAGGTGCGACGCTGCATGACCGCTAGCGCAGCGATCTTGCCACGGCCGCGAAAAAGGATGCGTCATTCAGAATGTGAGCCGAGGAGTCTGGTTTGGGGCGCGCGCTCAGCACGACAATCACCAGCTTCTCGTTCGGGTTGATATAGAGATGCTGGCCGAAAATGCCCAAACCTTCGAAGGCACCTTGATGAATGGGGTCGCCTGCGGGGATGGGCCACCAAAGGTAGCCGTAGTCTTCTGACTTGCCGCCAATCACGTGAGCGGCGCCGGCCTCCCGGAACCATCCTTCGGGTACGATGCGTTGACCGTCGAGGACACCATCCTGCTGGACGAACACGCCGAAGCGGCCATAGTCCCGCAGGGTTGCGCCGAGTCCGCTGCCCCCGAGTCCCATTCCACCCGGAGCTTCGACCCACCAGGTAGCATCCTGCTCCATGCCAAGCCGCGACCAGATTGTTTCCGAAAGGTAAGTTGCGAGCGGCTTGTGGGTGGCACCTTCGATCAAGGCTCCCACGAGGAAGGATTCGCCTGTACTGTAATTCCAGACGGATCCAGGAGCACCGGCTCTAGTCAGAGCATTCATGTAGGACACGATGGCGCCGGGCTTTTGCGTCAACTGAAGTTCGAGCAGCTTTCTGCGATCGGACTTTGGGTCTGTGTAGGTCTCGTCCCACCTCACTCCGGAAGCCATTTGCAGCACATTGCGAATGCTGACTCCCTCGTAAGCGCCTCCCTTGAGCTGCGAGACGTATCTGGTTAACGGATCGTCGAGGCTGGAAATCAGGCCTTGATGCAAGGCCGCACCGACGAGCGTGGAGGAGAAGGATTTCGCTATGGAGAAAGAAGGCCAGCGCGACTGTGCTCCCGTGCCGAGTTCGTAGTCTTCAAATACTACTTTGCCGTCCTTGAGGACAAGCAGACCTGCGACGCGATTGTAAGCGAGATAGTCAAAGAGATCGTAGACCTTGCCCTCGGATTTGAACTGAATCTCCTTGAGCTTGACGGATGCCGGCGGCAACGGGCGAATGGGTCCCTTTCGCAGCACCATGTTGACCGAAAACAATGTGTCACTGTGCTGGAAGGTAGCCACCTCGACGCTCGGCAGCATCTTTCCGTCAAACACTTGGCGTGCCCCGGCCAGTTGTTGCGAGAGCGCGGGTGCGCTGCAAAAGGCAAGCACTATCCCAACAATTATTTCGCGCAATGGCCAATGCGCGTTGGCCATTTGGAATTTATGCTTCATGTAGTTTTCACCGTCCCGATTCTATGGAGTGCCCCCGGAGGCCGCAAGGACAAAACCCAAGTGGCTCTGGCACAAACAATTGAATGAGGCTCAGGGGCGCGTGGCGGTGCCGATGACGATCTCGAGAGGCATGTTGAGTTCTTTGCCAGTCCAGAATTTCTTGAGTGCTGCGAAAATTTCCGATTGGGCTTGAGCCAGTTTTTCGGGACTGAGTTGTTCGATCAGCGGGCGAAAGGGCGCGGCGACTTCGGTGAACTGCTCCCAGTATTCTTCGACGGAGGAGGCCCAGCGGCCGGGGATGATGCGGTCTTCTTCATGAACATTGCTGAAACCGGCGGCTGCCAGCGCACGGCGGAGGCGGTCGCGCTCGCCGAACATGAAGAGGCTCGGGCCATCGGGATCGGGTGGGGGAGGAGGCACGGGGACGTGTTTCAGAATGATTCCTGCGGTGGTGGTGAAGAAAGGCTGCTCTTTCTTGCCCCAGGCAACAAACACGGCGCGGCCGCCGGGTTTCAAAACTCGGAGGCATTCGCGGAGCGCTTTGGGAAGATCGGGAAAAAACATGATGCCGAAGCGACAAGTAAGCACGTCGTAGGATTCATCTGGGAACGGGAGCGATTCGGCGCTGGCTTGGCGGAACTCAATGTTGGTAAGGCCTTTCTTGCGGGCGAGTTCCTCCGCAAGTGAAATCATGCCGGGGCCGAGGTCGGTGGCAGTCACGCGGCCGTTGGGAGCGACTTCTGCTGCAATCGAGAGCGCGGGATCGCCGACGCCGCTGGCGAGATCGAGAACGCGCATGCCGGGGCGAAGATGGGCGGATTCGAGAATGGCTTCGGTGGCTCCACGGGTGAACGCGGCGATCTGCGCGTGCCATCTGCGCCAGGCAGCGACCGTCTTGTCGCCGGTCCATTCCAGGTGAAGATGCTCGCGGAATTTTTGAATTTTTGACAGGTCAGGCGCGCTCATGAGTGAACTCCAAGGAAGGAATTCTAACAGAGTGGCTACTTGGAGGTGGAGGCGAATCGGATAGAGATCGTATCTACTGGGGCAAGGTTGAAGACGATCTCTTCGCCGCGTGCAATCCAGATCGGTGGAATGATGGAGCCGGCGATGATGATTTCACCAGCTCGCAGGGTCTCGCCGAAAACGGAGAGCAAGTTGGCAGTGTGACGCACGATGTCGATGAGTTCACCGGTCAAAGTTTGCAAGGCCTCGGGATCAGTGATGCTGGCGAATGCGGCTCCGTTGCGCAGGACGCGTGCGGCGAGGCCCTCGAGCATGCCTCCTGCGCGCGTGGGGTCGCTGCGGCCGAGAATGATGTGCCGCTGATAAATGTCGCAAGCAAGCGTGCCTTCGACATCGTCGGAGGGATGATCGACGTCGGCTATTTCGATCGCGGGGCCAAGTCCGGCGATGGCGGCTCTTGTTGTGTCGCGGTCAGCTCCGGCGGGCAAATCTTTGCCAAGATGCACGGTGATTTCAGGTTCGGCTGCGGGTTTCTTCCAATTCAAAAGAGAAAGCATTGAACCGGAAGGAACAATCGCACTTTCCATTAGGAAACCGACGAGGGGCGCGTTGATGCGAAGCCGCTCCAAGGCTGCGGGGCCACCAAAGGCGAGCTTCCAGCCGAGTGGTTTGTAGCCGGCATCCAGAAGTTCGCGGCGATGGCGGAGCTGTGCGGCCATGCCGCGGGAGATGCGCGGATCGTCCCAGGCGGCGGTCATTGTTGTGGCGCCATGAACGGGTCAGTAGCCTTCGGGCGGAATTTCGTAGCCAGCGGCTTCCAGCGAGCCGGCGCCGCTCCATCCCCAAACGAGGACGACATCTTCGGTGCCGGTATTATCAAAACCGTGCCAATGATTGCGCGGCGTGAAGATCACGTCGCCCTGGCTGGACGGTTCGCGACCGGTATCCGTGTAGATGAAACCGATTCCTTTGATCACCACGAAGAATTCATCCACGTTGGGATGGCGATGCTTGTCGTGGCGCGCGCCGGGAGGGAGAACGGTCCAGCCCACCAGAAGCTTGTCCGAGCCGGCGGTTTTTTGATCGATGAGGAACTGGACCTGCATGTTGATCCAGCCTTCTTCGCGCGAGAGTCCGCCAACTTTCGGGACATCGCGGAGATTGGTGCGGTAAGGCTTCATTTCGACATTCCTCCCAGGCGGCGATAGACCTCATAGACGGTGACAAAATCGTGATGCGCGAGGCCGAGGCCGCGGCAAGCATTCAACATTTCGTTGGCGGCGGCGCCGAGCGGCACGGGGACACCCATCTTGCGGCCAAGATCGAGCGCGAGCAGCATGTCTTTTTGCTGGAGATTCACGTTGCCGTAGGTCGCGTCTGAAATGTGACCTTCGAGAATGAGCGGCGCGCGGTAGTTGAGTACAGGTGAGGCGACGACACTCTTCAAGAATGCATCGACGGCGACCTCGCGGGGAACGCCACCTTTTTCCGCGAGCGCTATACCTTCGCAAAAACCGATCACTTCTATAACCAGCGTCATGTTGAGCGCGACTTTGAGCTGCACGGCCAGGCCCTGCGCCCCGATGTAGGTGACCTTCGGGCCGATGGCGAGGAGGACCGGCTGGACGCGTTCGAATGCGGCTTTATCGCCGCCCACCATGAGCGAGGCGTTGCCTTTCGACAGCGTAAGCGTGGTGCCCGAGATGGGAGCGTCCATCATGGTCAGGCCGGCTTTGGTGAATTCGGCGCCGACGGCGCGGCTGCCATCCGGGTCGATAGTGCTCATGTCCAAATAGACGGCGTCTTTGCGCAAGCCGGCGATGATGCCGTCTTCACCCAGGGCAAGAGAGCGGACCGCGGCGGAATCAGTGACGATAGAGAAGACAATTTCCGATTCGCGGGCCACTTCGCGGGGAGAGCCGGCCCACAGCATGCCGAGCTCGAACAGGTGCGCGGCTTTATCCTTGGTGCGGTTCCAGCCGGTGACGGTGTGCCCGGCGGCGAGCAAACGCGGAACAATGGCTTGGCCCATGTCGCCAAGACCGAGGAAACCAATCTTCAAGAAACACCTCTCTCTCGATATTAAAAAGTTCTAAGAATCTAATGGTGCGTCTTCGTCATCGTTTCCAGAATTTCATGACCGCGGAATAGTCGAGATCTTCCTTCGTTGCACCCTTGACGTAGCTATAGGTTTCGCGAGCGGCAGCGGTCGTAGGCAGAGCTACACCGAGTTGATTGGCAAGGTCGAGCGCGAGGCCGAGATCCTTGTGCATCAAGCGCAACGGAAAACTCGGCACGTACTCGCCCTTGAGCAGATTCGGCGCTTTGACATCGAGCACGCCGGAACGCGCCATGCTGGATTGCATCACCTCAACAAGTTTCTCGCCTTGAATGCCCGCGCGTGTCGTGAGTGCCAGAGCTTCGGCGAGCGCATCGACTTGCAGCGCGAGGATCATGTTCATCGCCAGCTTGATGGTTTGCCCAGCGCCGTTCGGGCCAAGGTGAAACCATTTCTTGCCCATGACGCCAAGAATGGGTTCGGCTTCTTTCAACGTTTCCGCATCGCCACCGATCATGAACACCAGCTCGCCTTTTTTCGCGCCCCAGTCCCCGCCCGTAACGGGCGCGTCCAGAAAACGCACGCCACGCTCGCTGCAAGCCGCGGAAATTTTGCGCGCGAGCGCCGGCGAGATCGTGCTCGAGTCTACATAAATGCTTCCGCGCTTCAGCGCCTGCATCGCGCCAGTCGAACCCCACAGCACTTCTTCCAGCGCCGGGGGATCACTGACCATGGTGAGAAGAAAGTCAGCCGCAGCCGCGGCTTCCTGCGGTGACTTCGCAAACTTCGCGCCGGCGGCGACGAGTTCATCAGCGCGCGAAGCAGTGCGATTCCAGACGGTGAGAGTGTAACCAGCCTTCAGCAGATTCATTCCCATGGGACGTCCCATGAGTCCCAGACCGATCAATCCAATCGCAGGTTTCAAGAGGATCCTCCTCGACGGTGGCAGACACGAAGCGAGTGTGTATTCTGCTCAAATTGAGGAGACGATTGTAGCCGAATCCAGGCGCGGAAGCTGTGAGGGAAGTTCGTCTGCGGTTCAGGCGGTCTTGGGTCTCTGAGGTAGCGGAAGTAGGCTTGGTGCTCCGCCAGCCGAAGCAGCGGCGCTCCGCGGCTCGTGGCCAGGCTCGACCGCTACAGGAGTTTCGGTCGCGGCTTTAGGAGCGGCGCTAGTGGAACCGCCCTTCGCAGAGGCTCCGGCGTCGGGTTTTTCTTCGATGCGTACTAAATATTGATAGGGGATTTCCCACCGGAAGTGCTTGTGCTGCCCCCGTTGCTCGAAATGCTGCTCGAGAAAAATAGACCGCCCGGAATCCGCCACGAATGTGCCCGAAGCAGGCAAAAGGATCTCGCCGGCGCGATATTGCACCTCCACGCGACGCCCGAGAAAGGCGGAATAGCGAGCCATCCTGTACCAAGTCTCTTCGGGGGGTGGTAACAGGGTCAATAGTACGTAAGGACCCCCTACCGGTAGCTGTGGAAAAGTGGCTGGGCGCCAGCGCGGAAAAATGTGGACCATTAATCGGTTCGAGCAGGTGCTCAACGGCGGGAAAGTTTGGCGGCCCCAGAGCTGAATTTTTCCAGCGAACCCTTGACTTTTCCGCGAGGAACGCTATTGTCGGCGTTCCGGGACAGGGAATAAACCCTTCCGCGCTAGAGTTCATTTAGGTAAGTCTGGGACACGGTTGCAAAGGGGTCTTCTTTCATGGCGGCAGTAAACGAAACTGTGGCTGTGGGACTGGCGGCCTACTACGAATATATCGCCCAGCATCTCCACAAGTGGGCCGGCCCTCTTTCCAACGAACAGTTTTGGCGCAAGCCCTATCCCTACGGAAACAGCGTGGGGCACCTGGTTCTTCACATGACGGGCAATTTGAACTATTACATCGGCGCACGCGTCGCCGAAACGGGTTACCTACGCGACCGTGACCGCGAGTTCACCGATAAGCAACCTCCGCCCAAGGAAGAAGCTCTGGCCGCGTTTGACCGCGCTATCGCAATGGTGGTGGCCACGATTCGAAAGCAAGGCGCTGAGGACTGGGGAAAGGCCTACACCGCCGAGCGCGAGCCCGAAGCCGCCGATCGCTTCCAGATTTTCCTTCGTTGTGCGGGCCATGCGTATCATCATGTAGGCCAGATTCTGTACCTGAGCCGAGAGTTGGCGAGAACTCAAGGCCAGTAAATAAGCGCCGCCACGAAGCAGAGTGGGCTTCGCTACGGCGAGAAGTGAAAAGCGAGTGGTCGAACAGAAGCGATTGACTAAGGGCAAAGCTGCCCTGTTGCTGATTCTATCCGCCGCCGGCGCGGTCGTTTCTGCAACGCAGCTGCATGGCTGGCACATCTACCTGGGATTTGCCATCGTGGGAATTGGTTTGTTCATTGGGTTTGTCCGCTGGAACCGCAAGTACTAAGTTCGCGTGTCTTGCCATAAATGGGGGTACCGTGCGATGCGAAAGTTGTCATTGATTCCCGCGGCGTTGTTGGCGTGTGCGCTGCCCTTGCTTCCTGCCGTGGCACAAGAGACGGCCAATCCCGCCAAGGCAGCTCCTTCGACGACCCCTACCATAGACCAGTCGCTCGAATGCAAGAGCGCGTTCAATCCGAAAATTTCACCCGATGGCAAGCGCGTTGTCTACGAAGTCCAGAAAACCAACTGGGAAGACAACGCCTTCGAACGAAACCTATGGATTGCGGATCCGGCGACTGGCGATCCCCACGCGCTGACTTCCGCCAAGAAATCGAGCACCAACGCCGCGTGGTCCCCGGACGACAAATGGATCGCCTTTCTCTCCGACCGCCCCGGACAAATCAAGGACACTCCGGACGGCAAGAAACAGCTCTACGTCATCTCGGCGGACGGCGGCGAAGCGCAGCAGCTCACCAAAACCGAGAATGACGTGAATGCTTTCGAATGGGCGCCGGATTCCAAACGCATCGCTTTTTCGACGACCGACCCCGACCCGAAGGCCCTGAAAGACCGCAAGGAAAAATACGGCGAGTATTCCGTCGTTCACGCCGACTACCAGATGACCCATCTTTGGACCATCGAGGTTCCCGCCGGAAGCGCGCCCGCCGCGGAACCGAAGCGTTTGACCGAAGGCGGCAAATTCAGCGTGGAAGAATTTTCCTGGTCGCCAGACGGAACGCGCATCGCCTTCAGCGCGCAGAAGGACCCCGACCTCATTTCCGCGGAGACCGCTGATCTGTACGTCGTGACGGTGAGCGATGGCGTTGTAAAGAAAATCGTGAGTACGCCGGGACCGGACACCAACCCGAAGTGGTCGCCCGATGGAAAAATGATTGCCTTCGAAACGGTAGCTGGCTCGAAATATTTCTTCTACACCAATGTGAAGCTCGCGGTCGTCGCTGCGGAAGGCGGCACGCCTCAGGTTTTGACGGAAGCTTTCGATGAAGATCCCGGGCTCATCGGCTGGGGATCGGATGGAATTTATTTCGCCGCCGAGCAGAAAACCTACGCGCATCTCTTCCGCCTGAATCCAACCACAAAGACTGTCGAGAAACTAAGTGCGCCGGACCACATGGCGTCCTTTTCTTTTTCCTTCTCCCAGGATTACAAGCGCGTGGCCTATCGTGCGGGGCTCGAAAATCAATATGCCGAAGTCTATTCGTCTAGTGTCGCCCCCTGGGAGGGCAAGAAGCTCACCAGCATGGGCGACCAACTTAAGGGATTTACTCTCGCGCGCCGCGAAGTGATTTCCTGGAAATCATCCGACGGCACCGCGATCGAGGGCGTGCTGTACACGCCACACGATTTCAGCGTGAAGAAGAAATATCCCTTGCTGGTGGTCATTCATGGCGGACCCACCGGAGTGGATCAGCCCATCGTGAACGCCGACCGCTACTATCCCATCGAACGCTTTGTCGCCAAAGGGGCGCTCGTGCTGCGCCCGAATTATCGTGGCTCAGCGGGCTACGGTGAAAAATTCCGCGCATTAAACGTGCGCAATCTCGGCGTCGGCGACTATGCCGACGTCATTTCCGGAGTCGATTCGCTCATCGCCAAAGGTTGGGTGGACAAGGACCGCGTGGGCGCCATGGGCTGGAGCCAGGGCGGCTATATCTCTGCGTTCATTACGGCATCAAGCGATCGATTTAAAGCCGTCTCCGTCGGCGCGGGAATTTCCGATTGGATGACCTACTACGCGAATACGGACATCACGCCGTTCACGCCGCAATACCTGCACGCCACGCCGTGGGGCGATCCGGAAATTTACAAGAAGACTTCGCCGATCAGCTACATCGCGAAAGCCAAAACGCCAACGCTGATCCAGCACGGCGAAAACGACCGCCGCGTGCCGATTCCCAACGCGTACGAACTACGCCAGGCTTTGGAAGACCGCGGCGTGCCCGTAAAAATGGTGGTCTACAAAGGATTCGGCCACGGCATCACGAAACCGAAACAGCAACGTGCGGTGATGGAAGAAAACGAAAAATGGTTCGCCCAATACATCTGGGGCGAAAAGCCACAAGAGCCGAAACCCGAAGAGAAAAAATCAGCAGCAGCGGTAAATCCTTAATTCCGGAAGCGGCTGGAGGTCGGGTTCGACCCAACCTTCGCGGGCTGCAGCAGTCTGCAGAAGTGCTTTCGAATAATATTTGTCGAGTAGTTTTGTGTCCCTCAGTTGCGCATGAGCCGCAATGAATTGTTCGAACGTGTATCCCTCGGGCGTCTCCACCAAAGCAGCGGCTACCAGGCGCATCCACGCCAGCGTAAGCGTGTGATGGTATTTCTGCGTCGCGCCATGGTGATTCGCGAACCGGCGAATCCCTTCCGACATCCGTTCCGCGGCGCGTGTTGCGTCGGAAGATTTCAGATAGAGCCAGGCAACGCGGATGTGTTCCCGGTGATGAAAAAGATTAGCGGGAAACGATAAGTCCTCAAAAGCGCGAAGAAAATCCTCGTCGCTCCAATCAGAAGCGTTGGAGCCTATTTTGGATTCAGGCATAGTCGTTTTGAAGAACCGAGTGAATCGCTCTCTCTTAATTGTACTACGTCTCCAATTTAAACCGAGACGAGGCCAGGCGATGCAGGCGCCGCCAGAGCAGGCGGTTGATGAGCACCACGATCGTAGCCATGATCAGCGTCGCCGCGAGCAACACATCGAAGCGCCCGGAATAATCAAAGCAAAGTGGATTTGCCGCAGCCGGAAGCGCCGAGCAGCGCGATAATCTGGCCAGGGTAGACGGCGAGGTCGGTGGCGGAGATGACCTGGATGCGGCTGCCATCGGGCGGGGGGTAGGATTTCTCCAGTTGGCGCGCTTCGATGATCGGAGCGGGTGCGGTGTTTGCGGTGCTCATGAGCGCGTGTATTATCGCTCAACTGCCGTGTGGCCGCACACTGCTGGATGGAGCACGGCGATCTTTTTCTTGAACTATTGCAATTGCATGAATACCGCATGACAACTTTCGCCGAACACACAAACAGAATGAACTGGAGCGCAGGAAATCGCGCGTGGTGGCTCGCACTGGGCGTTTCCCTGGGAACGGCGCTGCTGGTGATTGCGCCATTTTTCTGGCTGGGGAACGCTTCGGGGCATGATTTCGGATTTCACGCGGCGTCGTGGCTGGACGTAGCGGGGCAATGGAAAGAAGGAATCTTTTTTCCGCGGTGGACGGAGTGGGCGAACTACGGATTTGGCGAGCCACGGTTTATTTTTTATCCGCCGCTGTCGTGGATGCTAGGTGCAGCGCTGGGCTTTTTGGTTCCGTGGAACGCTGTGCCGGGAGTTTTTATTGTAGTAGTCCAGACGATCGCGGGAATTTCTGCGTTTGCGCTGGCGCGGCGATTTCTGCCGGACAAGCCGGCGCTTTTTGGCGCAGCTTGCTATGCGGCGAATCCGTATGCGCTGGTCATCATTTACATGCGCAGCGATTTTGCGGAGCAGCTAGCGTGCGCGTTCATGCCGCTCGTGGTGTTGGCGGCGCTACATCTGTGCGGCCTGGCGGAGGTTCGCCGACGGTCCTGGCCACGCTCGATGGGGTTGTTTGCGGTGTCGTTTGCGGCGGTGTGGCTTTCTAATGCGCCGGCAGGAGTGATGGCGAGCTACAGCGTGGCGTTGATTTTTGCTTGGACCGCGATGGAAGAAAAATCCTTGCGGCCGCTGTGGCGCGGCGCGGGGGGACTGGCCCTGGGATTTGGATTGGCGAGTTTTTATCTTTTGCCCGCGGCGTACGAGCAGCGCTGGGTGAATATCACGCAAGCGCTTTCGTCGGGCTTGCAACCATCGGACAATTTTCTTTACACCATGACCAACGATCCGGAACATAGTGTGTTCAATTGGATCGCTTCGAGCGCGGCGGTTTTGTTAATAGTGATGACGGGAATCGCGGGAATTGCGGCGCGCCGAGAAACGGTTCAGGGACAAGGCCGGGAGGAAAGAAAAAAACTTTGGCTGCTGTTGCTCGCGCTCTCCGCGGCGACGGTGGTTCTGATGATCCGTCCGAGTGCGATTTTTTGGGCGCACCTTCCGAAGCTGCGATTCGTGCAGTTTCCGTGGAGGTGGATGGCGATTCTCGCGGTGCCGTACGCTTATTTTCTTGCGGCGGCGATCGCGCAGCGGCGCAGGAGTTGGATCTGGGTCGCTGCGGTGATTGCGGTTGCGGCAGGCACGGCGACGTTTCTGGTGCAGAAAACCTGGTGGGACTCCGACGACATCCCCTCGTTACGGGAAGCGGTTGCGAACGACCAGGGTTTCGAAGGCACTGACGAATACGATCCGCTGGGCGATGACCATTACAACTTGCCGGAAAAAGCGCCGCGCGTGCAGATTCTGCCGGCCGAGGGAGTCGAGGGAAGCGCGCCAAAGGCGGAGATCCAAATTGAGCGATGGACCGCAGAAGAAAGAAAGTTGCGAGTAACTTCAAACGAGTTTTTGAGAATTGGGCTGCGGCTTCTTGACTACCCAGCGTGGCGCGTGGAATTGAATGGCAAGGCGGTCGCACCACAGCGCGCGGAGACAAACGGGCAAATAATCTTGTCGCTTTCACCCGGAACGCAGCGCATTACGGCAAAGTTTATGCGCACGCCGGATCGGAAATTGGGAATTGCCATTTCCGTGATTGCGGTGCTGGCGCTTCTTGCGCTGTTGAACGCCGGAGGACTGCGTCTTCTTTCTGCAAGTCCTTGAACAAGGTACGTGCAGGCCGCACAGAAACCTCACCTCGGAAGGGGTGAGCTACAGCGGTCGTCTGAGCACGGGGTGATCGAGGAGAGATCCTTCGTCGTCCGCCACGGCGGACACCTCAGGACAGACACCCTTTAGCGGGTGCCTGGTTAACCATAACCGACCGCCTCCCCCCGTGGTTTTTGTAAGTGTTGCATCTACAGGACTTAGTTTTTGTATAAGTGGTTTAGAATCAACGCTTACGGGAGTTTTTGCAAGTGTTGCGTTTAAAGGGGTTAGGGGATGGTTTATCTCTCGCTGGGACGATGAACGGGCGGTGATGCGTTGAGACCGGTCAGTAGCTGCTGAGCGAATTCGGTGTCGGTGGGAGGCAGGGGAGTGTGCGGGGATGGGGTTGGTTGGGCGGATTGCGTGGATGGTTTTGGGGCTGGGCCTGGTTTGGGAGCCGAGGCTGGCTGTTGAGGTCGTGGTGACGTTGAGGTCGGCTGTTGAGGTGGTTGAGGGGCTGGGGATGGTTGAGGAGACTGAACTTCACCGGTCTTCGCAGTTGAACCGGGACGCACAGAACGCGAAAGACCGGCCACTACAGGGGGCTGATCCGGGGGCGGTTGGGGTGGCTGGGTGGGTTGGCGGTGGTCGAAGTTTTGGCGGACGGAATTGCTGACGGCGCGGCGCCAGGAGTCGGTGCCGAAGGCGTTGATGTATTCGTGCTGAGAAAGATGGATGGTTTGGACGAGGGTTTGGGCGAGGTAGGCGAGGGTGCGGGCGGAGCGAGGTTTAATGTCGCCGCGGACGACGGCGGGCAAGAGGCGTCCAAGGGCAGCGCTGAGATCGCAGGCGGAAAGATATTCGCCGGAGAAGAAATAGGACAGTTCGCGGGCGAGCTTGTCGGCGGCGCGGGCTTGGGAGTCTTTGCGGGCGTGGTCGAAGCAGAAGTCGGGATGATCCGGCGAGTGGAGGGCGCGACATTGACGGCCATCGGCAAAGGTGAAACGACACAAGGACTTGCGGTCCTGTGGACGAAGAGAGGACATAGTTGTCTCCTTAGAGTTGAGTTTTGAGATTGTTGGGTGAAAAGAGCACAGGCTGAAGCCTGTGCCACTAAACAGAAACGCCCCGGCTGGAGCCGGGGCGCAGTTTGCAACAGGGATATTGTACCACAGCGGTAATGCGGCTCAAGTCTAAAAACTCAGTGCAAAAGAAGGAAACCTCAAAACCCGCAGCCTTAAAAACGGGCGGCACCCACGAGTGTCTGGGCCGCCCCCCCAATCTGATGTGTGTGCACTCCACACGTCATTGCGATTTAGTGACGTGTCTTGATACTATCGCGCTAATGATGACGTTCCTGTCCCAGCGGAGAACGCTACGATGAAGGCACACATAAAGACCCCAGACGGCGTAGAAGTTCAGATAGACGGAACCCCAGCCGAACTCACCGCAGTTCTAAAGGATTTGAAGATTAAAAGTGAGTCATCTTCGTCAAACCCCAGTAGATCGACGGCAAAAAAATCAAAAAAAGTGAACGATGGTCTTCCCGGCCTGATTGAGTCTCTAAAGCAGGAAGGGTTTTTTAAGAAGCCGCAGACACTCAAGGGCATTCGCCAAAAGCTCAAAGACCTGGGGCACAACTACCCGATAACAAGTTTGTCCGGACCCATGGGCCGCGAGGTGCGTAGCCGGAGTCTGAGACGGTTCAAGGAGAACAAGAAGTACGTCTACGCCCAATGAGAGCTCACATAGTAGTCATCACGGACGATGGAAAGAAATATGAGGCTGACATAGACCTTGTAGCTGCCGGGAACGCACCTAAGCCATCGCACAACAAGAAAAATCAACTTACAGCAGCCAGCCATCAGAGCATGCACGTTGACTTTAGTCTGAACATCAGAAATTTCGTTAACACGCACGCATCTTCAATGTCCGGCCCTCAGCGTTTCGCTCTTCTGGTTGCTTACGCGGCCAGGGGCAAGGCAGATCAGGAAGTTGATCTAGCCCAGATTGCAAAACAATGGAGCAAGATGACTGCCCATCTGGGGAAATTCAATCCTGCCTACACAACACGTGCAAAAGATGAAGGGTGGGTAGATTCTCCGAAGCAAGGCCAATATAAGCTCCTTCCCAAATGGACAGAAATTCTTGGTGCCAATTGAAATCTGCTGAGCGATGAACCACCTACTCACCAATATCTTCAAGAAAACCCACATAGATGCGTTGGTCAAGCATTTCAATGGCATGGTTGCAGACTTTCAAAAACGTGACTGGGCAGACTCCGCTGCAAAGGGCGGTAAGTTCATCGAAGCCGTTCTGAAAGCACTCTGGGACTATGCGGGTGGAATAGTGCCCAAGGGCAAGGATTTCAAGGCCGGGAACATCATTGACCAGCTTGCGAACAAGACAACTGTTCCCGATACCATCCGGCTCACAATTCCGCGTGCGTGCCGCTTTGCCTATGAAATTGCCAGCAATCGTGGTGCCCGGCATGATGCTGACGAAATTGATGCCAACGAAATGGATGCCACGGCAGTACTTTCTTCCTGCTCTTGGATTCTCTCTGAGATGGTCCGATTCTCACAAAAGGGACTTGACCTTGCCGAAGCCAAAGCCGTTGTTGATGGATTGATAAAAAGACGCTTCCCGCTCAGCGAAGAGATAGATGGCCGCGTCTACGTGAATTTGGGTGACAGCGCTACCGAAGTGGCGGTGTTGATCCTGCTGCATATCTACCCGCGTAGGATGGGCAGTGAGGAACTAATTGCGTCAGTCATGCGCCATGACCAGAGTGAGGCAAATGCGAAGATGGCGGTCAAACGAATCGGTAAATACACTGACCGTGACGCCGCTGGAAACTTAAAACTGAGGGCTACTGGCATCAGCAAAGCCGAAGCACTGATAGATGCTGAAAACTCAAAATGAGCACATTAACCACACATCAGAAACAGTTGGTTGAAGAACTCACAGAGATTTACGAGTTGGTGCAATTCAATTTCTACGACATCGAAGAATACCCCGAGGAGTGGCGTTCCCCCCTGCTCGAACTGATGCGAAGAGAAGTCATAAGAAGTAGAGTTGTGACTGCCTACACCCGTGTGGACGAATATTTGTCCTCCGAACTTTGCATCCATTTTTTCGGTTCCGGAGACTTCCCCGCATTATGGAAAATCGAAAAGTTCCAACTGTTTAACTACCAATTCCTTGAGGAAGTAAGTCTGATGCCGAAGCTCCGCTATGTTAAAGCCCTGCACACAATCCCTAAGAGTGTGCTGAGGGACATCGAAAAACTTAACGCCCTTAGAAACGGTGTCGCGCATGCCTTCTTCCCGGAGAATCTCAAGAAATCTCCCGCTCGGTGGGACGGCAAAGACCTTTTCACTTTGGAAGGGCTGAAGGCATTTCATGCAGATATGGCAAAAGTGCTGGATTATTTTGCAGCCCTTAGACAGGGCCGCTACTGATTGATCTTCGCGTGACAACATTTAACAACAATTGGAATTGGGGCAGTGGCACTAAGTCATTGCCGTGCAGGTCTTTGTGCAGTAGGGATTAAATTTCGGTCCCCGCCGCCGCTCACTGACCGCCGAAACGAGGCCTCGCGTCTCCCCAGTTACAAGTTAGCTCAGGATTCGTCGGGGATGCGCTTGAAGTCGGTTACTTCGAACTGAGTTTTTCGGCGGCAAGCTTTTGGGCGAGGGCGTCGGCGGCGGGAACTTTTACGTCGGGCTCGACGCCGGTGCCTTCCCAGTTGGTCTTGGAGATGGGGTTGATGGTGCGGGCGAAGGGGACGCCAATCATGAAGTGGTCGTCGATGCGGTGTTTGTCTCTTGTGTTTCCTGATGAAGAAGCTACTTGTGGAATTAAAA
>JBGPIX010000051.1:0-19844 GCA_041485085.1 Candidatus Acidiferrum sp.
CTTTGCCAGTATAACCCCTGCATTTCTAGCAACTTATAGTGCGACTAAAACAGTCTTACTTCCAAGCAAATTCCAGCGAACGGTCGCCTGGTGCAGCGAATGGCCGAAATTCCATGCTGAACTGCGAATCGATGAGTTTGCCGCGACGACGTGGTAGCCTAGACTTTCGATGAGGGGGATGGATGCTCGGATATATCGGGAATCGTAAACCGATGGTGGAACGAATTGTTGGTGCGCTGCTCCTGATGGTCATCTTTACTTCCATCGAGACTCAAGCGCAAACAGCGCTGCCGCCGGCGACCGGCGTTTCCAAACAATCGCAGAGCAGAACGAAAAAGAAGCGCGCGTCAGAGCGGACTTTCGTTCTCGTTGGAGCAGGCGACATCGCCGGTTGCAAGAACCCGGAAGGCGCCGCGGCGACAGCCAAGCTGATCGAGCAGATACCAGGAACGGTTTTTGCCGCCGGTGACCTGGCGTACGAAAAAGGAAGTGCCGAGGAATTCAAAAATTGCTATGACCCGGCGTGGGGCCGGTTCAAAGACCGTACGAGACCGGCTTTGGGGAATCACGAGTATGTCGAACCTACGGCGTCGGCTTATTTTCAATATTGGGGGACCCATGCGGGGCCGCCGGGCAAAGGCTACTACAGTTACGAACTGGGTGACTGGCACATCGTGGTGCTGAATACGAATTGCGATGCCAAGGGATTGGGTGGATGCGGGGCGGGCTCAGCGCAAGAGACTTGGCTGAAGGAGGATCTCGCGAAGCGCCCCACTGCCTGCATCCTCGCGTATGGCCACCATGCATTATTCAGCAGCGGGATCTTCAAGAAGCACGCCGTTCATCCGGAGTTAAAGCAAATATGGCAAGACTTGTACGCCGCGCACGCTGACCTGGTTCTTGCAGGACATGAACACTCTTACGAGCGATTCGCGCCGCAGGACCCTGAAGGCAAAGCCGATCCCGCGAATGGCATCCGCGAAATCGTGGCGGGGACTGGAGGGCGCAGCCATGACCTCTTGGGCTTTGCCACTCCGAACAGCGAAGTCCGCGAATGGGATACGTTCGGAGTGCTGAAGCTCAGGCTTTCTCCCGGGAAGTACGCATGGGAGTTCATTCCCGAAGAGGGGAAAAGCTTTCATGATGTGGGAAGCGGCGCCTGCCACAACTATCCTACCGAAAGAAACTGAACAATCACCACATCTGCGAAATGCAGGCTTAAGGCTTTCCGCTGGAGCACGCACCGCCCGCAGCGGCAGCTTCGATTAGTTTTTGGATGGCGGGCGCGGGAATCAACAGGAGTTGCGCTTTCGGTTTTTTCACCTGTTCGATGATGGCGAGTTGTTGCGCTTTCCAGGAATCGGGCGCGGGCAGGCCTTTTGCGATGGCATCGAGCGCGGAGAGTCCCGCCGCGCCCAAGGCGGAGAGATCCTGAGAGTTGACGGCTACTTCTTTCACCAGGAACGAACGCTGCGCGAGCGGTTGAAGTAACGCGTCGTTATCGCGCCAAGTTGTGACTTGCGCGCGCAGCCGCGCTTCTAAACCAGAATCGTGGCAAACCGAGGCGACGAACTGATCGACCAGTTCTCCGAAACGGCGTCCAGCATCGCTCTCAAGAGGAACCGCATCGACGACGCGGTTTAGCGGCGTTGCGCTAGTTGGCTCAGCGGGAGCAGTCTGCTCGCGTGTGTAATCTTTTACAGGCTCGACTACATCGGTGAGAGTGCGCAGCGCAGCAAATTCTGCCGGGGATGCAGGCCCCGCGAGGCGCTGCAACATGTGGCGCGAAACGGTGCGGTGCGTGAGGCCCAGCCACTCCAGCCGGGCGCTGACAAAACTCAAACGGGCGTACATGGAGGCAGGGTCGCGGACTTCCTGAGGAGACCACAAGCGCTCGGCGATCGCGGCATTCCTGGGCCAGATGCGCGAATCCACGTTTTCGGGATTCACGTATTCCGCCCACATGCACGATTCACCGCCCAGAATTCGTTGCTTCTCCTCGGCGGAAAGATTTGCTGCGTCGCCGCTCATGGGGTCCACGGCGTAGTGCCGCGCGGCGGGCCATCCCAAATCCAAGTAGTACCCGTTCGAAAGAATTCCGCGGTAACCCTGTTTGGCGGCTTTCGCCAGTGAAGCTTGTCCGCGCCAGGACTGAATCACGATATCTTTCGGCACTCCCTCCACTAGAACTTCATCCCAGCCGATCACTGCTTTGCCGTGCTTGGTCACCAGTTTCTGCACGCGTCCGCTGAAGTACCCCTGGAGCGCTTCGTTGTTCTTGATTCCGTGGGCCTTCATGTACGCCTGAATTTTCGGATTCGCGTCCCACTCTTTCCCGTTCACTTCGTCGCCGCCGATGTGAAAATAGTGGTCCGGGAAAAGCTTGGCCATCTCGCCGATCAATTCATCGAGAAATTTGTAGACTTTCTCGTTCGTGGGGTCCATTGCCGGATCGAAGATTCCCCACTTGCGCTCAATTTCGTACGGCCCCTTTCCGCTGGCCAACTCGGGGTGGCCCACGAACCATGCGGTGGCATGCCCTGGCATGTCGAACTCCGGAACCACGCGAATGCCGCGATCGCGAGCGTAGGCGATCAGGTCGCGGATCTCATCCTGCGTGTAATAGAGGGCGTCGGAGCCCAATTCGTGAAGCTTCGGGTATTTCCTGCTTTCCGCGCGGAAGCCCTGATTCTCCGAAAGATGCCAATGAAAAACGTTCATCTTCACGGCTTCCATGCCGTCGATATTCCGGCGGATCACGTCAAGCGGAATGAAGTGGCGGGCGGAATCGATCATCAAACCGCGCCAGGGGAAACGCGGCTGGTCTTGGATCTTGAGCGCGGGTGCGGCAAAACCGCTGGGGGAAACATCCACTAATTGGAGAAAAGTCTGGAGCCCGTGCATTACGCCGAGGGGCGTTGGGGCGGTGAGCTTCGCGCCGGTGGAAGTCACTTCCAGAATGTAGCTTTCGTCCTCGCCAACTTCCTGAATTTCCTTGCTGGCGCGATCGGTTTGGATCACGAGGGTTGCTTTAGCACTCTTGGCCGGCTTGAGAGAAAGCGGGAGAGCCGTTTGGCGCGCGAGCTGCCGCAAAAAGCGCTCGCCGGCGCGCTCCAGGCGCGGCTCGGTGTAGCCGGTGAACGCCACCGAAAACGACGAGTCCACTGCCAGGCTTCCCGTGCCGGACTGCGCGCTGGCGGGAAGCGGCATCAGATTCAACACAGGCTGTTGAGCTGTGGCCATTGCCGGGTACAACAAAACGCAAAGCACAAGGGTACCAAGACCTCGCAACCGCGCATTCTGAACCATTGTCTGGAGAGTCCTCCCGAGCAGAGTAGCAAATCTCAAATGACTGCTATGTAGCACCGCCTTGGGCATACTGTCATATCTTTGACATCCTGCGAAGAGGATTCCTCGCGACGGCAAAAGAATCCACTTTGGCCTCCCGCCAAGTTTGCAAGCCGCGGTTTTCCCCGCCTGAGTTAGAATAAACGTAGCCTTGCGGAACTGATGAATTCACGATGAAGACTTCGATTGCCATCTACCCCGGCTCGTTTGACCCGGTCACCAACGGCCACCTCGACCTGATCGAGCGCGGGGAGAAGATGTTCGACCTGCTGATCGTGGCGGTATTGCGGAATACAGAAAAGCAGCCGCTCTTCACGGTTCCCGAGCGCATGGAAATGTTGCGCGAAGTCACGAAAAAGTGGACCGACGTGGAAGTGGACGTGTTCGAGGGCTTGCTCGTCGACTATGCGCGGAAGCGCGGCGCGGGCGTGATTCTTCGCGGGATTCGCGCGGTCTCCGACTACGAATACGAATTGCAGATGGCGCTGATGAACCGCAAGCTCGAGCCTCGGCTGGAGACCGTCTTCATGTTGCCCGGCGAGACGTACAGCTATTTAAGCTCGAAACTTGTGCGGGAGATCGCCCAGCATGGCGGCCCGCTGGATGGACTAGTGCCTGCGACCGTGGAGCAGAGGTTGCGCGCCAAGGTTTTGTAGGTTGCGTAGTCATAATTCTTGTATTTTTCCTTTTGTTGGACGTTCAACTTTGAACTTTTAACTTTCTAGAGGAGCAACGGTGCAACTCACGGACCGCATCAATCGTATACAAATCTCGCCCACCGCGGCGGTCATCTCCGAAGCGGAGAACCTGAAAGCGCGCGGAGTGGATATCGCGGACTTCGGCCCCGGCGAGCCGGACTTTGCCACGCCGGACCACATCAAGATGGCGGCGATCAAAGCGATTGAGGAGAACAAATCGAAATACACGGCGACCGGCGGCATCATGCCGCTGCGCGAAGCGATTTGCGCGTGGCACAAACGCGAACTGGGCTCGTCGTACGAGGCAAAAGAGTGCGTCGTGAGCGTGGGCGGCAAGCACTCCATCTTCAATGTGATGAGCGTGCTGATCCAACAGGGCGACGAGGTCATCATTCCCGCGCCTTATTGGGTGAGCTTTCCGGACATCGTGAAGTATGCGGGCGGCACGCCGGTGTTTGTCCCGACTCTGCCGGAGGATGGCTTTGCGGTGCGCGATTCGGCCATCGAAAAGGCAATTACTCCGCGCACAAAGTTGCTGATTCTGAATTCGCCCAGCAATCCGACGGGCGGTGTGGTCCCGCCGGATGAGTACGAGCGCATTCTGGCGGTCTGCAAGAAGCACAACATCTGGCTACTCGGCGACGAGTGCTATTCGCATTTCACCTACGAGCCGCACAAGCCGTACTCGATTGCCAGCGCCGCAGGCGCCAAAGATAGCGTCATCATCATCGGATCGGTCTCAAAGACCTTCGCGATGACCGGCTGGCGCATCGGCTACACGCTAGGGCCGGAAGCATTGATCCAGGCACTCATCAAGCTGCAAAGCCAATCCACCTCCAATGCCACGTCGATCGCGCAGTACGCCGCGCTGGAAGCGATGCGCGGCACGATGGAAACCGTTCCGTTGATGCTCGCCGAATACGAAAAGCGGCGCAAACGCATCGTGGAAGGCTTGCGCGCGATTCCCGGAGTGACTTGCGAATGGCCCGGCGGCGCGTTTTATGCGTTCCCGAACATTTCCGCGCACCTCACGAGTGCTAACGGCAGGCCCGCGCTGGCAAAGACGTGCACGGAAATCGCAAAAATGTTGCTGGATAAAGCTCACGTCGCGGTCGTACCGGGCGAAGCCTTTGGCGCACCGGGGTACTTGCGGCTTTCCTACGCCACCTCCATCGATCGAATCGACGAAGGTCTGCGCCGCCTCGAACGTTTTTTCTCGCGCGCTGAAGCCGCGTCGTAAACCGTGAGGCCCGCGCCCACACGCATCGAGCCCATTTTCAGCCCGCGCCTCTGGGGAGCACGCTCGTTGGCGCCTCTCTTTCCCGAAAAATCGAATTTGCAGGAGCCGCTGGGCGAAGCATGGCTCACGGGCGTGGACTGCCGCATTGCTTCCGGTCCATTCGCTGGAAAGACGCTCGGCGCGGCCTGGGCGGAAATGCCCGCGGAGTGGCGCGGCAGCCGACTCGCTGCAGAAGCAAACTTCCCTCTCCTGGTTAAATTTATTTTCCCCACTGAAAAGCTTTCGCTTCAGGTTCATCCAGACGACGCTTATGCATCCGTCCATGAGAAGGCTACGGGCGGCCGTGGAAAAACGGAGATGTGGCACGCGGTCTCCGCGACGGCCGGAGCGCAACTGGAACTCGGGCTGAAACCCGGCGTAGACGCTGAGAAGTTTCGTGCGGGATTGGCCGCCCACACCTTGGAAGACCTCTTCGAAGTGCACACGGTACGAACGGGCGACACATTTTTCGTCCCGGCGGGCACGCCCCACTCCATCGGTCCGAATATGGTGATCTGCGAAGTGCAGGAGTATTCCGACCTGACGTACCGTGTCTACGATTTCGGCCGCGTTGACGCGCACGGGAAGCCGCGGGAATTGCATGTAGAAAAGGCGCTCCAGGTAACCAACTTCGGGAGGCCCGCGGGAGGGAAAGTAACTCCGCTGCTTCTTCCCGCCAGTGGCGCGTCGAGATCGCTGCTGGCCGCTTGCCGGTACTTTGCGACGGAGCGCTGGGAATGTTCCGCGAAATGTGAAATCCCGATCGACCCCGAACGGTTCGAACTCATCGTGATTCTGGAGGGCGCGGGCACCTTGGCCTGGCCGGATAGCGCGGCGCGGTATCATCGCGGTGAATGCTGGCTGGTGCCGGCGTCGCAGACGCACGTCGACGTTTTGCCGGAAGCACCTACGTCTCTGATCAGAGCCTATGTCGCGGATATCCCCGCCTTGCGGACAGCATTGCATCAAGCTGGAATTTCTGCCGCGGCGCTCGCGCAAGTTTTTTTCGATTGAGGCTTTTCAACGATGACGAAGGAAAAGCTAACGATCCACGCCGTGATCCTTGCGGGAGGGCGCGGCACTCGTTTCTGGCCGCGCAGCCGCACGCGGACTCCGAAACAACTTTTGAACATCGTCGGTGCAGACACGATGTTGCAGCAGACTGTTGCGCGTCTCAAGCCGCTTATTTCCGCCGAGCGCATCTGGACAGTGACGAATGCGGAGCAGGCCGCTGCCGTGCGCAAGCAGGTTCCGGCAGCGTCACGCAAGCGCGTGCTGATCGAGCCAATGGGGCTGAATACCGCGGTGGCCATCGGGCTAGCGGCCATTCATGTTCGCCATGCGGAGCGGGGCGATGCATTGATGGCCGTGCTCCCCGCCGATCATTACATTGAGCAGCCGCAAAAATTTAGGGAGATTGTTGGCGCCGCGCTCGAAGTGGCTCGCGAGCCGGGGCGCATGGCCGTACTGGGCATTCCTCCTACTAGGCCGGAGACGGGATTCGGCTACATCGAAAGAACGGGTGAACCGATTGATTCGAAGGGCTTCCCGGTTTTTGCCGTGCGGCGATTCACGGAGAAGCCGGAACTGAAGCTCGCGCAAGAGTACGTCGCTTCCGGAAACTATCACTGGAACGCCGGGATGTTTTTCTGGCGGGTCTCCACTTTCCTCGAAAATCTGAAGAACTTCCTGCCAAAGACGCACGCCGCGCTGGAAAAGCTTGCTGGATTCATCGGAACACGGAGCTACGAACGCAAGTTGCGCGCCATTTACCCGAAACTCGAAAATATTTCCGTTGATTACGCGGTCCTCGAGCCCGCCACTCGCGCGGAAGGGCCGCCGCGCGTGTTTGTGATTCCCGCCGAAGTGGGCTGGAGCGACATCGGCTCCTGGGCCGCGGTCTATCAATTGCTGGCGAAGAAAAGCGGCGAGAACGTTCTCGCGGGGCAAGGTCACACGCTCGACGCCGAAGGTAATTTCCTCTGGAGCCCATCAAAATTTGTGGCCGCAATTGGCGTGCGTGATCTGGTTGTTGTCGAGACTACTGATGCCCTTCTGATTTGCCCTAGGGACCGCGCCCAGGACGTAGGCAGAATCGTGAAATGGCTGGAGGAACAGAAGCTGAGCACGCTGTTGTAGGCCTTCTTCCGGGGCGCGGCCGCAGGCCAATGCGGCTGTTTCCGCCGACTCGCCTTCGCTTATACTCAGTCCTTGATGAATGCAATCAAGTTCGGAACGGATGGCTGGCGCGGCATCATCGCGGAAGATTTTACATTCGCGAACGCGCGCACCGTGGCGCATGCGATTGCGCGCTATGTGGTGCGCAATGAGGACGCACGCAAGGGCATCATTATCGGCTACGACCATCGTTATGCCGCGGATCGCGTTGCTGCGGCAGTCGCCGAAGTAATCAGCGCCAGCGGAACACCCGTGTGGCTGACGGACAAGCCCTGCCCGACGCCTGCGATTTCGTATCTGGTGAGGCAGCGCAGTGCGGCCGGCGGCATCGTTGTCACCGCGAGCCACAATCCCTATCGCTGGAACGGAATCAAGTACAAGGCCAGCTACGGCAGCAGCGCGCTTCCATCGATCGTTGCGCAGATTGAGCAAGAACTCGAGTCGGTGCTGCAAAAAGGCGTGCCGCCGCTGCCGCCGCGTCAGGACTTGATTCACACTCTCGAGCCGCGCGCGCCGTATCTCGATGCGCTCGAAAAACTGGTGGATTGGAAAAAGTTGCGCGACGTAGGATTTCGCTTCGTGTTTGACCCCATGCACGGGTCGGCAGCGGGCTTGCTACCCAAGCTTCTGCGGCGCAATGGCATCACCTGCGACGAAATTCGCGGCACGCGCGATCCGCGTTTCGGCGGCGTGCATCCGGAACCGATCGAGCCGCACATCGAAGCATTGCGGCAAGCGGTGCTCGCCGGAAAATATGACGCCGGATTCTGCGCCGATGGCGATGGCGACCGCATCGGCGCGATCGATCGCGACGGCTCGTTCGTCAACCCACACCAGATATTTGCGCTGCTCGTCTGGCACTTGGCTGGAACGCGCAATTTGCCGGGTGACATTGCAAAAACATTCTCCGTAACAAAACTTATCGACAAGCTCGCCGCCAAGTTTGGCCGCAAACTCCACGAAGTCCCCATCGGCTTCAAATACATCTGCGAGCTGATGCTCGAACAAAATATTCTGATCGGCGGCGAAGAAAGCGGCGGCATCGGCACGAGTCTTTACTTGCCAGAGCGCGACGCCACAGTTTCCGCGCTATTCCTGGCGGAGTTGATGGCCTGGCACGGCAAAACTCTCGGCGAATTGCTCGCCGCGCTCCATGCGGAATTCGGTGAGTATCATTACGGCCGCGTGGACCTTGATCTAAAGCCGGGCCAAAAAGAAAAAGCCATCGCTCACTTCTCGAACGGCAAGCTAAGCAGCATCCTCGAAATTCCCGTCGTTCACCGGGAAGACATGGACGGCATCAAGCTGTATCTAAGTGATGGCGGCTGGGTGATGGTGCGCGCTTCCGGAACCGAGAATCTCTTGCGCGTTTACTCGGAAACTTCCAGGCCCGAGACAACGCAACGCCTTCTCAAAGCGGTAACAAAGATGGTTCACAATCTTTAGGTGCGCTCATGAAAACGGTCAACCTGAACGAAAAATTCGGCCTGTTCACCGACTACTGCAACCCGCGCGTGATCGGCGAGGTGAACGATTGCCAGGTCAAAGCGGTAAAGCTGAAGGGCGAATTCATCTGGCATCATCATGAGAATGAAGACGAACTGTTCCTGGTCGTGAAGGGCACGCTGCGCGTGAAGTTCCGCGGCCACGAAGCCACCGTCAACGAAGGCGAATTTGTCGTTGTGCCGCGAGGCGTGGAGCACTGCCCCATCGCCGACGAAGAGGTCCATATCATCCTGATCGAACCAAAATCGACCTTAAATACGGGAAATATCACCAACGAAAGGACGGTCGCCCAGCTCGAGCGCATCTAGTATCAGCAATGGCTCCTGCGACGATCTACCACCAGCCATGGAACACCGCTTCTACACGCTTGACGTTTTCACCAGCAATCGCTTCGAAGGCAATCCGCTCGCGGTATTTACTGACGGCGATAGTCTCTCGAACGATCAAATGCAAGCCATTGCCCGGGAAATGAATCTCGCCGAAACGGTATTCGTACAAAAGCCTACCGACGAGCGCGCCCTCGCTCGCTTGCGCATCTTCACCACCCAGCAAGAGTTGAAACTTGCCGGCCACCCGGTCGTCGGCACATGGTTTCTTCTTGCGGAGCTCGGCGTCGTCCCCGCGCAGGAGGGCGGCGTACACGTCATGCAGCAAACCGGCGCCGGGGTGCTGCCGGTCGAGATTCGCTTCAAGGACGGCCGCCCGCAGCGCGTTACTATGACTCAGGTGCCAGCTGTATTTCGTCCGATCAAGTTCAAGAAAGCCGCGTTGGCCAAGTCACTTGGACTTACGCCCAAGGATTTTGATTCCCACCTCGACCCCGAGTGTGTCTCCACCGGCATCTTCAATCTCATGGTGCCGCTCCGCAATCGCGCCGCGCTCGGCAAAATCGTCATGAACATGTTCGAGCTGCGCAAGCTTCTGGGCAAGAATGCGACGATGGCTTACTGCTTCGCGCAGGGCGGAAACGCCAAAGTTTTCTCCCGCGGCATGCTCCCCTGGGAGATTTACGAAGACCCGGCGACAGGCTCGGCTGCCGGTTCACTAGGCGCTTACCTCGTGAAACACGGCAAGCTCGCACCGGGCCACACCCTCAGCATTCTTCAGGGTGAAGAAATGGGCCGTCCAAGCCACATTGAAGTGGAAGTCACGCGAGCCGGCAAGAAACTCGTTCCTCGCGTCAGCGGTGCCGCCGTGAAGATTTTCGAAGGAACAATTCAGATCTAACGCGGCTCATCTCTCCTCAACGAAAAAGGCCGCGCGATCTCTATGCGCGGCCTTTTTGATTTTTTTGCGACTAGCCACTTAAGACTAACAACTAAAAACTGCTTTTAGTTGCCCGCGCTTGTCGTGCCGCAGATCCTTGCGGTCCTTGTGCAGGTCTTTCTTGTCGTGGTTGATGTTGCGCTGGTCCGCGTTACGATCCGCGCGGTCCTTGTTCAGGTCCGTGCGCTCGTGGTTTTCAATGACTTATGGACGGAATCAAGAATGCCGTTCACGAACGCCCCGGACTCTTCGGAGGAAAACTTCTTCGCCAGATCGACCGCTTCGTTCAGAACGACTTTGGGCGGGGTGTCCGAACTTTTCATTTCGTGGATTGCCAGGCGCAGAATGGCGCGATCGATGGCCGCGAGCCGTTCGAAACGCCAGTTGTCCGAATGCCCGACGATCAGTGCATCAAGAACGGCAATGTCCTTGGCCGCGCCCTCAAAAAGTTTGTTCGCGAAAGCGCGCGTTTTGTCCGCGGCTTTTGCGCTCTTCCAGAACTTGGATTCCAGCTTGGTGAAATCCTGCTGGCTCATGTCCCATTGGAAGAGCATCTGCATCGCAAACTCGCGGGATTTGGTGCGGAGTGACACGTTACTTGCGCCGCGGCTTTCCGGCAGGCGCTGCATTTGAATGAGCGGCGCGGAGCTTGCGCGACAATTGGGCCATTTCAATGGCCGCGAGCCCGGCTTCGAATCCCTTGTTCCCGCCCTTGAGCCCCGCACGGTCGATGGCCTGTTCCAGCGTATCGCACGTCAACACACAAAAAATAATCGGCAGGCCACTGTCCATTTGCGCGAGCTGCAGTCCGCGCGCGGTCTCCGAGCAAACGTAATCGTAGTGGGTCGTTTCGCCCCGCAGCACGCAGCCGATGGCGATGAGCGCATCGTACTTCCCCGTGGCCGCGAGTTTTTTCGCTGCCAGCGGCAATTCAAACGCTCCGGGAACGTGCACGACATCCACATCCTTGCTGCCCGCTCCCGCGCGTTCCAGTGCATCCACCGCCGCCGCAAGAAGCCGCTCGGTGATGAAACTATTGAACCGGCTCACTACTATGCCAAGGCGCAATCCTTCGGCGCTCAATTTGCCGTCTATCTTTCCTGGTTGTAGTTTCTCGGCCATTTGCTTCCGTCACTTCCCCTTAAACTGTGCCGGTCTCTTTTCCAAAAAGGCCTTCGTTCCTTCGTTCTTGTCTTCAGTCGAGGAAACAACGGCGAACAGCGACGCTTCATAGAACAGGCCGTCCTCCAAGGGCATTTCCACACCGCGCTCGATGGCTTCCATGGTGTATTTCACGGCCAGCGGCCCGTTGGCAATGACCTTTTTGGCCATCGCTTCCGCCGCGGGCATCAGCTCCGCCGGTTCGTAAATGTGATTCACCAGTCCGATGCGCTGCGCCTCTTCCGCTGAAATCATCTCGCCGGTAAGACACAGTTCGTGTGCCACGCCCTTGCCGCACAGCCGCGCCAATCGCTGCGAGCCGCCGAAGCCAGGAATAATTCCCAGCTTTACTTCCGGTTGTCCCAGCTTGGCCGTCTTGCTTGCGATTCGAATGGTGCAGGCCAGCGCCAGTTCGCATCCTCCTCCCAGCGCAAATCCGTTGATCGCGCAGATGGAGGGCTTGCCCATGGTCTCCAGCAAGCGGCCGATGCCTTGTCCGAAGAGAGCGCGTTCCTTCGCTTCGACCGGTCCCTGCACCGCCAGTTCATTGATATCCGCGCCCGCCACGAATGCTTTTTCGCCCGCGCCCGTCAGGATCAGCACGCGAACAGCGTCATCGTCACGCGCATCCGACAATGCCTGGTGCAGTTCCACGAGCGTCTTGTGGTTTAGCGCATTCAACACTTTTGGCCGGTTGAATGTGATGTACGCGATTCCGTCTTTCTTCTCATACAAAATATTTTCGTAGCCCATCTTTCTCTTTCCTTCTCCGCTCTGCGTACTCTGTGCTTCTGCGTTTTACTTCTTTTCTATTTCCCTCTCGCCACTAAAACTTCTGTGCCTTCGGATTCTTCGGGTCGGAGTAATCATAAAACCCGCGCCCCGACTTTTTCCCGTTCCATCCCGCCAGCACCATGCGCTTCAGCAGCGGCGGCGCGGCAAAGCGCCGTTCCTTAAACTCATCAAACATAATTTGCGAAATGTAATACGTCGTATCCAGTCCCACGAAATCCAGCAACGTCAGGGGCCCCATCGGATGCCCGCAGCCCAGTTTCATCGAATTATCAATGTCCTCGATGGACCCGACGCCCTCTTCCAGCGCGCGAATCGCATCCAGCAGGTACGGCACCAGCAACCGGTTCACGATGAAGCCGGTGCTGTCATGCGCGCGCACCGGCGTCTTGCCAAGCTTCGCTCCAAACGCCACCATCTCTTCGTAGACTGCCGGATCGGTCGCAATTGTCCGCACCACTTCGACCAGCTTCATTACCGGCACAGGATTGAAGAAGTGTAATCCGACAAAACGATGCGGCCGCTTCGTCGCCGTAGCGATTTCCGTAATCGTCAAAGATGACGTGTTGCTCGCAAAAATCGTCGCTGGCGGACAGATTTCATCCAGCACACGAAACAGTTCGTGCTTCGCCGGCAGATTCTCGATGATCGCTTCGACAATCACGTCGCACTTTTCCAGATCCTCGATCCCTTTTGCCCCCTTCAGCCTTCCCCGAATCTCGCTCTTCGCGGCCTCGGTGATCGTCCCCTTTTCGGCTAACCGGTTAAGATTCTTTTCGATGCCTTTCAGCCCCTTGTCGAGAAGCTCCAGATTTGCTTCGCGCACCACGGTTTCGAATCCCGCCGCAGCCGCCACCTGCGCGATGCCCGAGCCCATCAAACCACACCCCACGACACCCACTTTTCGTATCGCCATTTTTTCCTCTTGGAAATACCGCCCACCACGTCAGCAGGAGGGGCACACAATTTTGCATACCGTCGGGCCACGATACAAGTTGTCCCGACTCCTGTCGGGATCGTGCCCTCTTTGTCTGCGCCCAAATTCTACCAGAGACGAAGTTCCTTTACGTCCTTTACTTCCCTTCCCTCATTTACCTAGTTCAACGCCTCGACGATCATCGCAATCCCCTGCCCGCCGCCGATGCACGCCGTTGCCAGCCCATACCGCAATCCATTCCGCCGCAGCTCATTCAAAATTGTGATCACCAGCCGCGTCCCCGAAGCTCCCAGCGGATGCCCCAGCGCAATCGCCCCGCCGTTGACGTTCGTCTTCTCGCGCTTGAGTCCCAGCACTTTTTCCACCGCCAGATACTGCGCCGCGAACGCTTCGTTCACTTCCACGCGATCCATCTGCTCCAGCGTCAACCCAGCAAGTTTCAGCGCCTTCTGCGAAGATGGCACCGGCCCAATTCCCATGATGCTCGGATCCACTCCCGCCACGGCCCACGACACGATGCGTCCCACCGGTTTCAATCCGCGTTCCTTCGCGATTTTCTCTCGCGTCACCACCACTGCCGCCGCGCCATCCACTATCCCGCTGGCATTGCCCGCCGTCACAATCCCATCTTTCTTGAACGATGGCGGCAATTTCTCCAGCGTCTCCATCGTCGTTTCCGGACGCCGGTGATCGTCTTCGCTCACCACAATTGTTTTCTTTCCCTGCTTCACTTCCACCGGCACCAGTTCTTCCTTGATGCGGCACGCTTTGTAAGCCGCATCCGCCGCTTGCTGGCTGCGCAGCGCATATGCGTCGGCGTCTTTTCGCGTGATGCCATGCTGCTCGGCGAGTTTTTCTGCCGTCAGCGCCATCGGCAATCCGCAATACGTATCCGTCAGTCCCGCCATCAGCGAATCTTCCAGCGCTCCGCCGCCCAGCTTCAATCCCGTCCGCGCCCCGCGAACCACAAAGGGAGCTTGCGTCATATTCTCCATCCCGCCAGCGAGTACCATGTTCGCTTCGCCGAGCAGCAACCGCTGCGCCGCCTGCGCGATCGCTTCAATCCCCGACCCGCACAGCCGGTTCACCGTCACCGCCGGCGTTTCAATTCTCAATCCCGCCTTCAATCCTACATGTCGCGCTCCATAAAGCGCGTCCGCACTGGTCTGCATCACATTGCCGAAAATCGCGTGATCAAACTCCCCCGGATCCACACCCGACCGCCGAATCGCCTCTCTCGAAGCATGCGCCGCTAGCTCAATCGCGCTCACCTCCGAAAACGCCCCGGTATACCGCGCCATGGGCGTCCGCGCCCCCGCCACAATCACCACATCCGTCGGAAACATAAGTGCCTCACTCTTTAGAAATTGCCATCCCTAGTTTACTGCTTCCCTTCAAAACGTGGAAACGCACACCTGTAACTACGTTCGCTTTCAAAACGCTCTGGACTTCAACGAACAGCCGCTTGTCGCAGGCCCTCTTAGATGGGTTGATGGGAAGGCGGCAGTTTTAGGTTTAGACCAAACTCAAAGAGGAAGAACTCAATTCCTTCTGCCGAAACGTCAAGTGATCGAGCAAGACCTTGGATACAATCCAAATACTGTGGATATAAGCCTACCGCGTTGTTGACGCTCAATTTCTGGAGAGGCGCCAACTCCTCGAATAGTCCGTGGCTTGAAACCCGGATGATTCGGTCGTCCAATATCAAGGCTGGGTAGCCTTGAACTTGAATGGACAGAAAACTCAAGAACTTTGTGTAGGTGGAAAGCCCAATACCACCGATAGGAACCACCTTCTCATCGTAATGCGAACTCCAGTCAATCACCGACTGTTCGCTTAGAGTGGAACTAAGAAGAGATGTCAGGGAGTCAAAGTCGCTGACTAACCTAGCAAGGTTGTTTCCACGCATGCCACGCGGATAGCCCCAAATGATCGTGGCCATCACAAATTGACCCAAATCTGGGTTGCCCGCGAGGCTACGGAGGTCACTTCGAGATAGAGTGACTTCGCTTCCGCTAAACTTATCGAAAATGGAGGCCAAGGCGTCGCCTGCGGCACCATGGCGGTCTATGTATGAAACCCAAGTAGATTTCTTCGAGGTAAATGCCTGGCACGAAATCGGCATTTTCGCAATGAGGTCCCTGAAACTGGATAGGCGCATCATTTCAGAGTTTCGGTGTTTCTAGCGCCACAACCGTATCCCCGCCGCGCTTTCGCGCTTCTTCGATGGAGAACTCAGCGCGGTTAATCAAATCCGTCACAATATCCTCGCTGTCGTAATCCTGCTTCGGCACCGCCTCGACGATTCCCGCGCTCAGCGTAATCTGCGTCGAGTCCCACGGCGGCCGCAGCCCGCTCGCCGCCCGCCGCAATTTATCGGCCAGATTCTGCGCACCCACGAGTGTCGTATCCGGCAAAATAAACGCCAACGACCACGAAGTGTATTTCACCGCCACGTCGTTCTGCCGCACGATGGGCTGCAACGACCGCGCCAGTTGCTCAAGAAATCTTTCCAGCGGCGATTCCCCCTGCTGCCGCAATAGTTCCGCCCCGCGATCGATTTGCAAAATCGTCAACGCCAGCGGCGTCCCTTGCGTCCGCGCACGGTCCGCTTCCGTCAGCAAACAACTCTGGTACGAGCTCCGGCTCAGCAAGCCCGATCGTTCATCCGAAACACCCATGCGCCGCACCAGCGACCGCAGCCGCGTGTGGCTCACGCTCATCAGCATCTGATCGCCGATGGCTTGCAAGAAATACGCCTCATTGGGCCGCCACTTGTGCGGTTCGGCGTGACCGATGATCAACATCCCCGCAGGCATCTGCGTTTCTTTGTCCGTGATCATCACGCCCAGCGCCGTCGCCAGCCCCAGATCGCTCAGAATCGATCCTTCCGTCGCGTTCACCACCAGCCCGCCCAGTTCATCCGGCTCGGCTTTCTCGATGTGTGCGAGCAGCAGCACCACCTGCGCTCCGGGCGCCGGTTTCACTCCGGGCGCGCAAAATTCCGCAGCCATTTCCGGCGGACGCCCCGGCGCCCCCACCACCGCAAGCGCGCGCGTTCCGTGCAGATACGCCCCGACTTCGCTAACCGCCGTGTTCAGCATCGCCCGCGGCGTCTGCTGCCGGAATATCTTCTGATTGACCTCGGAAATCTTTGAAAGATCCCGCAGCGTCTCCGCCGAATAAACCCCGGTCTTCGTAGTGATCGGCGATGGCGCTTCGACTACTGGCGCGGGAGGCGCAACCGGCGCCGCAGCTACCACGGGCGGCGCGGGTGCAGCTTCCGTCTTCACCTTCGGCGATCCCGGCGGCCACCAATTCGCCATCTGATAAAGATTCGAAAGCCGCGCACTCCGCTCTTCTTCCCCGGGAAACATCGCCGCAATTCTTTGCAAGCGCTCCAGCGCCTTGTTCTGCAGCGAGTACTGCAAAAAAATCTCCGTCTGCACGATCAGATCTTCCAGCGCCTGCAACTGCCGGCCCTCTTCACTTCCCGGAGAAGGAACCGCGGGAGCCTGCGCCGTGGGCGGATGCGGAGTATGCCCCGGCGTCGGAGTACTCGATTTCATCAGCCGGCTGGCGATTCGCTTCAGGTGTGTTTCATCCACTTTGCCGCGCAGCAGTTCCAACCGCTCTTGATTGCGGTAGTCGTACGCGTCGATGTCCACCAGCCGCTCGAGAGATTCCGCCGCCTTCTTCACGTTTCCCGACGACAGATACACGTCGAAAAGCCGGATCAGCACTTCGAAATACTGCGACTCGCGGTTTAGTTCGCTGTGAACGGAAGCCCAGAACTCCAGAATGGCCTGCGAGTGCGGATACTTTGCTCCGACGCCATCCATCAACGTTGCGAAATCATTCTGCCGTTTGTCCGCAAACATGCGCCGCTTCAGCGCCTGAAGAATTTCCGCGGCTTTCTGATCCTGCCCCGCGGCGACATAACGGTCTGCAAGTTCGAAAAGCTGCGTCATCCCTTCATTTTTTTCTCGCAACAGCTTGTCGAGCAGTTCGCGCGCTTTCTCGAGGTTTCCCGAACGCATCAGCGCGTCGCTATACGTGGCGAGAAATGCCGAGTCACTTTCAGACGTGGCGAAGGGTTCCAGCAGCGCGGCGGCCCGCACGGCATTCCCGGTTTGCAAATTTGCCTGCGCGTAGAGCAGTCCCACACTACGTTCCTGAGGCGCAAGCTTGTACGCGCGCCCGAGAATCTGCAGTGCGTCAGCCGAAGCGCCGCTCGCCGTCGCAAGCTGCCCGGCTCTCAGGAACGCTCTCGCGGCCAGAGCATTTTTACCGATGCGTTCAGCCCCTTCGGCAAGCCGGAGCTGCCGCGAAAGATTTTCCGGATCGAGCTGCGCAATGCGTTCCCAGCAGAAGAGCGCGTCTTCGTCGCGGCTCGCCGCCGCAAATAACTCCGCGGCCTTGGTGTACTGCTCGATGGCTTCATCGGGATGATTTTGTTTTTGTTGCAGAAAGGCGTATCGCGCGATGCGTTCGGGCGGCTGCTGCCCGTGCCCGCCGCGCAGAAACCGGTTGTAGATCGCCAGCGCTTTCGTCTCGTCCTTGGGTTCGATCAGCAAGTCGAAGAGCAGTCCGTAGTAAACCGCCGCGCGGTCCGGCTGATCCATCCGCGCGTACAGGTCCCCAAGCGCCTGTGTCGCTTCTTGATGTTGCGGCGCCTCGTCGAGCACCGCCAAATACGCCTCAATCGCGTCCTCGACGCGGTTCTTCTCGAGGAAACGCTTGGCGCGATCCAGATGTTTGCTTACGTCTGCGGCCATCCGTCCAGGTTGCCTTTGCGGAGAATGAAAACTGTCAATCGGGTGCTAACTAGGCGATGATTCCGCGCTGCACTTTGCGTTGCGCGCGAACTACCCTTGTTAACTATATACCCCCGGCCAGAAGCGGCCAAACACCCGAAAATGCGTTGATGCGGTATCTATCACCGCAATCGCCATCGCACGCCATTCTCAACTTCGTTGCCTCAGCCTTCTCGGCAGCAGCAACATCAGCGTAGCCGAGGCAAACAACGAGACTCCCGCGACCGCCAACCCTCCGTACAAGGTCCCAGTCTTCTGGCTGATCCAGCCAATCACGTAAGGC
Source organism: Candidatus Acidiferrum sp. (assembly GCA_041485085.1). Classification (GTDB taxonomy): domain Bacteria; phylum Acidobacteriota; class Terriglobia; order Acidiferrales; family UBA7541; genus Acidiferrum. The sequence continues at coordinate 18,266 of JBGPIX010000051.1, forward strand.
CCTGCAAATCCACCCAGATTCGCGACTGAACTCACCAGCGCAATTCCCGACGCCGCCGCAAATCCCGCCAGAAAATCGCCCGGCAGACTATAAAAAGGACCATAGACGCTGTAAATCCCCAGCGCGGCTAAAGTCAGAAGCAGGATCGTCGGGTAAACCGAATGAGTTAATCCGAGCGACGCCAGAGCGATTCCCGCAAGGATGGCCGGAATCGCCGCATGAAATCTCCGCTCCTGCTTCCGATCAGAACTCCGCGACACTGCCACCATGACAGGCAAGCCCACGAGATGCGGCACCATCACCAATATTCCGATCCTGCTGTTGGATATCCCGCTCGACAGCAATTTCACCAGCTGCGGCATCCAGAAGTTCATCCCGTACATGGCGGTATTCAAGGTAAATCCGATAAATCCCAAGTGCCAGACTCGCTTGTTCAACAACGCCTTTCCCGCCGTGATGTTGTGGCTTGCCAGTTTTTCTTGTTCTTCGCGCGCCAGCTCCCCCGCGATCCAGTTTTTTTCTTCTTGATTTAGAAATTTGGCTTCTGATGGCCAACTGGGCAGCAGAAAGTAGGTGAGAACGCCGCCAACGACGGCCGGAAATCCCTCCAGAATCAGCAGCCACCGCCAGCTGCTGATATTCAACCAGTGCACGTGGTCCAGTAGGAATCCGGAAACTGGAGAACCCAGTATGCTGGTGACCGGGATGCCTGCCAGGAACAGCGCGATGGCCTGCGCTTGATCCCGTTGGCGAAACCAATACGTTAGATACAGAGCGATTCCCGGAAAATAGCCCGCTTCCGCCAGCCCCAGCAAAAAACGCACCGCATACAACTGGTGCACCGAATGCACTAGGCCTGTCAGAGTGGCCAGAAATCCCCAGGTGATCAAAATGCACGCAATCCAGATCCGCGCCCCGATCTTGTGCAGCATCAGGTTGCTCGGAATTTCAAACAGGAAATATCCAAAAAAGAAAATCCCCGCCACCCATCCAAACTGCTTGCTGGTTATTACCAGCTCCTGGTTCATTGTCAGCGCCGCGAAACTGATGTTGATGCGGTCGAGAAAGGAAATCACATAGAGGACGAAGACAAACGGAATGATCCTCATTCGTAGTTTGTGAATTGTTCTGGCTTCGTTAGGCGTAGCCGCAGTGCCTGCTTCGTTGCTCACGATCACCTCAGCGTGTTCTTGCCTTGTCGACAGAAAGAATGGTTTGCAGAAGCACGTTTGCTCCATTCGCGCAGTCCTGCCAGGAAGTATTCTCCTTCGGTGAATGGCTGATACCTCCAGCGCTGGGAACGAAAATCATCCCCATTGGCGCCAACCGCGCCATCCATTGAGCATCGTGCCCAGCGCCGCTGGGCAGACGCATTGTTTTCAAATCCAGGCCTGCGGCGGCCTCCTCGATTCTTGCCTGGAGTTCTGGATCGGCAATAGCCGGAGGATTGTGTTCGACTTTCTTGATCAGAATCTCTGTCCCTGTCTGGTGGGCAATCTCCTGGGCCCGGCGCTGAATTTCTTCGCCCAGACGTGCGATTTTTTCCGCGGATAAGTCTCGCAGCTCGATCGAGTGTTTC
>JBGPIX010000052.1:0-19842 GCA_041485085.1 Candidatus Acidiferrum sp.
CCACACACGGCACGCGCATTTGCGACGACCGTCGCCAAATCATCGAGTTTGGAAAAGACCGCGGTAATTCCGCAGGAAAGCGCATTCTTTTCGAGCTTCATATTGTAGTCCGCCGCCAGCATGAAGACCCGCAATCCGGGCATGATTTCCATGAGTTCCTGAGCCAGTTGTATGCCACCCACATCTGGCAGAGAGAGGTCCAGGATTGCCAGATTGGGCGATAGGCACTTTGTCTTGTCTAAAGCTTCGACGCCATTTCCAGCTTCCACAAAAGCATCGAAGCCGTTGCCACAATCGAAAACTTCAAGAAGTTGTTTCCGGAAAACGATATCGTCTTCGACGATGAGCACTGTTGGCACGGTTCACCCCGATCTAAGACTTTCCATCAAGAGAAATTCACACAGACAATGCGCCCCTGGAGCAGAGATGCCGGCAGTTGCGAGCAGCGCCAGCTTGTTCTTCATAGACAGTGGCATGGCCCTGCACCGCCAAAGTCCAGACTGGCGCCTGAAAGCACGTGCGGGTGACGACAGACTGCACGGTCTTCTTGTGAAATAGGCAGGAACTCGCAGCCTAAATCTTCAGAAATCAAGACTCTCCCGCAAATGTGTACAAGTGACTAGTTCTGTAACGATACCGTAATATTATGGCAATACCGTAAAGTACGTACGTTGACAGGAGCCGAATCCCCGCGTACGTACATGCCGCATGACCCCGGGAAATCCTTGCAACTAAGTGAGCGTGGGTGTAAGAGTGGTGCCGTGAATACATATGCAATCTCGGTGCGGCCCACGGGGGCCGCGGCCGGGACTCCGGCAGGAATTCGTCAGCAAGCACCTTTCTTCGGCCGGCAGACTTCCTCGTGCCATTTTTACTTTTGTCCCGCCCAATCGCCTCTGGGAGAAACATCATGAATCTGTTGAGTGAGTGGTGGTCGTCAAACGGACTCATGCCGCATGGATTCTGCTACCAGTGGAAGCCAGCTCTAATCTGGCTCCACGCGGTGTCTGACACTTTGATCGCCCTGGCCTATTTTTCGATCCCCGTCGCTTTAATCCACCTCGGGCGCAGGAGGCGAGATATTCCTTTCAGTTGGATGTTCGTTTACTTCGGCATATTCATCGCCGCGTGTGGCGCGACGCACCTGATGGACGTGTGGACGCTTTGGGTCCCTTCCTATTGGCTTTCAGGAGGGGTCAAGGTCATTACCGCCTTAGCCTCGATACCGACCGCTGTTTCTCTCGTGCGGCTCGTTCCACAGGCATTGAGCCTCCCTAGTTCCGAAGCAATGAGAGCAACAAATGAAGAACTGCTCCGTCAGGATGCCACTTTGAAAAAAAGCGAAGAGCGATTTCGACAAATGGCCGAAAACATCCAGGAGATATTTTGGATGATGAATCCGGAGACTAAAGAGGCTACGTATGTAAGTCCGGCTTTCGAACAAATCTGCGAGCTCCCTCTAGACGCGCTCTATTCCAATCCGACCTCCTATCGCGAGTTAATTCATCCCGAGGACCGGCAACGAGTCCTGACGGCTCTTGAGAAGTTGGAGAACATCAATCGATTCGAAGAAGAATTTCGCATCATCTGCCCCAGCGGGACCCTGAAATGGCTGAGGGCTATCGGGTTCAATGTCAAGGATTCGGCTGGTGTCCTTCAGACCTTCGTTGGCACTGTTCAGGAAATCACCCCCCGCAAACAAATGGAGGCTGTGCTGCGAGAGAGTGAAGACCGTTATCGTGATCTGGTCGAGCATTCCACCGATCTTATCTGCACGTACAATCTGGAGGGACAACTCCTTTCGGTCAACGAGTTGCCGGCAAAGCTTCTTGGTTATTCCCCGCTGGAATTGCTTAAGAAGCCGATGCGGGAATTTCTCCCTCCGGAAGCGCGCGCCCAATTTGATGAATCACTCCTGCGCGTCAAGAAAGACGGCTTCGTTAAGGGCGCGATGGTCGTTCTTACAAAGACCGGCGAGCGCAGAATCTGGGAGTACCACAATACTCTTCGAACGGACGGCGTCGCCGCCCCCATCGTTCGAGGGATAGCACATGACGTTACCGATCAAAAACGCATGGAAAGGGCGCTGCGGCTTTCGGAAGAAAAATTCTCGAAAGCCTTTCTTGCTAGCCCCTATGCCATCGTTATCTCCACGTTGGAAGATGGCAAGCTGATCGACGTAAACGACAGCTTCCAGCGAATTATGGGTTTCTCTCGCGAGGAATCCATCGGCCGTTCTTCAATCGAGCTCGGCATATGGTGTTGTCTCGCCGACAGAGACGACATTCTGAACGAACTCAGACAAGCCGGACAAGTGCGCTCCAAGCAGGTTCCTTTCCAGACCAAGGGGGGAAAGAATCTCATCGTGAACTACACCGCGGAACTCATCGAAGTGGGCGGCCGCAAGTGCTTGCTTTCCGTTTGTGAGGACATCACCGAGCGCAAACGGGCTGAAGAACAGCTGCGCCGACTTTCGGGACAGCTCTTGCGTTCACAGGATGAGGAGCGCCGAAGCATCGCCCGGGACCTGCATGACTCCACGGGGCAGAATTTAGTCGTTCTGGCAACCTCCTTGGCACAGCTCCAGGCTTCCATTCCCCCGACGAGTAGAAAGTCGCGAAAGCTTGTCTCTGAATCGCAGGCTTTGGCGGATCAGTGCATCCGGGAAGTCCGTACTCTCTCGTACTTATTACATCCACCGATGCTGGAGGAGGCCGGGTTGGAAGATGCCATTTGTCTCTATGCGGAAGGCTTTACCAAGCGAAGCGGAATCCAGGTGCATCTGGAAGTGTCTCCGCAGTTGGGGAGGCTTGATCGGGATGTGGAGTTGACTCTCTTTCGTGTAGTTCAAGAGAGCCTTACCAACATTCGGCGCCATTCGGGAAGCTTGCAGGCCAAAATACGAATTGGCCGCGACACCGCAAAGATCACACTGGAGATAAGCGATCAAGGCAGTGGAATTTCCGGGAACGAGCGAAACGGAAGGTCGCCACTTGGACTCGGAGTTGGCATCGCAAGCATGCAGGAGCGAGTGAAGCTTATTGGCGGCCGGCTTGATATTGAATCTAGCTGCTGCGGCACTCTGGTGCGCGTCACGGTGCGATCGAATGAGTAGAGTCGCAAAGAAACTTTGCATTCTGGTGGCGGACGACCACGAACTCATCCGGGACGGTGTACGGGGCCTCCTCCGCGCACCACGTGGTTGGAAAGTCGTCGGCGAAGCAGCGAATGGCCGGGAGGCGGTAGAAATGGCAAGCAAGCTGAAACCGGACATCGCCATCATTGATCTCACCATGCCCGATCTAGATGGGCTGCAGGCGACGCGCCAGATTCGAGAAGAATCCCCAACCACCAAAGTTGTTGTCCTCACGATGCATGAATCCGATCAGATGGTGCGCCGTGTTTTGGATGCTGGAGCCCTTGGGTACGTTCTGAAGTCCGATCTCGCTGCGCATCTGGTAAAGGCGGTGAAAGACGTCTCTATGGGCAAGCTGTTCCTGACCCCCAGAGTATCCGACATTGTATTGAAGGGCTTTCTAAAAAATGGCAATGGTCGGGGCGCGATGGAGCAATCGCAAGCCCGGCCAACCCCACGCGAGGCAGAAATTATTCGACTTCTGGCCGAGGGAAAAGCGAATAAAGCAATTGCTGCCGAGCTGGGAATTACGGTGCGGACGGTAGAGACACACCGTGCGAAGATCATGCTCAAGCTCAGCCTGCATTCCGTCGCCGAGCTCATTCACTATGCCATCCGCAACAAGATCGTCTCGGAACAGGGCATTTTGGAATAACTGAGGCATCGAAAGGCGCTGATTTAATCGCGGTCTCCCACCCCAGCTCTTTTCTCTCGCTGGTTTCCTCAGAGCAATTCCTACTTTTCTCGAAACGTTTTGCCGGTTCCGATTATCATGGAAAGATGACCCCGATAAAGTGTAGCGGCGTGTTGTTTGATCTGGACGGTGTACTCGTCGATTCCACGCCTGCGGTAGCCCGCGTCTGGGCGGGGTGGGCCCACGAACACGGTTTCGACCCCGATGAAGTTGTCAGAATAGCGCACGGCCGACCCAGCATCACCACGATTCGCGAACTCCTGCCCCACGCCGATCACGCCGCGGAAGACCGCGAAGTTGAGCGCCGTGAAATCGCCGACACCGAGGGAGTCATTCCCCTGCCCGGGGCGATGGAGCTGCTGCAAGCACTCCCTCTGGAGCGATGGGCGATCGTGACCTCCTGCACGCGAGCGTTGGCCCACGTGCGCATCGCCGCGGCGGGATTGCCGAAGCCCAAGCACCTGGTCACCGCGACGGATGTGAAGAATGGCAAGCCTGCCCCCGAGCCTTACCTGAAAGGCGCGCAAATCCTCGGCGTACCCGCCAGCGAATGCATTGTCTTCGAGGATGCCCCCGCAGGCATTCGTGCGGGCAAGGCCGCGGCAGCACGCGTCCTCGCATTGCGCACCACCGCACCCGACGCCGAACTCCAGCACGCCGGCGCGGACTGGATTGTCGATAACTGCGCCGATCTTTTTCTGGACTCCTCCGCGCTAGGCGAGGAGTTCTTGCGCCTCGCGCGTCGAACAAAATAGTCCACGGCTCCGTATAAATGAGTAGAATCTCAGTTTTGTCGATCCGCTAGATATCAGGCTGTTCCGAGGAGAGAAACGATGACCCGTGTAAAGAATCTGAGCGCGCTTCTGGCGCTTGCTTTCTCGATGACCGTGATTCCCGGGGGAGCACGCGCGCAGGATAAAGACGCCAAACCTGCCGAGAAGCCCGCCGAAGCCGCCCCAGCTGCGCCTCCAAAAGAAGAATCTTCCGTCACCGATCACACCATCAAGCTCAACGGCCAGAGCATTCCCTACAAAGCCACCGCGGCAACCATTCTCCTGAAGAACGAAAAAGACGAACCCACGGCGCTCGTTTATTTCACCGCCTACACACGCAGCGACGTCAAGGATCTCAGCCAGCGCCCCGTCGCTTTCGTTTACAACGGTGGCCCAGGCTCCTCATCCGTATGGCTGCACATGGGTTCCTTCTCTCCGCGCCGCGTGATCACCGTGAACGCCGACGCCACACCTCCTGCCCCCTATAAACTCTCCGAGAATCCGCAATGCCTCCTCGACAAAACGGATTTGGTCTTCGTTGACCCCGTGGGAACAGGCTTCAGCCACGCCGTCGGCAAATCGCAGGACAAGGATTTCTGGGGCGTCGATCAAGACGTCAAATCCCTGGCGCAATTCGTCAACACTTACGTCAGCCGCAACAGCCGCTGGAATTCCCCCAAATTTCTCATCGGCGAAAGCTACGGCACCTTCCGCTCCGCCGCGCTCTCCAATTATTTGCAGTCGCATGACGGCTTGTACTTCAACGGCATCGTGCTGATCTCTTCCGTGTTGAATCTCGGCACCATTTCCTTCAACGCCGGTGAAGACATGCCCTACATCTTCTACTTGCCCAGCTACGCCGCCACCGCCTGGTATCACAAAGTGCTGAAAGATCGCCCCGACAATTTGACTCCCTTTCTCGAGGAAGCACGGAAGTACGCGCAAACCGACTATGCGGATGCTTTGATGAAAGGTTCCAAGCTGGGCGAAGCGGAGAAGGCCGCCGTCGCCAAAAAACTTTCTCGCTTCACTGGCCTCAGCGAGGACTACCTCGTCAAAGCCAATCTGCGCGTGAACCTTCCGCAGTTCATGAAAGAACTGCAGCGCAGCCGCGGATTGACCACCGGCCGCCTCGATGCGCGTTTTTCCGGTTGGAGCTACGATTTGCTCGGGGAATATGCCGAGTACGATCCGCAAGACACCTCGATTACCGGGCCGTTCACCGCTGCATTTAATAACTATGTCCGCGATGAACTGAAATTCGGTCAGGACAAGGTCTATCACACTGGCGCCGACGAAGCCGGAAACAATTGGGATTGGAAGCATCGCGGCGCAGGGGACAATTTCGGCTTCCCCGGTTCACCGAATGTCGAAGGTGACTTGATTCAAGCCATGCTCACCAATCCGCACTTGCAAGTCGAAGTGGAAAACGGTCTCTACGACCTCGCCACGCCGTTCTATGCCACGGAATACACCATGGAGCATCTCGGCCTGCCCGACAAACTCCAGAAAAACATCCGCCTGCAGTATTACGACGCCGGACACATGATGTACTTGCGTGACGAAGATCTCGCCAAGCTCAAAACCAACATCGCGAGCTTTATCGATGGCGCGTCTAAGCAATAACCAGGAGAATGAATAAGCCGGCGCGAAAATAATTTCGCCTCTGCGGCAACCGCCATCGCTCTTCGTGGTGGCGGCTGTACCTTTTCTCCGCGCTAGCCTGCCCATCCGGACAGTAATCCTCAAGAAATCGTGCGCCAAGCCAGCGCTGGCGGGGGAATTGCTTCGCTTACAATAGAGGAGTCACAGAGAAAAGCGATTTACCGCAGATTACGCGACTCGCCTCCGCTTCTCGGGCCTCGCAAGGATACAAATCAATTCATGGCCACTTCGACGCATACCATGCCGCCGCAAGCTACAGCCGCGCAAGTGCCAGCGCCTTCCTCGGCGCCGGTCCCGCAGCGCACCATTCACACTGCCCAGCTCGTCACCGCGATGTTAAAGTCCAGTCCGCACGTCAGCGACCTGATTTTCTCGCCGGGACGCGCCCCGCAGATCGAGGTCAGCGGCCAGCTGGTCGAGCTGAAATACAAAGGTCTCGAGTGCCTGACTCCCCAGGACACCACCTTCATCGCCAACGACATCATGGGAAAAAACGAGACGCCCGCCCGCAAGCTGGAACAGGACGGCTCCGCTGACCTTTCCTACGGCATAATCGGCGTCGCTCGTTTCCGCGTGAATATTTTCCGGCAACGCGGCAGCTGCGCCGTGGTGATGCGCGTGATCCCCGACAAGATTCCCGGGTTTCAGGAATTGAATCTTCCCGATGTATTGAAGGAAGTCGTGGAAATGCGGAACGGCATCGTGCTCGTCACCGGCCCCACGGGCTCCGGCAAGTCGTCCACACTCGCGGCGATCCTCGACAAAATGAACGAGGACAAGGCGTATCACATCCTCACCATCGAGGATCCCATCGAGTTCCTGCACCGCCACAAAAAATCAACGATTCATCAGCGCGAGTTGCATACTGACACGCCCAGTTTCGCCCTGGCCCTGCGTGCCGCTTTGCGTCAGGCGCCAAAAGTCATCCTCGTCGGCGAGATGCGCGATCGCGAGACCATTGAAATCGCTCTGGAAGCCTCGGAAACCGGCCACTTGGTGCTCTCCACCCTCCACACCATCGATGCCTCCAAGACCGTGGAACGCATTGTCGGTGTTTTCCCACTTTCCGACCAGCAAAGCATCCGCTCGCGCCTCTCAAAAGCTTTTCGCTGCATCGTTTCCCAGCGCCTGCTTCCTCGCAAGGACGGCAAGGGCCGCATCGCCGCCGTGGAAATCCTCAAGTCCACCATGCGCACCAGGGATTACGTTGAAAAGGGAGAAACGGAAGGCAAGTCTCTTCTCGACGCCATGCGCGACGGCAGCACCGAGGGCATGCAGCACTTTGATGGCGAGATTGAAAAGCTCATTCGCGCTGGCATCGTCGATTTCGAAACCGGAGTCACCTATTCAACGAATGCCGGAAACTTTCGCCTGGAAATGGCCGATTTCCTCGACGATCGCCCCAAGCACGCTGCCGCCAGCAAGCCCGCGGCCCACGATCCCAACGTTACCACCGAGATCGAAATCGAGCGCTAGCCTCGCGTTTCGCATTTCAGTAGTGGCGGGTCTTCAGACCCGTGCGGTTTTGCGATATTGTCGAGCCCGCCTTCCGGAGCGAGCCGCTCTTTCTACTTCTCCTCGCGCATGACACAATCCCGAGCAGCAAACTCACACTCTCGATGAGCGACTTCACCGACATTCTGTCGTCGCGCGTGCCTTACGCGCTGCACGTGCTTCTGCCCATCGCCGGTTCCCTCTCGCTTCTCGCGCTATTTCTGCCGCGCTTCACATCAAAAGTGTTCCAAGCCATAGAGTCTTTTCTCTCGCGCTTCGCGGAGCGCAAGACGCTCTCGATCATCGCCCTTTTCTTCATCGTCATCGGCGTCCGGCTTGCCGTTCTCCCAAAGTTGCCGGTGCCCGTCCCCGGCATTCACGATGAATATAGCTATCTTCTTCTCGGCGACACCCTCGCCCACGGTCGCCTCACCAATCCGACCCATCCCATGTGGATTAGCTTCGAATCCTTTCACATCAATTGGTTTCCCACGTACGCCTCGAAGTATCCGCCCGGGCAAGGGGCGGTGCTGGCACTAGGTCAATTGCTTGGAAATCCGTGGATCGGCGTGCTAATCAGCGCTGCCGCGATGTGTGCCGCGATCCTTTGGATGTTGCAGGCCTGGCTTCCCGCAAGGTGGGCGTTGCTCGGCGCAGTACTCGTCGCGCTGAAATTCGGAATCGCCAGCTATTGGATCAACAGCTACTGGGGCGGAGCCCTGGCCGCCACCGGTGGCGCACTCGTGCTGGGCGCGATGCCGCGAATCGTGCGCCGCGCGCGCACTCGCGATGCTTTGCTGCTTGGCCTGGGAATGGCCATTCTGGCAAACACCCGTCCCTTGGAGGGCTTCCTCTTCTGCCTTCCCGTGGCGAGCTGGTTCCTCTGGTGGCTTGCGGGAAAAACAAAATCGTCCGCGCCGCCGCGAACGCGCGTCCTCCGAGTTTTCGCCCCACTTGCCGTTCTGCTGATGCTGACCGTCTCCTTCATCGCCTATTACAACTGGCGGCTGACCGGAAATGTCTTGCTCTTCCCGCATGTCTTGAACTCGCGCACCTATCGAACCACCGGTCTGTTCTTGTGGGAACGGCCGAAGCAGCCGCTTACCTACCACAACCGGCAGTTCGAGGATTTCTACAACGGCTGGGAACGCGAGGACTATGACAACACCTGGGCTGACGTTCGAAAAGTTTCCATTGAAAAAATGATGCGCGGTGGCAGCACTTATATTTGGTGGGGCGCGCTTTTGCTTTTGCCGGGATTGCCTTTCGTTTTCTTCGATCGCAAAATGCGCTTGCCGCTTTTGATCTTCCTACTCGGAGCAGCGGCATTTCTAGCTCTGATCTGGTCCTTTCCGCATTACGCCGCGCCGCTGACCTGCGTTATTTTTCTGCTCCTCGTGCAAGCCATTCGCCACTTGCGCACCAACCGTCCCGGCGGACGCCCGATAGGCCTGGCCCTTTCCTGGGCCGTCCTTTCTCTTCTCGCAGCCGACGTTGGACTTTCCGTCTCGCATCATATTTGCGACCCATTGCAATGGACCTGCCAGGGAGACCCCAGCCGCGAGGTCATCGTGAAAAACCTTTCAAAAATTCCCGGCAAGCACTTGATCGTGGTCAGCTACGAACCGGATCACAACCTGCACGACGAATGGGTGTACAACGGAGCGGAAATCGACACCGCAAAAGTCCTTTGGGCCCGCGACGTCGATCCCATCCAAAATGCAAAGCTCTCCGCTTATTTCAAGGATCGCCACGTCTGGTTCGTCAATCCCGATATCAACAATTCAGATTTGATTCCCTACCCTGCGACTGCCCCGCCGCCAGAACGCTGAACGACTGCGCTATTTCGTTTTCTTGAGCAATGCTACAAAGTGCAGCTTTCTTCCAACCAGCAGACGCAACGGCCACGGGTACAGCGGGACTTGCGTTGTCCAGTTGAGTTCGGACAGTTCTGAATTTGAAAATAGCTCCGTCCACTGTTTGCGATTCCGGTAGTTGTAGGTGAGCACCACGCCGTGCGGGCGGTTCCCCACCCAATCCATGAAACGAAGCGTGAGATGGTCGATCGCGCTTTCGTCTAAATGATCCTTGATCAGCACAAACGAGCGGCTCACTCTCACGGCCTCGCGCAGCAGCACGCGGGGATCCTCGGTGTGGTGGAGCACGTCCACGAAGAGGCATACGTCAAAAGAGTTGTCGGGAAAAGGCAGCGTGAACCCGTCAAAGGATTGGCATTCGATTTTGCATCCGGGCCGTACCATAAACTCAACACCCTGGATGGAAATGTCCGGCCTTAACTCCGCGATGAGACTCCCAATGGTGCCGTCGCCGCAGCCCACATCCAGCACTCTCGCCCCTTGCGCTATCTGCGCCGCAGTCATTTCAGCGAGAATGCGGGCGCGGCGCTGAAATACGAAAGCCCGATGCAATTTGCTGATCCAGGATAGCGGCCAGGATGGTTGCACGGTGGCGGCCATTTATTTCAGGTCGTAGTCGCCGATAAACGTCTCGCGGCTGATCCCCAGCATGCTGAGGAAGAAAGCGCCGAAGATAATCTGCAAACCAAGGAACAGCCACATCGACCAGAACAGCACCTGCCGGATTTGGTGCAGCTCGCCGAAGCCGCTCGCCGCCCACTGCCAGGTGACCCACGCGCAACCGGCAAATCCCATGAGGAACAGACCGCCCCCCAACAGCAAACCCGTTTCCAGCGTGACCCGCTTCAGCATTCGCCGCAGCGATACCGAGCCCCGGTCAAACCTCTCGGCATAGCTGAATACTTTTGCGAACGCTCCGATCGAAAGTATCTGCACCCCCAGCAGCGTGAAGATAACGCCGAAAATCATCGTATGAATGTCCAGTCCCACGCGCGGTGAGATGTAGCGCGGGCCCGGCAGCAGCCAGAACACCAGGAACAGTCCAGCCAGCACAAGCGCGGAGCCCGGCAACAGAAAAAGCCAGTTCGGTGCGTACAACAGCATGAACCGCAAGCTGCGCCAGCCGTCGCGAAAACTCCGCAGATGCGGCGGTCGCCCGCGCTTGTCGGGCCACAAAATGATGGGAATCTCCGCGATGCGCGCCCCAATTTGCGCGGACTTGATGATCATCTCCAGCGCGAACTCCATCCCCGAGCTTCGCAAATCCAGCCGGTCGTAAAGACTCCGCGTGAATCCCCGCATCCCGCAGTAACCGTCCCCGATGCCCGCATGAAAAAACGTATTGAGCAGCGCGGTAAGTCCGGGATTCCCAAAGTACTTGTGCAACAGCGGCATGGCGCCCGGTTTGATTTCCCCGCTGAAGCGGTTGCCCATTACGATGTCATTTCCTTCGCGCAGTTTTTCCACAAATTGCGGCACTTCGCCCAAGTCATAGCTGTCGTCCGCATCCCCCATAATAATGAACGCGCCTCGCGAACCGGCGATACCTGCGCGCAGCGCAGCGCCGTACCCGCGCTCCGCCACATGAACCACGCGCGCCCCATGCTCCTCCGCAATCTGAATCGATCCATCCGTTGAACCGTTGTCCGCGACAACCACTTCTCCGCTCAGCCTCGCCGCCTCGAACGCCTTCATCGCCTTGTCCACGCAGAACGCCAGCGAATTCGCCTCATTCAGGCATGGGATGACCACGGAAACTTGGACGCCCTGCGACATATCGTTCCGCGCAGCCTGCACCCCTTCCGAAGTTACGACCGTTCCCATAGGCGGCACCATCATATCGCGCTCCTCCGCACATTTCACCCGCCTCTCCTCCCGCAACTCCTGTTCCGGCGATTTGATGGCGTGCCCGCGCTTCCAACAGGGTAAACCTGTTGTCTTGAATTGGCTCAAGAACTATGGGAATCTTCGATGGTTCTTTTTTCACCATCGAAAATGTTGACTTCGCAAACTGAAACCCCCGAAAACGAGACAAATCCCCCGCGCCAAAACGCGCTATCCCCCGATCCCTGGGAAGCCGCGTACCTCCGCTTCGAAACTCCGGAAGAGGAAATTCAAAAATTTATCGCGCGCCTCAATCGATTGGGCGCCCCGCAATGGCCGCGCGACGCCGAAGTTGTCGAGCTCTTTTGCGGCCGCGGAAACGGTTTGGTCGCTCTCGACCGTCTCGGTTTCAACAGGCTCGAAGGCGTGGACCTTTCTCCACGGCTGGTAGCCGAGTATCGAGGGCCGGCAAAATGCATTGTCGGCGATTGCCGTCATCTCCCTTTCCCGGATCGCAGCAAGGATGTTCTGATCGTCCAGGGCGGTTTGCACCATCTGCCAACTCTGCCGGATGATCTGCGGCAATCTTTTTCGGAGATACAACGTGTGTTGCGGAAAGAGGGTCGCGCTGTGTTTGTGGAACCGTGGCTCACTCCGTTTCTAAAATTTGTGCATGCCATTTCAGAAAATCCCCTGGTGCGCCGCGTTTCGAACAAGATGGATGCGTTGGCCACCATGATTCAGTTCGAACGGCGCACCTACGAGCAATGGCTCGGCCAGCCCGAACTCATCAAGAAAATTACCCGGGCCCACTTCGTTCCCGTCCACGAGTCTTTTGCCTGGGGCAAATGGAACTTCGTTGGCACTCCCAAATAAGCATTAATAAATCGCCTCCGCAAACTCTTTTTCCACTTTTTGCTAAAAACTTAAAACTAACAACTTAAAACTTCCTCGCCCACTTCCAGCTTGCATTTTCTCTTCCCCCCGTTATGATGGCTGCATTTCTCGGAGCCCTCGAGACCTCACATTGCCTGGCACATCGGAAGCCTCTTCCACACTTAGCTCGACGCCCGCTGTCCATCGCGGCCGCCTGCTGCAAGTCCTCGGCATGTGGTTTGGCATGGCTGCCGCCATCGGCAACACTATCGCCGCCGGCATCGTTCGAACGCCCGGTGACGTCGCCAAGCTTCTCCCCAACGCATGGATGTTCATCGGAATATGGATCGCCGGCGGACTCTACGCCTTTTCCGGCGCCTCGTCCATGGCCGAGCTCGGCGCCGCCATTCCCCGCAGTGGCGGCCAGTACAATTTCTCCCGCCGCGCTCTCGGCGATTACGCCGGATTCATCGTCGGCTGGAGCGACTGGCTCTCCACCTGCGGCACCGCCGCTGCCGTCGCTATCGTCATCGCGGAATACAGCGGCCACCTTTTCCCCATTCTCGCCGGCACCACAAACGTAGAAATCATTTCCATCGCCATCATTTGCGGATTCGGCGTCCTGCAATGGCGCGGCATCAAGTGGGGCAGCGGCGCGCAGCTTTCCACTGCGGCAATGAAGACCGGCGCTTTCCTTGTTTTGGTGATTGCTTGCTTTCTTCTCGGCGGCCCAGCTCATAAAGCGGCGATGCAGTCCGGCGCATCATCGCTTCCCTTGCCAACAGGTTGGCCACTCGCCATCGCCATCATGCTCGGCCTGCAAGCCGTGATCTACACCGTCGACGGCTGGGACGGCGTCATTTATTTTGGTGCGGAGGTCCGCAAGCCGGGCCGCGACATCCCGCGCGCCATTTTCGGTAGCGTCTTCTCCATCATGGGAATTTATCTCCTGCTCAATCTCATCGCCCTCTACATCCTGCCCATGAAGGACATCGCCGGAAACACTTTTGTGCTTGGCTCCGTCGCTGACATCGTCTTCGGAAAACTCGGCGACCCCATCATCCGCTCCATCATGGTCGTGTCCATGTTGAGCTGTCTCAACGCCAATCAACTTTTCTGCACGCGTACTCTTTACGCCATGAGCTGCGATGGACTCTTTTTCCGCCGCGCCGCGCACGTCAATGCCGGAGGCACGCCCACGGTTTCTCTTCTCCTCAGCACGATCGTCGGCGTCCTCTTCGTCCTCATCTCGTTCCTCAGCGCCAACGCCTTCGAACGCGTCATCGCCATGCTCTCGTTCTTCTTTGTCGCCAACTACACGCTTTCCTATTTTTCTCTTTTTGCGCTGCGCAGGCGCGAGCCGCAGATGGAGCGCCCCTATCGCGCGTGGGGCTATCCCTGGACCACCGGAATCGCGCTGGCCGCCTCCGTGCTTTTTTTGATTGGCTCGATTGTCACTGACCAGAAGAACGCGCCGCTGGCGCTAGGTATGCTCGTGCTGAGCTATCCCGTCTTCCGTGTTTTGAAGTGGGCCTCCAACCGCGAAGCCGCCAATAAGTCCGTCTGAACGCGCCGCCCGCGTTCAGCTCACTTTTTCCGCGATCGACTTCCCCTGCATGAACAGCAGCAAATAATCTTTCCCGCCCGCCTTCGAATCCGTCCCCGACATATTAAATCCGCCAAACGGATGCGCGCCGACCATCGCCCCCGTGCACTTCCGGTTCAAGTAAAGATTGCCGACGTGAAACGCCTCTTCCGCCTTCTTAATCTTCTCCGGATTCTTCGAGTACACCGCGCCGGTTAATCCAAACTCCGTATTGTTTGCAATCTCCAGCGCCTGGTCGAAGTTTTTCGCCTTGATCACCGCCAGCACCGGTCCGAATACTTCTTCCTGCGCCAGCCGCGCCTTCGGATCCACGTCCCCAATAATCGTCGGCTCAATAAAATATCCGTCGCCCGCCGCGCGCTTCCCGCCCGTCAGCAGCTTCCCTTCCTTCTTCCCGACTTCGATGTAATTCAGAATCGTTTTCATCGCCGACTGGCTGATCACCGGCCCCATATAATTCCCCGGCTCATCGCTCGGCCCGACGGTAATCTTCTTCGTGCGCTCCACCAGCTTCTGCACAAACGTGTCGTAAATTTTCTCGGAAACGATCACCCGCGAGCAAGCCGAGCACTTTTGCCCCTGATAACCAAACGCCGCCTGCGCCGTGCCTTCTACCGCCGCGTCAATGTCTGCCTCTTCGTCCACCACGATGCCATCCTTGCCGCCCATTTCCAGCACCGTGCGCTTGATCCAGATCTGGCCCGGCATGGCTTTGCCGGCAAGTTCGCTGATCCGCAGACCCACTTCCTTCGACCCCGTGAACCCGATGTATCGCGTCTTCGGATGCTGCACCATCACGTCGCCAATCACGCTCCCCGGCCCGGTGATAAAGTTCACCGCTTCCTTCGGAACGCCCGCCTCAAACAGAATGTCGATAAATTTCGCCGCAATCGTCGGAGAATCCGCTGCCGGCTTCAGTACCACCGTATTCCCCGTCACCAGCGAAGCGCACACCAGCCCCGCCATAATCGCGCACGGAAAATTCCACGGCGGAATCACCACGCCCACACCCAGCGGAATGTACACCAGATAATTGCGCTCCCCGCGCATCGGCACGAGCTTTTGCGGCTCGCCCAGCCGCAGCATTTCCCGGCCGTAATATTCCAGGAAGTCGATCGTTTCCGCGATGTCCGCATCCGCCTCAGGCCACGTCTTCCCCACTTCGTAGCACACCAGCGCGTTCAGCTCGAACTTCCGCTCACGCACAATCTGCGCCGCGCGGAAAAGAAACTTCGCCCTCTCTTGCGGCGACACTCTCTTCCACGTTTCAAAATATTTGTTCGCGTCTTCCACCGCCTGCCGCGCCATCTCCGCCGTGGCATTCTGGAAAACGCCGATGATTTCCATTGGGTGAGAAGGATTCGTGGAGGTGCGCTTTTCCGTGGTGGTTACCTTCTTCCCGTTGAGCCACATCGGATATTCGCGCCCAAACTCCGCCTTTACCTTTTTCAGCGCCTCTTCCATGCGCGAACGGTTTTCCGCCTTCGTAAAATCAATAAACGGCTCATTCGTAAATTCGGAAACGTGAACAATCTGCTCAGCAGTAGCCATGGCGGGTACCCTCCTCGATGTGCAAACAACCTATTGTACTGCGTCATGAAACGGCGCGACAAGCAGCGGGCCCAGTGACTCGTGAATTGTAACCGGCGGAAAATCGAAGCTAGGCGGCAACCTCGTACTCACTCTGGACCAAGCCGCTCGCATAGTGCCGGGTTGCCACGTGGCGCAGTCGAATGTCCCGCGGTAAAGTGCCGAAGAGAGGAACTCCTTCACCAATGAGCACCGGCACGCGAGTGATAACGAGCCGCTGAATCATCCCTGCGCGCAGAAACCTTTGAATCGTGATTCCACCGTCGATATACAAGTGCTGGACGCCACGAGCAGCGAGTTGCGAGACGATCTCAGCCGGAGGCCCCGCCATTTGTTCAACAACGCCCCCGACAACCGCCGACAAATCGAGCGGGCGGCTGCTCAGGATCACCACTCGTTTGTCACCATAGGGCCAGCCCTCAAACGTCAAAACCTTCTCAAACGTCTTGCGGCCGATCACAATCGCGTCGACGCTCGCCATAAACTCGTTGTAGCCGTGCGGTTCGCCCCCGCCCTCCGGCAAAAAGTCGAAATCGCCGTTCGGTCGCGCAATGAACCCGTCGACGCTGGTACCGACAAACACAGAAGCGGTCATCGTAGACTCCTCGCCTGAATCCGCCTAACTATAAGTTCAAACTCTTTTTCGCGCCAACGCCTTGCCGCATGGCCCGGCTGCCCGCGGTGTTTCCTCGTGCCGTCTCCGCTCCCATTTCTGCTTTCTATTTTCAGCCTTCTAGTTTGTTCTCCCGCCCCCAGTGAACTCTACCCCTTTGTTTTCTTCTCTTTGCAAAATCTTTCGAACAAATCTCTCACTTTTTTTGTATTAAACTATAATAGCACTTGACACATACTATAATTTATGCTAACATGAGTCGTGATTGATCGACGACAACCCCGCTGGACCCTGCCTTCTTTCTCTCCCTCACTCCATTCCCATTGGGGTTCATCCCCAGCGAAGCCGAGGGAAGCTCACCTCTCCCTGATCCCAGAAAAGATCCCTCCTTTCCTTTCTTGCACTTACGAATTTCAAATTTCGCAACTCCTTTATTTTGCTATTCATACAAAATGCCCGGGGGGGTGCCCACCACCACCCTATCTACCTCCCCAAAACCGCGGTACGATACCGTTTCATTCGGTCCGACAAAGGTGGTTTCCAAAAATGATGAACGTGAAAACTTGTTCGGTACTGATCTTCTCTTTGTCTACCCTGTTCGCTGCACAAGAAGCCTCGGCGCCTGTGCCCGTGGAGAACGAACCGCTTCATCACGTGGTGCTGAAAAATGAATCCGTCGTCGTCATTCATCTGGTCCTGCCGCCCGGCGAAAGCACCCTCTACCACATTCATACGCACGACCGCATCGCCGTTTCCCTTTCCAATACCTCCATCACGCAACAAGCGCTGAATGAGAAGGAAGGACCGCCATCTCCTTCCGAGGCAGGGACTTTTTCCGCGCTCACTCTTCCCGGCACCTCGTACACGCACCGCGTCCACAACGTAGGCGCGAATCCTTATGACGTCCTGGACGTCGAACTTCTGAATCGTCCGCAAACACCGTCACCGGTCACCGCCGCACCGGTTGCCGCGGAAAATCCCAGCGCGCGGATTTACAACTGGACCCTCGCACCCGGCGCCAAGTCCGCGATGCATACCCATGTGCGCCCCTACCTCATCGTTGCCGCAACCGGAATCACCTTGAAAATGACCGCGCCAGACGGTCTATCACTCACCTACGATCTGAAGCGCGGCGATTTCCACTGGGTGGACACCAAGATCACCCACACCCTTGCCAACGTGGGTAGCGCCGAAGGACAGATCCTCGAAATTGAACTGAAATGAGCGCTAGCTCTGAGGAGAGAAAAGCCGAGCGTCACGCATGATCGAAGATTTATCCCACTACCATCAACCGGTCGGCAAGCTTTTTCCTCGCTCATCCGCGTCCAACGAATGGGAACGCTACCGCCTGAACGACGAGCAGCTCCATTTTTTTCGCGAGAATGGCTACCTCAAAGGCGTTCGCATTCTCACCGACGAGCAAGTTGAAATTCTGCGCACGGAATTGGAAAAACTGATGAATCCGGCGCATCCCGGCCATCATTTATTTCACGAATACCATTCCAACGAATCGACGGATCCGAACCGCGTAGTCTTTCACGCTCTTGGCGCCTGGCGCGTTCTGCCCGGCTTTCACGATCTGCTTTGGAATCCGGCGTTCCTGGTGCCAGCATCCCAGTTGCTAGGCGGCCCGGTGCGCTTCTGGCACGATCAGCTTTTCTGCAAGCCGGCGCGGCATGGCGGTGTGGTGGCCTGGCACCAGGATTATTCTTACTGGACAAGAACCACGCCTCTCGCCCATCTCACTTGCTGGATTTGTCTCGACGACTCCAGGCGCGAAAACGGCTGCTTGAATTACATTCCCGGAAGCCACAAATGGCCGGACTTGCCGAAGCCCGTCCTGACCGGTGAAATGGATGGGATCCGCGAGAGCCTGCCGGAAGAGTTGAAAAAGAAATTTAACCCGGTCGCCGTCGAGTTGAAAAAAGTGAGAGTTCATTTCATCATGCGCGAACGATGCACGGTTCGCGCGCCAACGATACGCCCGCGCCACGCCGCGCCACGGTGATAAACGTTTTTCGCGATGGCGTCATGTCAGATTCCAATGAACCGCTGCTCGCGGGCGTTCCCGTAGTTCCTCGCGGCGACAAAATGGGCGGCCAGTTTTTTCCGCTGTTGTTCGATCCCCAGCCGGCGCGGACGAATTCGCGATGAAGAAGAAAACTCAGTCTGGTGAATATCGGGAAATGCCTGTCCCGCGAAACGGGGTTACGGCTCGAACAAGAATTTGATCGGGACGGTAACGTGGGCAGGGACTGGCTTTCCCCGAAGCGTGGCTGGCTCATAGCGATACTGCTTAAGAGCGTTGATGGCGGAATCCCGCAAGGACGCCGGCCCCGAAAGCACCTTCATTGATTTTACCCGGCCGCTGATGTCCACGACGGCGTCCAGCGTCACGGTAGCCGTTCTGTCGTGTGCGAAATACTCCAACGCATTCGGCGAAGCGATCGCACGCACCGACTTGATCAGTTTTGGCGAAACGATGCTCGCCGATCCCTGTGAAGGTAGCGCCGCTGACGCAGAAGCTGTCTTGATGGACGGACGCGGCGCACTACGCTCCGCGGTGGAAACAGCAAGCGCAGATTTTTTCTGGACTGCCGCCGGCACCACCGCAGCATCGGCCGGCGCAGCTAGCTCGGCCTTGACAAGAGTGGAAGGTGCGGGGCTTTCTCCTGCCGCGGCGAGTTGCGCCGCATCCGCCTTAGGCGCGGGCTGTGCCGCAGTTTTCGATTCAGCGGGCGGCGTTGAGTTGATGGGATTCGCGGCATTTGCAGTCTTCGGGAGCGCGGTGCTGGAAGTTGAAGCGGGCTGCGCCGCGGGAACTGAAGGAGCGCCGGCAGAAACCGGCTTGGGTTGCGCCAGCCCGGGAATCCAGTGGAGATACCATGTTGTGCCAAAGGCAGCGAGCAAAGCAGCTGCGGAGAGCAGGGTGATGAGCAGAGGCTTGGCGCGGAAATTAGCGCCAGTAGCTTCATTCGATTTCGCAGAAGACTTGGCGGACGAGCTTGCGCGACTAATTCGAATCACAGGCATCGGCGCGTGAAGCGCTTCGGAAAATGAGGGCCCTCCGGGCTCGATCGGAAGCGCGGCAGAAACCGGAGGAGCGCTCGATGCAGGACCGGAATGAACGGTGGCAGGTTCGCTTGCGGGAACTTCGGGCGCGGCGCTCGGCAAGTGTGGTGATGGCTCAGCGTGCGCTTCTGTTACGGCGGGAGCGGGTGGAGGATCGGGAATCGCTGCGGGAACAGGCACATTCACTGGCGCGGATGAATTCGTCGTGGCAGTTTGTGTTTGCAGCAGTTTTAGTTGTTCGCGGAGCGCTTCGACTTCCTGCTTCAGCGCGGTGACTTCGTGCGTGGTGGGGGCGGGGGCGCTTGGTTTGCCGGGAATGATTTTGGCGGAATGCACCAGTTCGGCTGCTTCTTTTTGATGGACAGTTGCCGGCACGAGTTGCGGCGTTTCGGGAAAGTCGATGCCCCAAAAACCTGGCGACGGCTCGCTGAATTCCACTTCAACGTAACAACTGGCCGGGCGGAAGTCTCGCTTGCGGGTGACTTGGGCGACGACTTCGCGGCGGGTTCCCTTGTTGGTGAGAAAAAGCAACTGACCGGGAACCACCGCCGCGGCGAGGCGGAGGACGCCACCGTTTTCAAAAACTAAGACCGTGGTGGTTTCCTCGGTGAAAAGTTCGCGC
>JBGPIX010000053.1:0-19688 GCA_041485085.1 Candidatus Acidiferrum sp.
CCCGACGGGAATAGTCACCTTATTAAATAACGGCGCGCCCACGCTGATGCGGTTGCCGGTAATCCACTCCGAAAAAACGGCGAAGAGTGTTCCCGAAAGCACAGCGACGGAAAACACCAACAAGAGCAGGTTATTAAACAAGAAGCTGGATTCGCGCGAAACGATGGAATCCAGCTGATTCTCGCTTTTCAGGTAATCGCGATTCTTTAGATACGCCCCGAAGCACACCAGAATGACCAGCGAAATAAAGCTCACGAACCATGTACCGATGCTGGATTGTGCGAAGGCGTGCACCGAGCTGACCACGCCGCTGCGCGTCAGGAAGGTTCCCAGAATGCAGAGGAGGAACGTGATGAACACCAGCCACACATTCCAGACCTTCATCATGCCACGCTTTTCCTGCATCATCACGGAGTGCAGAAACGCTGTGCCCGTCAGCCACGGCAGAAACGACGCGTTCTCAACCGGGTCCCAGCCCCAGTAACCGCCCCAGCCCAGCACCGCGTAGGCCCAATGCGCGCCGAGCAAAATTCCCATGGACTGAAACATCCAGGCGATCATCGTCCACTTGCGGGTCAGATGAATCCACTTCTCGCCCGGGTAGCGAGCGAGAAGCGCGCCCAGCGCGAAAGCAAACGGAATCGTAAATCCGGTGTAACCGGAATAAAGATTCGGCGGGTGAATCACCATTTCCGGGTATTGCAGCAGCGGTGTCAATCCATTGCCATCGGCGCGCGCGACGTAATGCATGACGCCATCCGCCCCCGGTGATGCGAGCACTTTGAACGGGCTGGCAACGAAGTTGTTCAGCGTCAGGAAGAAAATCTGCACGCCGGCCATCACCACGCCGACGTACGGCATCAACTCGCCGTTCTTGTTCCGGTAGGTGACCAGCACCGAAAAAACATAAATGGCCAGCAGGAAGCTCCAGAACAGCAGCGAACCTTCCTGCCCTGCCCACAACGCCGCTATTTTATAAAATGTGGAGAGGTCGCGATTGCTGTGCGCTACCACATAGGCGATGGAAAAGTTATCGCTGAAGAAAAGATATTCGAGGCTGAACGTTGCTAGGAAAATCAGGCAGCAGGCGGCCATGCCTGCTTGCCGCGTACTTTTCACCAGCAGCGGATGGCGCGTGATGATTGCCGCGATTCCCCCGCCGAACGCATAGACCGCGCAAATAAACGCTAAGACGAGTGCAAAGGAACCGAATACATCCACGGCAACCCCGCCTATCCCCCGGAAACTCCGGGTACCCTACATCCCGCTTCGCTCGGGGGAGCTGGGCGGAGCGCCCGCTTTGCCACCCGGAGCTGCTTCATACTTGGAAGCGCATTTCGCCTGCACCACTTCGGCAACAAATCGTCCCTCGGGACCCGGACGGCCTTCCACGAGCGCTTGCGACTTGTCCACAAAAGTGTCCGGCAATGGATCTGTACCAATGTAGCTTATGGGAAGCGTTTTTCCTTCCCCTTCCAGCACAAAATCAACGCGTCCCGAGAGGTGACGGATACTCCCCGGCGCAACGGTCCCGCCGAGGCGCATGCGTTGGGTTTTCTCGGAACCTTTTAATGTCTCCAGTTCGGCGATGGTGTGATAATAAGTCTTGCTTTCTCCATAGCCAAGCCATGCAAGAAACGCCATCGAAATGATTATCACTCCGATTCCAACGCCAAATTTTGCTTGTTTCTTCACGGTGGTACTCCTACGGCGCACGCAGTCCGTCAACGAGTTGATTCTAGCACAGTTAAAAAAGTCTACTACCTGCTTCGAGGGCCATTTGCGCTGCTCCTAACGGCCAGTCCGCGCCTGTCCGGCAGGTCAGTCCCTCGGGGCGCCCGCGAGAGCTTCTCGCAACCGCTCAAGGTCATTCTCTCCGGCAGAGTTCTCCAGCCGGAACGGTTTTCCCCGATCCAGCAGTACCGGACAGCCCAAATCAAGCATAGCCACATCCTGCACCACGCAGGCTAGCGCTTCTGTGACGGCCATCACACGCTTTGGTTTGAGTGAACGACGGATCCGCGTTGCCACCGCCGCCAGCCGCGATTTCAACGCGCCGTGCAATTCCGCGGGCAGACTTCCTTCGCCTTCGATCGGACACTCCAGGACATGGGTCAGAAACAGTCCCGCCCGCTGAAACTCCGCGTCCACGGCTTCAACTGCCTTTCCTGCTGTGGAAATTCCCACTGCATCCAGCAGCAGGGCCGCCTCCCCATGAAATTCTCCGCCTGGCGCATACAGAAAATCCTTTTCGTCGCGCGGTGAAAAGGCGCCCAGCAAGAGCGTGCTGATATGCACTGGCCGGTACCGCGTCGTCCATTCCAGCCGCTGCAGCCGCCGCGCAATATGTTCCGCCGACGCCACCTGCCCGCACCCATCACACACCAATGCATTTGAGCTTGTCATGTTCAACTCAGAATGTAGTGGAATACCGCCGCGACCGCAAATTTCAGTGCGACAATCTTTGTAGAGGCCGGCTTCAGCCCGGCGTTTCTTCAGCGCGAACCTAAATCTTACGCCGAGGTCTAGACTGATTCCCTGGATTCTTTACTTACTGCAAACTAGGCGCGGCAACTAAACGCGTGGGCTAAACTGCAGCCTCTCATCTCTTTTCTTACTAACTACTGAAAACTGACCACTGTAGACTCAAGAAGAAACCGGCGTATCCGACGGCAGTTTCGCGCGCAAGCACCATTTTAATTCCTGGCTCATCTCCGTGATTTCCATCCCGGGCATCACAATGAACTTGCAGCTTAGCATCTCATGTGGCTCGTCCTCATCCGGCAGTTGGCAGCTCACGCGGCAATACTGGCAATCCTGATTCCAGCAAAAGCGTCCGTACGGAATCGTTTCCGGGCTGATAAACTGGAAACACCTCAAAAGCGAATTCCGCTCCGGCACCTGAAACTTTTTCCCGAAGATCGTGATCTCCACCAGCTTTTCGTAAGGACGAAAGGGTTCCGACATGATGAGTCCTGTTCTCCGTGACCCGGCCCATGCGTCCACGCAGTTTCCCCTGAACCGGAACACCAAAATGATTGCTTCATCAGAGTAGACCGCGCCTTTCGCGCGCACAACGCCGTGTCTCGTTCACGTTCC
This sequence comes from Candidatus Acidiferrum sp., assembly GCA_041485085.1. Classification (GTDB taxonomy): domain Bacteria; phylum Acidobacteriota; class Terriglobia; order Acidiferrales; family UBA7541; genus Acidiferrum. The sequence goes on from JBGPIX010000053.1 coordinate 3,100, forward strand.
CAATGTGCTACGGGGGCAAAATTGAGGGCCTCTAACCGCCGTACAGAACTGCCTCCCGCCCGTCGATCTCCAGGGAGAGGCGGCGCAGAGTCGGCATTCATTTCAGATAGCGGATCAGTCTCCGATATTGCGCCCACAAGGGATCTGGCGCCGTGATCGTGTGGCCATTCACTAGAGTTCCGCGTTTATCCAGCTTGTTCTGGATTCGGCACTGGCTCGGACGTCTCTTTTTTGAGGGGCTTGAAATAAAGCCAGCGCAGCAGCACCAACCAGACCAGCAGGAGTAAGACGAATCGGACCAGCTCAGGCAATGCATCCTGGAGCGAGAAGCCCGGCAAAGAAGTCGTGCGCGGCACCAATCCCCCATATTGCTTGCGCGAAATCCAGCCTGCAACAGGGGAAGCAAAGATATTCACGAAGTGCAGAATGCCTTGAGCGAAGAGGTACCCGAGAGCGATAGCACCAACATAGCTTTCGACCAGAGCCTGCTTCAACCGGCTAAACATGGTTTCTCCTTGCTAGTATGTTGCGGTATTTGCTCAAGCTACGAAGCGGCCCCATGCCATACACCCAGCGAGATACGAGCCCGGCTGCAACCAGGTAAACCAAAGAATTGAAGAGATATGAAATTGTAATGAATAGGCTGAAATGGTCCATGTGGGGAAAGTTGGGAACAGTAAGGATGGCCAAGGAAATCGGACCCCACAAAACCCAGATTGCGGAGTCAAGCGATCGAAAGAGAAGCACCGCGATGGCGACGGCAGAGACATGGGAGTCGGCCAAGACTCTGCGAAGAGAAGGATTCACAGTTTCACCACTGCTTGGCATTTTCGCAGGTTAGCTTGATACAGCCAATCGAAAATCTGATGCGGGTTCCTAACCCTCAGTGTTTGGGTAACGCGCTTACCGCACGTCTTACTTCAATTTCCCTTGATTGTTTTTATCCGCGTGGTACACTACCTTGCAGGTAATTGTACGCACCAATGCCTTGGTCTGCATGCCCCAATTTTTAAGTGGCTTGGCGTTTTTTTCTGCTAACCTATTTAGAATCAACACTTGCATGAATGATCGAAATGACCGTCTTTAACTATGTTTAGAATCAACACTTATGAGGCAGCCTGCAAGTGTTGTTGATTTTAAACTACTTACGGAGAGACTAAGTCCTTTAGATGCAACACTTACAGAAAACGGAGGGAGGGGGTCCAGTCATGGTTAACTAGACTGCAATTCGACGCCCCGGCAGCTTACCCCTTCAGCGGTGAGGATTCTCTCCGCTTCAACTTTCAACTTTTAACTTTCAACCCTGCGGACGCTTCGCGATCTCCGCTCATTTCCCGGCGTTTCCATCGGGCACCAACTGATAACTGACAAATGCGAACTGCTTCCCGTCCGGCGACCACGACGGCACGTTCATCGTTCCCTGTCCGCCAAACAATTTCGCCAGGACGGTAATCTTCTTATCCTTCAGCGATATCATGCGCAGCATCACATCTTTGTTTTCCGGATGGCCTTTCACGCTGGCGTCAAATGTCACGAAGACCATCTGCTGCCCATCCGGCGAGAGGTGCGGGAACCAATCGTTCTCTTCGCCAAACGTAATCTGCTCCTGCTCGCTTCCATCCGCGCGCATTCGCCAGATCTGCATGTGTCCGGTGCGCTCGGAGTTGAAGTAAATGTACTTCCCATCGGGCGAGTATTCCGGGCCGTCGTCTAACCCTTTGGCGGTGGTCAGTTGCGTCTCCTCGCCTCCGGCAGCGGGTATCGCATAGATATCGAAATCGCCGTTCCTCTCGCCGACGAACGCCAGCGTTTTTCCATCCGGTGACCAGCCATGCCAGTACGAAGGAGATTTCTGAGTGATGCGCCGTGGTGTACCGCCACCAATCGGCACGATGTAGACGAGCGAGCGATGTTCTTCCTGCGACTGGTCACTGATAACCAACTGCGTGCCGTCCGGCGAAATCCCATGGTCGTTGTTGCAACGCGTTGCGAATCCGGTGTCCAGAACCTGCGGAGTTCCGCCCGTCGCCGCAATCTTTTCTATGCGCCCGTTCCGATTGAACAGAAGAGTCTTTCCATCTGGCATCCAGTTGGGCGCCTCAAACCGCTCCGGAGCAACATAAATCACGGTCCGGTCCGTGGAATTCACCGTGACCACTTCGAGCATGCTGTACAGCGTCGTCGCCGCAGCGGCCGCCGGCGCAGCCGCTTTCAAATCGACATTCGTAAATACGGCTTTTTCCACCACGTCTTTATCGTGGCTGCAGAGGCCAATCCCCACGTAAAACGGCTCCTTGAATTCGAGTCGCGCCGACCCGCCTGCCAGACGAAAAACGCCGTCTTCATACGCGAGCCACATCGTGAAGTACGCGCCGTGCTTTTCAATGCGCAGTCGTTTGGGCGACCAGGTGCCAGCTTGCACTTCGTGCGTGAGCGCGCCCTTCTCGTCCCGGTATTGCAGTGCGGTCATCCCGTTGCCATGCAGCGTCACGTCCGCATATGGCGAATCCGCCTCCAGGCTCTGGCGAACCATCAGCACTGCCTTGCGATGCTCCTGCGCGCTTTTGCCGAGAAAGGAGATGTCCGCGGTCAGCGTGACGTCACCAGACATCTTCTTCCACGCGAATTGGAAAGCGTCTTTGGTGAACCACATGTTCTCGCCGCTGGCCGACATCGCATAGCTACCCTTCGCCGCGTCATATTCCACGGAGCCAGGATGGAGGACCGTTCCGATATCTCCTTGGCTATCAAACATACCGACCGGCGCGGCAGCAGGCGCGCTAGATTGTTGCGCTTGGGTGACATTTGTTGTGGCGAATACCAGGACGAAAGCGCCAGCCACCGCCGTCAACCAAACGATTTGTTTTCTGTCCAAGGTGAAATCCTCCACTCGACAAATCGAAGGGGGAACGTTAGGCTGCCACCGGTTTATTGTCAATTCGGTTTACTCCTGGCGCAGGTCGATCTGCTTCTCTGCTGCGATTTCCCTTTTCCTTCCTCGCGTGTTATCTTCGCCGTCGCAGGGGGAATTCGTACATGTCTGTGAATAAAGTCATTCTCGTCGGCAGGTTAGGCCGCGATCCCGAAACGCGCTACACCGGCGGCGGCCAGGCCGTCGCAAATTTTTCCATGGCCACCGATGAAACTTACAAGGACAAGAACGGCGAACGCCAAAAGCGCACCGAGTGGCACAAAATTGTCGTCTGGGGCAAGCAGGCGGAGATCGCGCAGCAATATCTAAAGAAGGGCTCGCTCATCTTCATCGAAGGCCGCATTCAGTCCCGCGAGTGGCAGGACAAAGAAGGCCAAAAGCGCACCAGCTTTGAAATTGTCGCCACCAATTTCCGCATGCTAGGCGGCCGCGCCGATGGCGCTGCCGCAGGCGGCGGAGGTGGCGGCTCACAAGTACGCTCCGGCGGCGATGAGCACGACCAGCACGCGCCTGCCGACGATTCTTACGGTGGTGGAGGTGGCGCTCCTTCCGGCGGCGGCCCCGAAATCTCCGACGAGGACATTCCCTTCTAAAGTGTCGAATACCAATCGCCAACTTCGGCTTCAGAATCGTCCGAAAGGGCTGCTTGCGCCCGGCGATCTGCAACTCTCTGAATCCCCAGTGCCCGAACTGAAAGACGGCCAGGCTCTCGCGCACGTCAAATATTTCTCGATCGATCCGACGATGCGTATCTGGATGGTCGCAGACACGTACCTTCCTGCCGTGGCCATTGGCGATGTCATGCGCGCGTTTGGCTTCGCCGAAATCGTCGAGTCGCGCCATCCCGATTACAAGAAGGGCGACCGCGTCACCGGCCTGACCGGCTTGCAGGAATACGTCGTCCTCGATGAATCCACCAAGCGCTCCTTCCAAAAACTGCCGAAGATTCCTTTCGTTTCGGACACCGTCTTCCTCGGCGTCCTCGGTATCAACGGCCTCACCGCTTTTTTCGGCATGGAGATCGCCGCGCCCAAGAAGGGCGAAACACTCGTCGTCTCCGCCGCCGCCGGCGCCACTGGCAGCATCGTCGGGCAAATTGGAAAAATTCACGGCTGCCGCGTCGTTGGCATCGCCGGTACCGACGACAAATGCGCCTGGATCACCAAGGATCTCGGTTTTGACGCCGCCATCAACTACAAGCACGCGGACTGGAAAGAAAAGCTCGCTGCCGCCACTCCCAACGGAATTGACATCGATTTTGAAAACGTCGGCGGCGAAATCATGCAGGAAGTCCTGAACCGCATGAATCTCCACGGCCGCGTCGTTGTCTGCGGACTCATCTCTGGCTATACGAAGGAAGACCCCGGCCTCGCCAGTCTGGGCCAAATCCTGGTCAAGCGTCTCCGTGTCCAGGGCTTCATTATCTTGGATTACGCTTCGCGCTTCATGGAAGCCGCAACGCAGCTAGGTCAGTGGAAAATGTTCGGAAAGCTGAAGGACCGCGAGACCATCGTGGAAGGTCTGGAAAAGGCGCCCGACGCCATCAATATGCTCTTCACCGGCGGCAACACCGGCAAGACCATCGTCAAACTGTAGAGCCGATGCGCTGCGTTTCTAGCGCCCGGAGGGCGGGCCGTTGTGTTTCCTCTTTTGGTCGAGATCTCTCAGGAAATCTTCAAACTTAGGCTTCTGCTCTGGGGTGAGGATCGCGCGAATCTGATCACGCGCTTTTTGACGCACCTGTTCGATTTGTGAATCCATTTGGTCGTGAATGGCCTGGGACTCCGCATGCCGCTGCAAAATGATCGCATCCAATTGCTGCGCCTGTGCGCTTGTAAGGCTCAGATCCTTGGTGAGTTGTTCCACTCTTTGCGCGCGCCGGACCGCTTCGGTCTGTGCTGCGGGCGCCGCTGACACCGAACGGTGCGCAAAACCGTAGCCAATCATTCCGCCCAACGCCGCACCCAGAACGAAAACCACGCCGACCCACAGGGCCGCTTTCCGGGTTGCCGACATCGCGCTCATCGATTGTTCTCCTGCATGTTGACAAGATCATCGTCCTGATTCACGGTAGTCGCCGCCTCAAAGAGCGATTCCTGTGCAGTCAATGCGCTGACTTGCTGGATTGGCGGCGGAAGCGGTCTTTCATACAGCCAGGTACACGTTACGAGCAAGAGCGCGCCTGAAGCCATGGCCAGGCGCGAAGCAAACTTCGGCACGGCCAGCCACGTGCTAGTTGCTTCCGCTAATTCCCTCTCACGTGCAGCGATGGCCGCCATCACCCGAGTTGCAAACCACGGCCTCTCCATTTCTGCGCTGGAGGAAACAGCCTTGAAGATTTTCCGGGTCGCAAGAAGATCTTTTGCCGCTTCTTGGCAGCTCACGCAGGAGGCGATGTGGGCGCGCTCCGCCCGAGACAAGAACTCGCCTAACTGTTCGACGCTCACAGCTTCAGGGCGAGCCGCGGCGGAATTCTCCAGCAAATCCAGGAACTTCCCGCACTCTTCATCACTCTTCTTCAGCAGGTTCCACATACCCGCCTCCTCACTACTTTGCTTCCGTCCTCAATCTCCACGCTTCTTGGCCTGGCTTACCACCCGGCGCCGCGCCCGAAAAAGCCTTACCTTGACCGTATTGCCGTTCAAGTTCAGAACCTCAGCAATCTCCTCGATCGAGTACCCCTCCACTTCCTTCAGGATCAGCATCAGCCGGTCTCGCTCGTCCAATCCTTCCAGCAGTCGCTCCACGTTCTCCCGCGCTTCGAGCCGCTCGCTGATATCCGGCCCGGGATTCACTTTTTCCGCCGACGTCATGACGTGCTTGGCTTGTTCCTCACTTAAGTCGGATTCGTACACCAGCGGCCGAACCTTCTTCTTTCTAAGCAAATCCCAACATTCATTCACCGTGATTTTATACAGCCAGGTGCTAAATGCCGCTCGCTGATCGAACCGCTTCAGCGAGAAATACGCCTTAACAAAAACCTGCTGGGCGATGTCTTCCACATCCTCTCGCTTTCGCAGAATACCGCCGGCCACGGCAAACACCCGGTGTTGATGCCGCCGGATAAGCTCCTCAAAAGCCTCCTTGTCCTCTCCCTGGGCCCGGCGAACCAGCTCGCGGTCATCCGTCGCGCCGACGGGCTTGGAGGAGCGCGCCAGTACGGCTCCCACCGAGGGGGGTGGGTATAAGGGTTCCACTTTTGGGACGCGCGCCATGGGCTTTTGGTTACGGCTATTTGCTCCTGGATGCCTGAACCTGCATCAAACGTTTCATTTCACAACTGTAACTTTGCACTTGATTCCCATCTTACCTACATGGAATAATACCTGCATGATTATTGGTGACCGCCTTCGCGCACTCCGCGAAGAAAAGAAACTCTCCCAGGGCGACATCGAAAAACGAACGGGGCTGCTTCGTTGTTATATTTCCCGCGTTGAGAATGGCCACACTGTTCCGGCCATCGAAACGTTGGAAAAACTCGCTCGTGCTCTCGAGTGCCCACTCTATCAACTCTTTTATGACGGTGAGGAACCGCCGCAGTTGCCGAATCTTCCCAAGCGTAAATCGTCGGACGACATCGCCTGGGGCAGCGTCGGTAAAGATGCACGCTTTCTCAACAAGCTTCGCCGCTTGCTGAGCAAAGTGGAAGAAGGGGATCGCAAGCTCATTCTGTACATGGCCCAGAAAATGGCCAACCGCTAGTTTCGCGATCAGGCTTCCACGATTGTTGCCGTTCTGTTTCATTGGGACCTAAGGGAAAGGCCGCGTGTCCCCGCTACGCGGCCTGTTTTCTTGTCGGTCTTCAGATTTTCAGCAAGGTTTCGTTCTGGGTGTCCCAAGTCCTCTCCCTCGGTCAATAGCCACCCTATTTGGCAAACTATTCCCACTCGATCGTGCTAGGCGGTTTGGAGCTGATATCGTAAACCACCCGTGTGACTCCGGTTACTTCATTGACGATGCGGGTAGAGATACGTCCTAGTACTTCCCCGGGCAGCCGGACCCAATCCGCTGTCATGGCGTCATCGGACTCCACCACCCGCACCGCCACTGTCAATCCATAGGTTCGTCCATCGCCCATCACACCCACGCTCCGCACCGGCAAAAGCACCGCAAATGCTTGCCACACCTTGTTATACAGCCCGGCACGCCGAATTTCCTCGACAACGATCGCGTCGGCATCCTGGAGAGTTACCAGATGTGGACGGGTAATCTCGCCGAGCAGCCGGACGGCCAGCCCCGGCCCCGGAAACGGGTGTTTCACCAATATCTCTTCTGGTAAGCCCAATTCCTTCCCGATTCGGCGAACTTCGTCCTTAAAGAGGTCCCGGAGGGGCTCAATCAGGGCAAACGGCATTTTTTCGGGCAATCCGCCAACGTTATGGTGCGTCTTGATGGTGGCAGAGGGTCCCTTCACGGATACGGATTCGATCACATCTGGGTAGAGGGTTCCTTGGACCAGATAGCCAATCTCGCCGTGGGCCTCGCCGGCCTGGAGCTTCTGAGCTTCCTCGGCAAAGACGGCGATGAACTCCCTGCCAATGCGCTTGCGCTTTTCCTCGGGGTCGGTAACCCCTTTCAATTGAGCGAGGAAGCGTTTCGAGGCATCCACCCCGATGACATGGAGTTTAAGCCGGTCGCGCAGCATCTCCAGCGTCTCTTCGAACTCGTTCTTCCTCAGCATCCCCGTATTCACGAAGATGTTCGTCAGCCGCGTGCCCATTGCCCGGTGCACCAGAACTGCCGCTACGGTGGAGTCCACGCCGCCGCTCAGCCCGCAGATGGCCCACTTATTCCCTACTTTTTCGCGGATGGCCGCCGTCGTCTCCTCAATAAATGCCGCGCCACTCCACTTCGGCTTGGCTTCGCAGACGCGAAACAGAAAATTGCGCAGCAGTTCGGTCCCATGTTCCGTGTGATTCACTTCCGGGTGGAACTCCACGGCATAAATCTTCTTCTCCGGATTTTCCACGGCGCCGACCGCATTTTCCGTCCGGGCGGTAGTGCGAAAACCTTCCGGGAGCGCCCGTACGTGGTCGCCATGGCTGTTCCACACGCGGAGAGACGCTGGGAGCCCCGCGAAGAGCTTGGATCCCGCGTGCTCTTTGGCTTCCCCTAGACTCAATTGCGCGCGGCCATATTCCCGCCGTTCCGCCTTCTCCACCGTGCCACCCAATGTGTGCGTGATCCAGTGCATCCCGTAACAGATCCCCAGCACTGGGATTCCCAGCGACAGAACTTTCGGATCACATTTGGGGGCGTCGGCGTCATACACCGAGCTCGGCCCACCCGAGAGAATGATTCCGGCAGGTTCCATTTTTAGGATGTCCTCAACGGTCGACGTGCATGGCAGAACGGCGGAAAACACCTGCTGTTCGCGGATGCGGCGCGCAATCAGTCGGGTGTATTGCCCACCGAAGTCGAGAACCACGACGCCGCCTAGTTCCGCCTTCATCCTGCCTCCCTGCTGTTGCTTTCCATTCGCTGCCATTCTTGCCGCAGTCTCCATCATGCCATCCCCCTTAAGCCACGACGAGATTCAATAGTTTGTTTGGCACGAAAATGCGTTTCACGATGCTTTTGCCGGTTAGGTGCGGCGCAATCACCGCGTCGGCTTGCGCCAATTTCACCACCTCTTCTTCTCCGGTCCCCACGGCAACTTTCAATTTGCCTCGCAAACGGCCATTTACTTGAACGGGGATTTCGAATTCGTCTTCCCGCGTGAGGGCTTCATCAAACGCCGGCCAACCCGCGGTCCACAATCCGCCGGTGTGCCCCAGCATTTCCCACAGTTCTTCAGCGAGATGCGGCGTCATCGGTGCCAGCATAAGAGTCAGTAGTTCCAGCACTTCTTTGCGAACTTCCGGACGGACGCCCTGATCCAGCGGCTCCTGCAAATAAATCTCGTTGGTCAGCTCCATAATCAGCGCAATTGCCGAATTGAAGTGCCAGCGCGTTTCGAAATCGCTCGTTACCCGCCGAAGTGTCTGGTGTGCCCTGCGCAGAAGAATTTTTTCTTTTGGCGAAGCCGAGATGGCATTGGCGTTTCCACTTTTCACTCCGCGAACCGATCCCGCATGGCGCTCCACAAGCCGATACACGCGGTTGAGGAATCTCCAAGAGCCCTCGATGCTCTCCTCGCTCCACTCCAGATCTTTCTCAGGAGGCGCGGCAAATAACGTATAAAGACGTCCCGTGTCTGCGCCGTATTTTTCCGCCATGTCTTCGGCGCCGACCACGTTGCCCTTAGACTTGGACATGGCTACGCCGCCCTTTTGCACCATGCCCTGCGTAAAAAGCCGTGCCGCAGGCTCATTGTGCGTGATCAATCCAAGATCGCGCATCACCTTGCACCAGAAACGCGAGTAGAGCAGATGCAGGATGGCGTGAGTAATTCCGCCGATGTATTGGTCGATCGGAAACCAATAGGCCACCTTCGCCGAATCGTAAGGTGCCTTGTCGTTGTGAGCGTCCGCGTAGCGGTAAAAATACCAGGAGGAATCCACAAACGTGTCCATCGTATCGGCTTCGCGCTTCGCAGGTCCGCCGCACTTCGGGCAAGTCGTGTTGACGAACTCCGGCGTAGAGGCCAGCGGCGATTCTCCCATGCCCGTGAGCTTCGGATTAGGCGGCAGCAGTACCGGCAAATCTTTGTCGGGCACCGGCACCATCCCGTCTTTCGAACAATAAACGACCGGGATCGGCGTGCCCCAGTAACGCTGGCGTGAAATTCCCCAGTCCTTCAGCCGGAAAATAGTTTCCGCGCGCCCAAATCCTTTTTGTTCCGCAAACGCCGCCATCTTCGCGATCGCCGTAGCGCTCTCCATCCCGCTGTACGGCCCAGAATTTACGCTGACTCCAAATTCTGTGAATACGCCACCGGTTGACATTGTCTTCGATGCGGCGGATGGCCCCCCCTCGGTTTTTGAGCATGGGTCTTGAGTTTGCGGCACAACCACAACGGGCTTCGGCAAGCCATACTTGGTGCAAAATTCGAAATCCCGCTCATCATGCGCGGGAACCGCCATGATCGCCCCCGTACCGTATTCCATCAGCACGAAATTCCCAACCCAGATCGGAATTTTCTCACCGCTGAAGGGATTGACGGCGTATCGCCCGATGAAGAACCCTTCCTTCTCCATCGTCGCCAAATCTTCCGTCTTCACCGAAGTCTGCCGCATCTTGGTAAGTTTCGCTTCCGCTTCTGCCCGACCCGGAGAACCTTCCAACAATTTCGCAACCAGCGGATGACCTGGCGCAAGAATTACCGCCGTCGCGCCATAAATCGTGTCAATGCGCGTGGTAAAAACTTCGATCGGTCCTGCCTCGGCCACATCCGCCACCGCGAACTTCACCTTGGCGCCCTGCGACTTCCCGATCCAATTCCTCTGCATCAGGATGACGCGCTCCGGCCATCCGCCCTCGAGTTCCTTCAAATCATCCAGCAACTGATCCGCGTAAGCCGTCGTCTTCAGGAACCACTGCTCGATTTCGCGCGATTCCACCCGCGTGTCTTCATGGCGCCAACAGAATCCGCCATTCACGACCTGCTCGTTCGCCAGCACGGTGCAACACTTGGGACACCAATTCACCCGGCTTTTTTTCCGGTACGCCAACCCGCGCTCCAGCATGCGCAGGAAGAACCACTGGTTCCAGCGGTAATACTCGGGCTCGCACGTCGAAATCTCCCGGCGCCAGTCGTAGCTGAAGCCAAAGCGCCGCAGCCCACGCTGAATTTCCGCTATGTTCTTGTTGGTCCACTCGCGTGGGTGAGTGTTGTTCTTGATCGCCGCGTTTTCCGCAGGCAGGCCAAACGCATCCCAGCCCATCGGATGCATGACGTTGAATCCGCGCATGCGCTTTACGCGTGCCACCACGTCCCCGATCGTGTAGTTGCGCATGTGGCCCATGTGCAGCGTGCCGCTCGGATACGGCAGCATCTCCAGCACGTAATACTTGGGCTTTGACGGGTCGACCTCTGATTCGAATACGCGCGCTTCCGCCCAGCGCTTCTGCCACTTCACTTCAATTTTCTGCGGATCGTACCCCGACCCCGCCGCTGTTGCGCTGCCTGGTGTGTTCTGTTCCGCCACGCCCGCTTATCCCCTTTTCTTTTTTGCTGAACTCTTTTTCGCTCCGGCCTTCTTCTTCCGCGCTTTCTTCTCTATGCGTCTCGGCGTCTCGGCGCTAACATTTCTCTTCTTTTCTGTCTTTCTGTGGATTGCAATTCTCTTTTGCAGCTCCGCCGTAAGCATGGAGAATCCTTTCTCCGCTTCCGGCGCCTGTTCCTTCAATCCCGCCAATTCCCATAGCGCGGCCACGTTCCGCCGGTCATCCCCCGGTTCATCAATGGGCGTCTCCGCAATAAACGCCCGCCCCGTCAAACCTTCCGGCCCCGCCGTGCCGAATCGCGGGTGCTGTAGAATCCTCGCGAACGCTTCGGCTCCAATCTTTCCTTTTCCGATATGCTCGTGCCGGTCCACGCGCCCGCCCAGTGGAATCTTCGAATCATTCGCGTGAATCACGGGCACGTTTTCGAGCCCGATCGCGCCGTCAATCTGTCCGATTGTTGAAGCCAAGCCAGCCTCGCTCTTGATGTCGTATCCCGCGGCAAAAAGATGCGCCGTATCCAGGCACGCCCCTACCGGCAAGTTGCGCAAACCAGCCAAAATCTCGCCGATTTCTTCGAGCCGCGCGCCCACCGCCGTCCCCATCCCCGCGGTGTTTTCGATCAGGATCTGCAACCCACCCATCGGCGCACGTTTGGAAGCCTGCTTCACCGACTCCACAATCGTGGAGATTGCCTGCTGCATTGTCGACTCGCCCCGCGCCCCTGGGTGCACCACCAGAAAATCCGCGCCCAACGCCATGGCGCGCACGATTTCATCGTGAAAGGCCTGGATCGATCGCGTCTGCAACATGCGCTGCTCGGACGCCAGATTGATCAGGTAATTTGCATGGATGACCAGCGGCCCGAGCCGCAGCTCATCCCGTCGTGCGCGAAATGCCTGCGCATCCACTTCCGGAATCCGCGCTGACCCGCCCTGCCACATTCGCGGGCTAGCCGAAAAGATTTGCAGCGCGTTGCAGCCCAGCTTGCGGGCCGATTCCAGCGCATTCAGGTAGCTTCCCGCAATGGATGTGTGAATCCCAATCCGCATGCTGCCATCCATCCACGATGGAGGCAGGGGTTCAGGCTCGGGTTCCGGGCGATATTCGTCTTCAGGATCGAACTGGGTCGGTTGGACGAGGGGCTGTTCAGGCATGCCTGTTGAGAGTTTCGGTTCCGTCATAAACTATTTATTCTACCACACGCGCTCTTCGCACTTTCCTCTGCCAAGCGTATCATTCGAAAGAGACTAACTTGATGATTTTCAATCCAGCGCATCCGGGAGAGGTATTGAAGGATTACCTGGGCGATATGAGCGTCAAGGAAGCTGCCTCTCGTCTGGGCGTGACGCGCGCCCACCTCTCCCGCATCCTCAATGGGCACGCTGGCATTACCGCGGCCATGTCCCTGCGGTTGTCGGCCGCACTCGGTACCTCGCCAAAATTCTGGCTGCGCATGCAAATCCAGCATGATTTATGGCGAGCGCAGCGGGCCAAGCAGCCAAGAGTGCGTCCCTTCCCTCATGCCGCGAAAACCAAGGAACTGGCTCTCGCATAACCCACCGTCCACGATTTGCGGCGCTCAGTTGGCTTGCCGTAGACTCAATGATTACGCACCGCGCTGGGGAGCCATTCATGCTGGTTGTCATGCAGTCGCACGCCACCGAGGATCAGGTCCGCGCCGTTTGCAAGCGCATCGAAAGCCTCGGGTTGAAAGCGCATCCCATGCCGGGGTCGCTCCGCACGGCCATCGGCATTACCGGCAACAAGGGCGCCATCGACCTCGGCATCCTCGAATCCCTCCCAGGCGTCGTCGAATGCATCCCCGTCAGCAAGCCTTACAAACTGGTCAGCCGCGATACCAAGCAGGAAGACAGCATCATTCGAATCCCCACGCCCTCGGGCGACGTGATTGTCGGCGGCAATCATATCGCGCTCGTCGCGGGACCCTGTGCGGTAGAAACTGAGGAGCAATGCCTGGCCATCGCCGCACGCGTCAAAAAATCCGGCGCACGGCTCTTTCGTGGAGGCGCCTACAAGCCGCGCACTTCTCCGTACAGCTTTCAGGGTCTCGGCGCGGAGGGCTTGAAAATTCTTTCGAAAGTTCGCGCCGCTCACGGGTTCGGCATCGTTACCGAAGCGATCGACAATGAATCGCTCGACCTCGTCGAGGAGTACGCCGATGTCATCCAGATCGGCGCGCGCAACATGCAGAATTTCTCTCTGCTCAAACGTGCTGGCCGCGCCAAAAAGCCCGTTCTGCTAAAGCGCGGCATGTCCGCCACGCTCGACGAATTCCTGATGGCCGCCGAGTACGTGCTGTCCGAGGGAAATTACAACGTGATGCTCTGCGAACGCGGGGTGCGCACGTTCTCCGATTTTTCGCGCAACACGCTCGATCTCGCCGTCGTCCCTGCCGTCAAAAAACGCAGCCATCTCCCCATTTTCGTCGATCCCAGCCACGGCACCGGCAAGCGCCACAAAGTCTTGCCGCTTTCTCGCGCCGCTGTAGCCGTCGGCGCCGACGGCCTCCTCATCGAAGTCCATCATGAGCCGGACAAAGCTCTCTCCGACGGCATGCAGTCTCTCCTCCCGGAGGAATTTATCGCCCTTGCCGACGAAATGCGCCAAATCGCCGCTGTCCTTCACCGTACGATCAACTAGTGCGCTCGACCGCGCCATTCTTGTAAATTCTGGTTTCGCACCTTTTTTGCCTGCTCTCTCTCACCCTTCGGGCGGATTGTTTTTGAGAGCAAGTTGCTCCTGTGCCGTCAGCCATGCCTCCAGATGCTCGCGCCCCTTCCCGTGGAAAACCTGCAGTACAATCCCCGCTTGCCCTTCCGAGTTGATCCACGCAACCTGCCCTTTACCGCTGACGCTTGCTCCCAGCGACAAATCAAATGCGAAATCTATGACCGAGGAATGCTTCAGCGCTTTCGTTGTACGCACCGCTATCCCGCCCTCGCTTAGGTCCGTCATCCGGGCATGTTGCTCCGCTTCCCCATCCTTCAGGACCACCGGGATACTCACGGGGTGCCGGAAGTACCGCCGTCGCTCGCGGTCCAGCAACTCTTTCGCAATAGTGATGTGCAGCGCGACGCTATCTTCCTGCAAGGGCTTCCGCAGAAGAAAGTTCGCGCCCGCGCTCAGCGCGCGTGTGTATTCCTTGGAATCCGCAACGCAGGCAAAAATCACCGCCTTGCTGTTCGATGTCCCTTTACGAATTCCTTCCATCACTCCCAGCGCTCCCGGCACATCTAGATCGACAAAAACGCCGTCAATCTTCCGCCGCTTCAGGCAATCGCGCGCCGCTTCCGCCGTGGGAACCAAAAGAAATTTGGCGCCATATTTTTTCACGCCACCCGATACGACGTTCATCACCGCATAGTCTCCGGACACGAGCACAAACTCGAGCTCTAAGGGACTGGACATGGTGGCTGGGTTTCTCCGTGGTTTGCGAGGGTCTGCTCGGTCAGTCTTGCGTCTGACAATAATGCGGGAACCGCTCTTCTGTCGAGCGTTTTCCTAACCGTCTTTTATCTCATTTCGCCGCGCCGAACAATTTCCTCTGGGCGATTATCGTTTCGAAGCGCCCTTAGATTTGTCCCCCGCTATTTTCTTTTTACTTCATCACCGGCAAAACCAGATGCGAAGGCATCTCTGGCGAGCAATAGACCCGCTGAGTCGCTGGAGTGAAGTCAGACGCTACCGCCTTGTAAATGCTGGGCACAAACTTTTGCGGATTCCGGTCAATCAGCGGGAACCACGTGGACTGAATCTGCACCATCATACGATGACCCTTCAGAAAAACATGGTCGTGGTCGCGCAGAGAAATGCTCCACTCTGTCGGCTGATTCGCCGTTAGGGCGTGCGGAGTCTCAAAGCTCTCCAAGTAGCGCCCGCGCCGCACTTCCATCGCGATCGGCAATTCATATCCATTCAACGATTGTGCGTACTGCCCTGGCTTGGGGCCTGCCTCCGCCTCCCAAGCATTTTTCTGCGCGTCCTGCGGAAATACGTCGATGAGCTTCACCACAAAATCGCTGTCGCTTCCGGAAGTGGAAGCGAATAGCGCGGCTGCTAGCGGTCCGGTAATGGTGATGTCATGGTCCAGCGGCGCGCTCACGAACGTCAGCACATCGGGCCGGCCATCCACAAAACGCTGATCCGCCATCTCCCACGTCCGCCAGTCCCCCGCCGGATACGTCGGCGAAATCGGCCGCTGCCGGTACGGCACGGGATTTGCCGGATCAGAGACATATTCGCGGTAAGTCTTCACTCCTTCTCCCGCGGCCGGCGCGGTAAACGAAAGTGTGCCATCCGCGTGCAAATATAAATTTGTCGCCTGCGCTTCTCTCGGTGGCCACGCGGCGTAAGTGTGCCAACTATTTGAACCGCTTTGAAACGTGCTGGCTTGCCACTTCGGCTTCTCGCCTTTGCCGTGCAGGTAATACTGGAAAAACGGCGCTTCGATATTTTCGCGAAACTCCCGCGCCGTTTCGTGTCCCGCGAATGGAATCAGCCCGATGCTGTCCCCTTTTGGCGATTGCCACTGCCCGTGAAACCACGGACCCGCCACAATAAAATTTGTGTGCTCGGGGTCATGCTCCCCCGCATGCCTGAAAATCTGCCACGGCCCCCAGGGGTCTTCCTGATCCCAGAATCCCGCCACGTTCAGGTTTGGCACGGTTGAGGCGTGCAACTGCCGCACCCAGGCTTCCTTCTTCCAGAACTCGTCGTAATCTGGATGATCGATTGTCGAATTCCAATAAGGAATTTTCCCGTGCAGATATTTCGCGTTGATATTCGAAAGCGGGCCCAGATCCAGATACCACTGATACGTGTCGTAGGTCTCAAACTCGAAATGCGTATTCGAGTTCTTGTCGGCTTGTTCCATAACCGCGTATTCAAAATCGTAGCTCTCGCGTAGCGCTCCGAAGCGATGGTCGTCATCGTTCATCCATTGGTCGACCGGTGAAGCCTGCTCGCTGATCGCCTTCAACGCTGGGTGCGGCTGCAGCAGCGTCATTGCCGTGGTCAGCCCGTCGTAAGAAACTCCGTACATTCCCACTTTGCCCGTGTTGTTGGGTACATTTTTTACCAGCCACTCGATGCTGTCGTAAGCGTCGGTCGTCTCGCTGGTCGCTTTGGGATTGCTCAAATCGGCCTGCGAAGTCAGATCGAAGACCCCTTCCGACTTGAATCGCCCGCGGAGATTCTGGATGACGAAAATGTAGCCGTCCTGTGCCAGCTCTTTCAGAGACGCAGGCATTTGCTCCGGCGGCTTTTCCGGAACTCCATACGGCGTGCGCCGAAATAGAATCGGCAGCGGCCCCTGTTGATCCACCGGCGTCAAGATCGCCGTTTGCAGCTTCACTCCATCCCGCACCGGGATCATTACCTCTTGCAGCTTGAAGATCGGCTTGCCCGCGGGTTCTTGCGCCAACGCAGGAATCGCCAACAGTCCAGCCAGAACGCCAACCATCACCGATACGCGCACAGTAGCTCCTCCATCCGAATCTTTCTCACTTCTCGGGAATTATTCCGCGCG